>RFHU01000556.1 GCA_003695705.1 Planctomycetota bacterium
CCTCCCCTCCCCCCCCGCCTCGAACTCCAGCGCGCCCGGGGCCGACCCCTCCGGCCTCGGCGTCGCCGGCCCCGAGGCCGCTTCGTTCTTCGGCGCCGGACCTGCTGCAAGCGTAGTCGCCGGTGGTCCGGCGCCCGGCGCCCGGGACTCCTCCACCTCCTTCGTCGCGCCGCCCCGCCGCCAGGCCGCCAGGGGAGCCTCCAGCAACCACCAGAGGAACGCACCAACGGCCGCGCCCACGAGAGGCGCGAGGGCGTCGCGCGGAATCTCGTACGGTGCGCCGCAGGCGAAACCCGCCAAGGCACCTCCGACGACGAAGACCCCGAGGGGACCGAGGTCCCCCCCCCGCCGCGCACCGTTCGCCTCTGGTGAAGAGAGCACCCGGCGAGCATACCCCGTCGCGCGGTGGCCTCGCCTCGACGCTTCGTGCTAGAACCAGCCTCGAAGGCGGAAAGCCTGGAGGTCCAATGAAGCTCTGGCACGCGGTCCCGATCCTGCTGGCGTTGCTGGGGGGTGCAGCGTGGGCCCAGGGCGGCCCGGGAGGACCGCCACGACGCCCCACCCCGAGCGAGGAGGAGGGACTGCGCCGCGGCGACGCCCTCCTCGCCGGGTGGACCGACCTCGACCCGGCCCTGCTGGGGACCACCTGGCTGGGGCTCTACCTGCCCGGCGGCGAAAGCGTGGGCCGCGTCCGCATCGACGTGGAGCGAGCGCCCGCCGACAGCGGCGCGGCCTACGCCGCGCGCTACGAGCTGCGCATGACCTTCGCCGGATCGACCTTGACCCGCTCGGGATCGTCGCTCCACGACACCGACCTCGGCGTGCTCGAGTCCTCCGAACGGGCCCTCGCCCGCAAGGGGGACGAAGAGGAACGCCAGGAGTATTCCCTTCGCCGGGAGGGTGACCGCTGGGTCTACACGGCGCGCAAGGGAGAACGCGAATTGCACAGCACGCTGCCGTGCAGCGCGGTGGGCGGCCGAAGGTCCCTCCATCAGGGCCTCGTCTGCACCCTCCTCCTGGGCCGCAAGCTGGCGCGAGGAAGGGGAGAGAGCTTCGCTCTGCGCACCGTCGACTGGCCCGAGCTCACGGAGGCGGGGCCGGAGGCGTCGGGGGAAGCCCGCCCGAGCAAGGTCGCGGTGATGGTCCTCCCCCCAACGAAGGTCGAGCACCGCGGCCGCTCCCTCGAAGGCGTCCGGGTGCACTTCGCCAGCGTGCGCAAGGGGATCCAAGAGGTCGTCGCCGACGCAGAAGGACGCCTGCTCTCCTTCCGCTCGCGCACGCAGCCCATCCGCATGGTGGCGGCCTCCAGCGAGAAGGAGTGCCTGGCCGACCTCGGAAAGCGCCCCGCCATCGAGCCGGGGCCCCAGAGCCCTCTGGGCGCATGCGCCCTCTACCTGCTCGTCCTCGCCCACGCTCGACCCGTGGGCGATCTCGACCAGGTCATGGACTGGGAGGCCATCCTCCGCCGGTTCCGCGCCCGAGAGCCCCGCCGCTGGGCCGACCACGACGCCGCGCGCCTGCGCAAGGAGCTCCTGCGCGACTTCCAGCGCGCCGAGACCGGGCTCCGCAAGGAGCACGTCGACCGCTTCTTGCCCCTTCTCGAGGCCGAGGTCCGCGACCGAAAGGCCACGGTCCGCGGCCCTGGGCTCGCCCCCTTCGAACTCGTCCAGCAGGAGGACGGTACGTGGCGAATCGTCCGCTTCCCTTCCTGAACCGGAGGACCGCACGCCCCACCGACTCCCGAGCGCAAGTCTGCGCCCAGCATCCTCGAAGGCACCTTTCTGCAGCCGAGGGCACGCCGCGCCCCGAAACGTCACGCGCGAAGCACCCCGCCCCCCTCGAGCGAGCCCGCGGCCCCTCGCTCGCTCGCAGGGACGTGCGCGACACGACCCTCCCCCGCCCTGTCCGAGCGGCGCAGTGGACGACGAAGAGCCCGAGCAGGAGAGCGGTCCTCCTGAGCGCGCTCTGCTTCCTCGCCGGCTGCGCGACCACGCGCGGCAGCGCCCTCCACGAGGCCGACAGCCCGCGCGTTCGCGCCGAGGCCGAGCGCCTGAGCGACTGGGCCCGAGCGACATGGCGCCTGCCCCTGCGGGTGCGTGTGCGCTGCGGAGCAGGCCAACGCCCCCCCGAAGACCTCGTCCTGGCCCAGCTCCGCGAAGTGCGCGAGGCCTACCGGCGCTCGCCCTTCGACGTGTTCGCCGTCGACGTCGTCGTGGACCCGCGCGCCGAAGCCCGCGCCGCGCTCGACCCCGAACTCCCCCGCCTGCGGATCGAGCTCCCGCCCACGGCGCGCGCGCCACTGCCCGCGGCCAAGCTCCTCGACGCCATCGCCGCCGCCTCGACCTGGGATCGTTCCGGTCGCTGGTTCGACGGCGAGCGAGCGGACTTCCTCCGGGCCGCCGTTTCCCGCGACCTCGAAAAGGTCGTCCGCCTCGACGAGGCCCTGCAGCAAGAGTGCGCCCGCGTCGAACTCCTCTCCGGCGTCCTCCTCGACCGTCGGCGCTCCGGCAGCGATCCCGTCCTCACCCCCAGCGAGGCGGAATTCGCGCGCGCCGCACAGATCCGCTTCGTCTACGCCCTGCACCGCACCCTGAACACCTTCGCCCGCTGGCGCAACGTCGGCCCGCCCGCCACGCCTTCGGTGGCCCGCGAGGCGCTCACGGCGGCGGTCCTCGCGCGCTGGGTGTTTCACACCGCCCTCGACCGCTACCTGGCCGCGGTGGTGGGCGGGCGCGCGACCCTGGCCGTGTGGCGCGCCTCCTGGTGGCACCGCAACCCGATCTACGAAGTGCTCGACGCGGAGAGCCCTCTGGTCGTGCACCGCGCCGGCGGCGCCGCGGCCCCTGCGCGCCTTCCGGAGGGCAGCGTTCGGGCGCTCCTCTCCCTCTACCTGAGCCCAAGCCTCCGCTCTGCCTTCGACGAACTCGACGAGCGCTGGGACACCGCCGGCGACACCGCGGCGCCTCCGGAGGCTCCGGCCCTCGCCCGCGCCCTCGACCGCTTGGCCCAGGTCCGCGCCCGTGCCGCGGAACGCGAGCCGCTGGGGCGCCTCGTGGCCCTCAAGGAACTCTGGGACGCGCGCCTCAAGAACGCCGCGAGCCTTCCCTTTGCAGGCCTCGTCGCCAGCGTGGCCCGCTTCTTGGGCGACGCGCGCACCGCCCACCCCCCGCCGGCCATCTCCGACGCGCAGCTCGCCGCCTTGCGCGAGCTGCTGCGGCCTGGGGACATCGTCTTGGTGCGCCAGGACCACTACCTCTCCAACGCCTTCCTCCCCGGCTTTTGGACGCATGCCCTCGTCTACCTGGGACCCGCCAGCGGTTGGCTGAGCCTGCCCCGACCCGAGGGCGGAACCCTGGGCGAAGACCCGCTGGTGCGCGAAGTGCTGCCGCACTATCGCTCGGCGCGTGGGAAGTCGGGCCGCCCCGCGCGCGTCATCGAGGCCGTCTCCGAGGGAGTGGTCTTCTCCTCCCTCGCCCACGCAGTCCAGAAGGACTATGCCCTCGTCCTCCGGCCGCTCGTCTCTCCCGCCGAACGAGGCGCGGCGCTCCGCCGTTGCCTCTCCTTCTTCGGACGCCCCTACGACTTTTCCTTCGACTTCGCCACGGACGACGCGCTGGTCTGCACCGAGGTCGTCTACCGCGCCTACGACGACGCGTTGGGCTTCAGCGCCCTGCGCGCGCTCCCGCAAGCCCCAGGGCTCGTCGAGGTCATGGGACGTCAGACCATGCCGGCCAACGAACTCGCCCGCCTGGCACTCTACATGGCCCAGCATCCCACCCCGCGGCCGGCCGCCCGCTACCTCGGCCGGAAGCTGGAGGTGGTCGCCCTGCTCGACCGGCGGCAGGAAAACGACGCCGCCGAGCTCCTGCGCGGCCGGCCGGCCCTGGAGCGGCTCCGCGAAACGGTCGCGCGCTGACGCCGCGGGCATCGCCGCCCCACCCCGCTGGCGAGGCCACAGCGAAACGGAGTAGGCTCGACGGAGAGAACGCTGTGCCCACACCGGACGACGTAGCCTACGGTCGCGCCCTCCTCGAGCGCCACGCCATCGCCCCCGACGTCCTCCGCGCGGTCTACCAACAGTTGCCTCCGGGGCGCGGTCTCCTCGAGGAACTGGTCGCGCGCGGGCTGGTGACGCCCGCCCAGGCCCAGTGGCTCGTCGCCCAGCGGCGCCAGGTCCACGCGCCCGCCCCC
>RFHU01000002.1 GCA_003695705.1 Planctomycetota bacterium
CGGGGTGCAGCTTGGCGCGGGGCGCGTCGAGCGGAGCCGCTTCGAGCCGGCGCGCGAGCTCGGCGGCGGGGTCGGCGGGGTCGCCGAGGTCGCCGAAGGCGAGGGCGTGGGTGGGGCAGGCCTCCACGCAGGCGGGCCGAAGCCCGAAGCGCGCGCGCCCGGCCCCGAGGTCGCAGCGCTCGGCGTCGAAGAGGGGAAGGAAGGCGAGGCCTGGCCGGTCGGGGCGCGGCAGCCAGCGCACGCGCATGCGGAAGCTGCCGAGGGGTTCTTGGTGCTCGGTCTTGCAGGCGACGCTGCAGGCGTGGCAGCCGATGCAGCGGCGCAGGTCGACGACGATCCCCGGCCGCTCGTAGGCGAGCGGCGCGCGCGGGACTTCCTCCCAGGGAGGGGCTTGGCTCATGGAGGCTCCTCTCGGCGCGGGGCCGGAGGGCCTTCCGTACGCTCCCGGCAGCGACCGCCGCTGCCCTCGTTCGCCTACGTCCGCCCGCGACCCGCGCGCACTGAGCGCGGGCTTCAGGTGAAACCGCGATGCCGGCGGAAGCGTGGCACGGAGAGAAGCTAGCAGGGGTCTTCCCGTAGCGCCAGGGGGGAGGCGCCGCGTTGCGCGCGGAGGCGGGCGGGGCGTTCGGCGTGGCGAAGAGCGCGCGGCAGGCGGCGGCTCAGGCGAGCGCTCCGAGGCGCGCGGCGACGGCCTCCGCGGTGGCCTCGGCGTCCCGCGCCACGTCGCCGAGGGAAACGCCGCGGTAGGGGTTGCCGGTGAGCCAGAGGCCGAGCTTCGCGGCGCGCGCTTCGATGGCCCGCACGCGCTCGCCGTGGCCGAGCTCGTACTGGGGGATCGCGCGCGGGTGCCGCACGACCCACGCCCGCTCGGGCGCCCAGCCGGCGCCGAGGACCTCTTCGACGGAGGCGCGGGCGCGGGCCACGAGGGCCTCGTCGCTCTGGGAGACCGCGCCGGGGTCGCGGCGCCCGCCGAGCATCGTCCGGAGCTGCAGCCGTCCCTCGGGAGCGACGCCCGGAAAGACCGCCGAGGGGAACAAGCAGCCCAGGATGTCGCCTTGCCCGCGCGGGACGAGGAAGCCGAAGCCCTCGGGCTCTTCGGGGAAGGCGGCCGGCTCGTAGGCCAGGGTCACCGAAGCCAACGCGGCGTAAGGGATCCCGGCGAGCAGCCCCGCGAGCTCGGCGTCGAGGGGGCGCACGAGCTCGGCGGCGGCGTCGGCGGGGACGGTCACCAGCACGGCGGCGGCCGCGTGGGCGCGACCGCCGGCCTCGACTTCCCAGCCTACGCCGCTGCGGCGCAAGGCCGTTACCGGGGTTTCGAGGCGCAAGGCGTCGCCGAGGCCTTCTGCGAGCGCCTGGGGCAAGCGGCCGAGTCCGCCCCGCAGTCCGCGCAGGGGGCGGGGGCGGAAGCCGCCGCCCAGGGCGGCGCGCACGACGCTCCCAAAGTCGCGCTCCAGCTCGGTCATGCGCGCGAAGGCGGTGTGGGCTTCGAGGCGGGCCGGGTCGCCGGCGAAGACGCCCGAGGCGAGGGCGTCGAAGAGGCGTCGGGCGACGTCGCGCCCGAAGCGGCGCCGCACGAAGGCCTCCACGGATTCGGGCGGACCGCGGCGGCGGCGGGGGACGAGGGGTTCCCAGAGGGCGCGCAGGAGGCCCGAGAACCCGAGCACGCGCCAGGCCTCGCTGGGGACGCGGCACAGCCGCCCCTTCCAGAGGACGTAGCGCTTGCGCGCCGCGGGGTGGGGCTCGAGGACCTCGCCCGCGAGCCCGGCCGAGGCGATGGCGCGGGCCAGCGCCCCGTCCTCTTCCCAGAGGAAGGATTGGGGCCCCCACTCGAGCTGGTAGCCGTCCTCGTGGACGGTGTGCACCTTCCCCCCGGGCCGCGCGGCGGCCTCGAAGCAGAGGACGTCGACGCCGCGGCGGCGCAGCTCGGTGGCGGCGACCAAGCCGGCGAGGCCGGCGCCCACGACGACGACGGGGGCCGCGCTCAGGGGGTCCCGCCGCGCACGGTCTCCAGCAGCGCGTCCACGCTCTCCAGCGGGGTCTGAGGGAGGATCCCGTGGCCCAGGTTGACGATGTGCCCGCGCCCGCCGCCCGCCTCGAGGACCGCGCGCGTGCGCTCGCGGGTCGCCTCGGGGCCGGCGAGGAGGGCCAGGGGGTCGAGGTTGCCTTGGAGGGCCTTGCTCTCGCCCAGCTCGCGCCGCGCGCGGGCGAGGTCGAGGCGCCAGTCGATGGAGACGACGTCGGCTTCCACGGCGCCGAGGACGGGGAGTTGCCCGGCGCTGCCCTTGCTGAAGTAGATGAAGGGCGGCTCGGGGCCCACCTCGGCACGCACGCGGCGGAAGACCTCGTTGGCGGCCGGCAGGGCCCAGCCGGCGTAGTCCGCCGGCGCGAGGAGCTCGGCCCAGGTGTCGAAGAGCTGCAGCGCCTGCGCGCCCGCGCGCAGGCCGGCGGCGGCGTGGCGCGCCGAGTAGGCGACGATCTTGTCGAGCAGACGCTTGGCGAGGTCGGGGCGGCCCATGAGGAGGGTCTTGGTGCGCTCGAAGTGCTTCGAGCCCCCGCCCTCGACGAGGTAGCACATGAGGGTCCAGGGGGCGGCGACGAAGGTGATGAGCGGGGTCTCTGCGTCGAGCTCGCTCCGGAGGCCGCGGATGGTCTCGTAGACGAAGGGGCAGGCCTCCTCGGGCTCGGGGCAGCGCAGGGCGTCGACGCCGGCTTCGTCGCGCACGGGGTTCCCGATGCGGGGGCCTTCGCCGGCGACGAAGCTCACCTCGGCGCCCATGGCCTCGGCGGGGATGAGGATGTCCGAGAAGAGGATGGCGGCGTCGAAGCCGAAGCGCCGGATGGGCTGCAGGGTGACCTCGATGCACCACTCGGGGGTCCGGCACAGGTTCATGAAGCTGCCGGCCTTCTCGCGCACCGCGCGGTACTCCGCCATGTAGCGGCCCGCCTGGCGCATGAGCCACACGGGGGGGCGGTCCACGGGCTCGCGGCGGCAGGCGGCGAGGAAGCGAGGGGTCGTGGTCACGCGGAGCCTCCGCAGGCGAGGGGCAGAGCGTCTACGAGGGCCGCGGCGATGGCCTCGAGGTGCTCGTCGGTGTGGGCGGTGGAGAGGAAGCCGACTTCGTAGGCGCTGGGCGCGAGGTAGACGCCGCGTTCGAGCAGGGCGCGATGCAGCACGCGGTAGCGCTCGGCGCCGGCGCGGTCGACCTGGTGCCAGGCGCGCGGCGCGGGCTCTTGGAAGGCGAGCCAGAAGATGGAGCCCTCGCGGACGAGGCTCACCGGGTGCGGGGCGAGCACGGGTTCGAGGAGCGCGGCGAGGCGCTCGCCCCGCTCGGCGAGGCGTTCCCAGCCGCCGTCGCGGAGGGCCTCGAGGGCGGCGCGCCCGGCGGCCATGGCCACGGGGTTCCCCGAGAGGGTGCCGGCCTGGTAGACGGGGCCCGAGGGGGCGACCTGTTCCATGAGCTCGGCGCGGCCGGCGTAGGCGCCGACGGGGAGTCCACCGCCGATGACCTTGCCGAAGGTGAGCAGGTCGGGCTCGATTCCGTAGCGCCCGGCGGCGCCGCGGGGACCGAGGCGGAAGCCGGAGATGACCTCGTCGAAGATGAGCAGCGCGCCGGCGGCGCGGGTCTCGGCGCGCAGCGCCTCGAGGAAGGCGGGCTCCTGGAGGAGGAGGCCGCAGTTGGCGGGGACGGGCTCGACGATGGCCGCCGCGACCTCGGCGCCGCGCTCGCGGAAGAAGGCGCGCAGGGCGTCCAGGTCGCCCAGGGGCAGGACGGCGGTGGTGCCGGCGATGGCCTCGGGCACGCCGGCGCTGTCGGCTTGCCCCGCCGTGGCCAGGCCGGAGCCCGCCTTGACGAGCAGGTAGTCGGCGTGGCCGTGGTAGCAGCCGTCGAACTTGAGCAACAGGTCGCGCCCGGTCGCGCCGCGGGCGAGGCGCACGGCGGACATGACGGCCTCGGTCCCGCTGGAGACGAAGCGCACGCGCTCGGCGAGGGGTTGCAGCTCGCGGACGAGGCGAGCGAGGGCGAGCTCCTCGGCGGTGGGGGTGCCGAAGCTCGTCCCCTTGCGCGCGGCCTCGCACACGGCCTCGACCACGGCGGGGTGGGCGTGGCCCAGGGCGAGCGGGCCCCAGGAGCAGCAGCAGTCCACGTAGCGGTTGCCGTCCTCGTCCCAGACCTCGGCGCCCTCGCCGCGGGCGAAGAAGATCGGGTCCCCGCCCACGGAACGGAAGGCGCGCACGGGGCTGCTGACGCCGCCGGGGAGGAGGCCTTGGGCCTCGGCGAAGAGGGCGCGGGAGCGCGACAGCTCGAGTCCGGTCACGAGATCCATCCTGCGCGCAGGGCCTCGCGCGCGTGGTAGGTAATGAGCAGGTCGGCCCCGGCACGCCGCATGGCCACGAGGTTCTCCACCACCAGGCTCGCTTCGTCGACCAGCCCGTCGCGGGCGGCGGCCTTGACCATGCTGTATTCGCCGCTGACGTTGTAGCAGGCGAGCGGCAAGTCGGTCTGGGCCCGCAGGTGGGCGATGACGTCGAGGTAGGCGAGGGCGGGCTTGACCATGAGCATGTCGGCTCCCTCCTCCTCGTCGAGAAGGGCGTCGCGCACGGCGCCGCGCCCGTCCCGGGGGTCGGCCTGGTAGCCCTTGCGGTCGCCCTTGCCCGGGGCGCTGCCCGCGGCCTCGCGGAAGGGGCCGTAGTAGGCCGACGCGAACTTGGCGGCGTAGGAGAGGATGGCCGTCTCGGAGTAGCCCTCGGCGTCGAGCAGGTCGCGGATCGCGCCCACGCGCCCGTCCATCATGTCGGAGGGGGCGACCACGTGGGCGCCGGCGCGGGCGTGGGCGAGGGCCATGCGCGCGAGCAGCGGGAGGGTGGCGTCGTTGACGACTTCGCCGCGGGCGTCGACGACGCCGCAGTGGCCGCTCTGGGTGTAGGCGCAGAGGCACACGTCGGTCACGACGCACACCCGGTCGTCGAAGGCCTCGCGCAGCGCGCTCACCGCCCGCGCCACCAGGGGGGTCCCCTCGAAGGCGCCGCGCCCGTCGGGATGCTTCTCTCCGCTGGGGACGCCGAAGAGGAGCACCGCGCGGATGCCCAGGTCGAGGTCGGCCTTGACCTGCTCGACGAGCAGGTCGACCGACTGGCGCTCGATGCCGGGCATGGCGTCGATGCTCTGGCGGGCCCCTTCGCCGGGGAGGACGAAGTGGGGCTGGATCAGCTCGGCGGCCGAAAGGCGGACTTCCGCGGCGAGGTCGCGCAGGACGGCGGTGCGCCGCAGGCGGCGCGGTCGGACGCGCATGGTTCAGGCTCCTCGGTCGGCGAAGGCGGCGGCAAGGGCCGCCAGGACGCCGGCCACGGTGGGCTGCTCGGCGACCGCCGCCGCGCGGCGGCCGAGGGACTCGATCTCGGCGCGGGTGCTCTCCCCGAAGGCGACCAGGCGACAGCCCTCGGGGAGCGGCGCGGCCAAGACGGCGCGCGCCCCCGAAGGGCTGGCGAGGACCACGGCGTCGAGGTCGGCGAGCACTTCGCGGGGCGGGGGGTCGTTGGCCTGGCTCTCGTAGAGCTCGAGGAGGGTGACCTCGCAGCCGGCGGCGCGCAGGGCGTCGCTGAGTTCGGTGCGCCCGCCGCGGGCCGCGGGGAGGAGCACGGGAGGGCGCTCTGGGCCGAAGCGCGCGAGGAGGGCCTCGGCGGCGCCGACGCCGCTGGCGCGCTCGGGCACGAGGTCCACGGGGACGCCGCGCGCGGCCAGGGCGCGGGCGGTGCCGGGCCCCACGGCGGCGATCCGGCGTTCCGCGAGGAGGCGGGCGAGGTCCTCGCCGAGCAGCTTCTCGGCGTGGCGCACGGCGTTGACGCTGGCGAAGACCACCCAGCCCCCGGCGGGGAGCTCTTCCAGCGCCGTGTCGAGGGGCAAGTCGCCGCCCAGGGGGCGGCGGCGCGAGGGAGACCACCAGCGAGCTTCTGCGCCGGCTGCGCGCAACGTCTCGACCAGCTCGGCGGCGCGGTCGGGGTCGCGGGCGACGAGGACCCGGCGCCCGGCGAAGGAGGCGGGGGGCGCGGCGGGCGGCGGGTCGAGCACGCGCAAGGCCAGGCGGGCGGCGGCCTTGGGTTCGTCGGCCCGCACCAGGGCTCGGCGGAGGCGAGGGGTCTCGGCGCCGCCGCTCACGTCGTAAAGGGCGGCGAGCACCAGGCCGCGCGGGGTGGCGGTGGCGTAGGCACCGAGGGGGACGCTGCAGCCTGCGCCCAGGGCGTGGAGGAGCGCGCGCTCCGCCTCGACCCGCGCGCGGGCCTCGGCGTCGTCGAGGGCGGCGAGGGGCGCGGTGCGCGGGTCGCCGCGGCGCACTTGAATGGCGAGGGCGGCTTGTCCGGGAGCGGGCAAGAGGTCCTCGGGGCGCAGGTCGACGCGGCGCAGGCCCGCGGGGAGTTCGAGGCCGAGGCGGTCGATTCCGGCGGCGGCGAGGACGACCGCGTCGACTTCGCTCCGGGCCTTCTCCACCCGGGTGGGAACGTTGCCGCGAATTCCGACCACCTCGAGGTCGGGGCGCAGGGCGAGGAGCTGCGCGCGCCGGCGCTGCGAGGCGGTGCCCACCCGCGCGCCCGCGCGGAGGGGAAGCACTCCGGCGCCCGCGTCGTAGGCTTCCTCGCGCACCACGAGCACCTCGCCGGCGCCGACCCGCTCCGGAACGGCGACGACGAAGAGCTCCTCGGGTCCTTCGGTGGGAAGGTCCTTGAGCGAGTGCACCGCGAGGTCCACCTCGCCGGCCACGAGCGCGCGCTCGAGCTCCTTGACGAAGACCCCCACGCCGCCCAGCTCCGTGACGGGGCGGCTCTGGTCGCGATCGCCTTGGGTCTTGAGCACCACGAGCTCGGCGGCGAGCCCGAGGCGTTCCGCGAGGAGGGACCGGACGAGCCTCGCCTGGTAGAGGGCGAGCCGGCTGCCCCGCGTTCCGATCGTGAGCGGGTCGGGCATGCGCGCATCTCACACCGCGCGTCGGCCGAGCACAAGGCAGGGCGTGCAGCCCTGCGCGCGCCGGGCCGACGCCGTCCGGACGGGACGCGTCCGGCTCCGGCTCCGACCCGGCTCCGAGCGCTTTGGGTCGGCGGCTCCCGGGCGCGCGCGGGAGGAGGCAGGGGAGCGGCGCGGTCCCGGCGGAGCGGGCGCGGCGAGGCGGGCGCGTCCGGCTGCGGCTCCGGCTCCGGATGCGCTGCTTCGGCGGGAGGCACTGCGCCCTGGAGGGGCGGCACCCTCAAGGCGCGGTGCGGGCCTCGGCGGCCGCCACCTTGCCCTCGAGCTCCGCCATCAGGCGCTCCAACTCCTGGGCCGCCGCGCGCACTTCGGAGGCGACGGCCTCGCCGACCCGTTCGCGGGAGAGGGCCTGCGAGGCGCTCATGCGCCGAGCCACCGCTTGGCTCCGGCTGAGCCCCGCGCGCACGTCGGCGAGCTGCGCGAGCAGCTCCTCGTGCCGGGCGCGCGCCCGCCGCAGCTCGGCGCGGAGCCCCTCCGCGTCGAGCAACGGGGAGTCGGCGGAGTCCGGGGACCGGGAGCGCTCGTCGAGGCGCGCGGTGCGGGCCTCGTTCGCCGCCGCTTGCGCCACCCGCGCCTCGCGCGTGGCGTGGTGCAGCTCCTCGCGCAGCGCGGCGAGCCGGGCCCGTCCGGCTCCGGCACCGGGTCCGTCCGCGCTGCTTCGTCGGGAGGCGCCGCGCCCTGGAGGGGCGGCGCCCTCAAGGCGCGGTGCGGGCCTCGGCGGCCGCCACCTTGCCCTCCAGCTCCGCCATCAGGCGCTCCAACTCCTGGGCCGCCGCGCGCACTTCGGAGGCGACGGCCTCGCCGACCCGTTCGCGGGAGAGGGTCTGCGAGGCGCTCATGCGTCGGGCGACCGCCTGGCTCCGGCTGAGCCCCGCGCGCACGTCGGCGAGCTGCGCGAGCAGCTCCTCGTGCCGGGCGCGCGCCCGCCGCAGCTCGGCGCGGAGCCCCTCCGCTTCGGGCGACGCGGAGCCGGCGGAGTCCGGCTCCCGGGAGCGCGCCTCGAGGCGGTCGGTGCGGGCCTCGTTCGCCGCCGCCTGCGCTGCGCGGGCCTCGCGCGTGGCGTGGTGCAGCTCCTCGCGCAGCGCGGCGAGCCGCTGGCTCTCGTCGTTCTTCGCCCGCTCCCGGTAGCGGGCGAGCTCGGTGCGCAGCGCCTCTACCTGCCGCTCCGCCTCCTTCTTGCCCCCGAGGAGCTGCTCGGCGGTGCGCTGGGCCTCGGCGAGCTCGCGCTCGAGGCGCGCGCGCCCTTCGCCCCCCGAGCCGGCGAGGCGGGCGTGCTCCTCGGCTTCCGCCAGGCGCTCGCGCAACTCGGCCAGTGCCTGGCTCCCCGCACGGCAGCGGGCCTCGAGCTCGCGAATGCGCGCCTGGGCTGCCTCGAGGGACGCGCGCAGCCGCGCCTCCTCCTCGGGTCCGAAGGCTTTCGCCCGCTGCGCGAGGTCGGCGCTGCGCGCGCGCTCCTTCTCCAGCGCGGCGGCGAGTTGCTCGGCGCGGGCCCGCTCGTCGGCGAGGGTCTGCTCGGCCTCCCGCCGCCGGGCTTCGGCGGCCTCGAGGGCCTGGAGGGCTTCGGCGCGCTGGGCGTCGGCGGCCTCCCGCGCGGCCGCGGCCTCGTCGGCGCGGGCCCGCTCGTCTGCGAGGGCGCGCTCGGCCTCCCGCCGCCCGGCCTCGGCGGCCTCGAGGGCCTGGAGGGCTTCGGCGCGCTGGGCGTCGGCGGCCTCCCGCGCGGCGTCGAGTTCGGCGAGGCGCGCTCTCAGCGCTGCGACGCCTGCGTCCTTCTTGGGGGAGGCCTTCTTCTTCGACGAGGCCTTCTTCTTCGACGAGGCCTTCTTCTTCGACGAGGCCTTCTTCTTCGACGAGGCCTTC
>RFHU01000557.1 GCA_003695705.1 Planctomycetota bacterium
AGGCTTCATGGCTCTCCCCTGGAGCAAGGGCGTCGAGGAGTTCGCCGTGGACGGCCTCGAGGAACTCGCCGAGGCCGGCTTGTGGGCGCAGCTCCCGTTGCGCCTGCGGCGCAAGCGCAAGGCCGCGGACTGGGAAGCCGTGCGGGGCTCCCCCTCCGCTTCCGAGTCCCGCATCGCCGGTGTCTCCGCGCCGAACCGTCCCGTGCGCATCGTTTCCCTGGTGCGCCGGGGTCGGCGGGTGGAGGTCGGCTACACGGTCGGTCGCCCGGCACCCCACTCCGCCAACGTCCACCTCGTCCGAGTCCCGCAATTCGCGCGCGTTCGCTTCCGCCGCCTCGATCCGGACTCCCCGGAAAGCCCCGGTCTGGCCGGCCGACTGGAACGCCCCACCGAACGGGAGGATTCGGTGCACGTGGGCATCTGCCACTCCTACGACTGCACCGCCGTCGAGGAGATCGACTTGCCGCAGGCCCTCTGGAAGGACCTCGACGCCCTCTTTTCGCCCCCCTCGCGCGACGCCGCCCAGGAGCGCGAACGCGTATCCCTCGCCGTGGCGCTCTTCGAGCGCGCCGTGGGCCCCTTGGCAGGCACCGCCGAGGACAAAGGCGGCTGGAAGGGCAACTTCGAAGGGGCCGGGACGCCCGGCCAACAAGATTGCCTGGACGAGAGCGCCAACACCACCACCTTGCTGGGCCTCCTCCTCCGCCGGGGACACCTGCGCTTCCACCGCCCCTTGGGAACCCAGCACCGTGGCTTCTTCGCCAGCCACTATTCGGCCAGCATGCGGGAGCGGCGAAGCGGAGTCGTCTACGTAGTCGACAGTTGGTTTCGCGACAACGGCCGACCGGCGGTGGTGCAGCCCCTCGCCGACTGGAAGGCCAAGCGGTCCCTGCCGCCGCCCCCCCCGTGGCCGGCGCCCCGCGCCGGATCCGCCGTGGATCGAGCGCTCGGCGCGGAGTGACGCTCGAGCCACGCGCTGCAACCTTCTCTCCCGATCCCGACGCGCTCGGGAAGAGGCTCCACTCACCGGCGGGGCGGGTAGTTGTTGAGCTTGCGTTGCAGCGTCCGCCGGTGGATGCCCAGAACCCGCGCCGCCTGGCTGACGTTCCCCCCGCAGTCGGCGAGCACGCGCTGAATGTGCTCCCACTCGACGCGCTCGAGGCTCGGGGCGCTCTGGGGAGGAGGAGGCGTCTCGCGGCGGCCCTCGAGGGCGGCCAGGATCTGGTCTGCGTCGGCCGGCTTGGTGAGGTAGTCCACCGCGCCGCGGCGGACGGACTCCAAGGCGGTGGCGATGCTCCCGTAGCCGGTGAGCATCACCACGCGAATTCCCGGAACGAGTTGCACGAGTTCCTTGACCAAGTCCATGCCCGAGGGTCCGGGCATGCGCAGGTCGACCACGGCGAACTCGGGATCGAAGTCCCGCGCCCGCGCCAAGGCTTCCGTGCTGCTCCCCGCGCCCGCGACCTCCAGTCCGCGGTCGCGAAAGGCCCGCGCGAGGCGCTCGCGGAAGGTCTCGTCGTCGTCGACGAGGAGCAGGCGTCGCGCTCCGGGGTCGCTCACGATGGTCGCTTCGTCTCCGGCTGGGCTCGGGTCACGGTTCGCGGGCCTCCGGCACGCTGAGGACCGCCTCGGTCCCCTGCCCCGGCGCCGAACGCAGGACCAGGCTCCCGCCCAAGCGCTCGGCCACCAAGCGCACGTGGTGCAGCCCAAGCCCGGTCCCCTTGCCGGGCGGCTTCGTAGTGTAGAAGGGCTCGCTGGCTCGCGAAAGGGTCTCGGCATCCATGCCCGGCCCTCCGTCGCGAACGACGAAGCGCAACTGCCCCGCGACGCGGGAGAGTTCCAGGCGCACGGGCCCCTCGCCCCCCGTCGCGTCGAGGGCGTTGTCGAGCAGCGGCACCAGCGCCTCGACCAGGTCGGCGCGAGGGACCCGCAGCGGCCCCATCTCCGCTTCCTCGAGGGTCACCACCCGACCGCGTTCGCCCAGGCCACCGCGCAGATCCGCCAGCAGCTCTGCGGGAGAGATGGTTTCGGGAGCTCGTCCGCCGTCTTCCTCCGCCCAGAGGGCCATCCGATCGAGGATGCCCCGGCAGCGATCCACCTGCTCCCGAACCAGGCGGGCGTCCTCGGCCCGGGGCCCGTCGCCCGCGCGCTCGGCCGCCACTTCCAACTCGCGGGCGACCACGGCAATGGTCCCCAGCGGCGTACCCAACTCGTGGGCGGCGCCGGTGGCCAAGGTGGTGAGGCTCGCCAGGCGTTCGTTGCGGGCCGCCACCGCGCGCACGCGCGCCAGTTGCTCCTCGCGAGCCCGAAGGGCCGCTGCGATGCGCCCCACGAACGCGGCCAAGACGCCCGCCACCAAGGAAACGCACACCCAGGTTCCCGCTTGGTAGAGGGCCAAGTCGCCGGGGCGCGCGCGGTCGAGCGGGAGCGGATGGTGTCCGAGGAACAAGAGCCCGTAACAGAGCGCAGACAGCGCCGCCATGCCCCAAGCGAAGCGCTGGCTGAGGGTCACCGCCGCCATGGCCACGTGGATGGCGTAGAGCGGCGCGAAGGGGTTCTCGGGGCCTCCGCTGAAGTAGAGCAGCGCGGTAAAGGAGAGGGTGTCCAGGACCAGCACCCCGGGGAGGAGTCCGGCGGGAGGAGGTCCTCGGCGCAGCCAGGCGAGGAACAGCAGATTGCTGGCCGTCGTCAAACCGATCAGGAGCAAGAGCGGGACGTAGGGAAGCTCGAGCCGCCACACTCCTCCCACCAGGGCCAGGGTCGTCGCCTGCCCGCACACGGCCACCCAGCGCAAGCGGAGCAACCAGGGCAAGGCGACCTCGGGAGCGCGAACGCCGGGGGCCGCCGGTGGAGAAAAGCGTGACGGACTCACCGGGTCCAGGATACGGAGGCCCGGATGCAGCGGCCAGCAGGAGCGCCCGTGTAGACTGGGCTCCATGGTGCGACGCGCGGCCATCGTGGCCATCGGTTCCGAACTCCTCTGCGGCGACGGGCTCGACACGAACTCGCGCTGGCTCTCGCAGCGCCTCGAGGGCCTCGGGCTGCGGGTGGTCCTCCACCTCTCCTGCCCCGACGAGGTCGGCGCCATTCTCGATGCGCTGCGCTTTGCCGCCGAGCGGGCGCAGGTCCTCCTGACCACCGGCGGACTCGGGCCGACCCGGGACGACCTCACCCGCGAGGCCGTCGCCCGGTGGGCCGGCGTCTCCCTGCAACTCCACGAGCCGTCCTTAGAGCGCATACGCCAGCTCTTCGCCCGCTTCGGACGCGACATGCCCGCCTCGAACCGGGTGCAGGCCGAACTTCCCGTAGGTGCGCGGGTCATCGACAACGAAGTCGGCACGGCGAGCGCCTTCTCCCTCGACCACGCAGGGACGCGGCTCTACGCGCTGCCCGGCGTACCGCGGGAAATGCGCTGGCTGTGGGAAAACGCCCTGGCGGGCGAGCTGGAGAGCGCAGACGCCGCCCCGCCCGCTCGGCGCACCTTTCGTACCGTGGGCATTTCGGAGAGCGCCCTCGGCGAGCGCCTGCTTTCGGTGGAGGAGCGCCCCGGCGTCGAGGTGCGCTACGCCGCCGAAGAGCGCCTGGGAACGATCCGCGTCACCCTCCTGCACGAAGACCAGGACGCGGTACAGGACGCCTGGCGCGAGGCGCGCGACCTCCTGGGCGAACACGTGTGCGCGGTGGGCGGCGACACCCTGGCCGAATCGCTCGCGGGGCTCCTTCACGCGCGCGGCCTGCGCGTGGCGACCGCCGAGAGCTGCACCGGCGGACGCGCGGCGGCAGCCCTCACCGCGCTCCCGGGCATCTCGCGCCGCTTCCTGGCCGGCTTCGTCACCTACAGCAACCGCGCCAAGGTCCGCGACCTCGGTGTCTCCGAGGAGCTCCTCGCCGCCCGGGGCGCCGTCTGCCCCGAGGTCGCCGCGGCCATGGCCCGAGGGGCCCGCGCGCGCGCCGGCGCCGACCTCGGGCTCGGCGTGACCGGCGTCGCCGGCCCGGGGGGCGGGAGCTCCGAAAAGCCGGTGGGTCTCGTCCACATGGCCGCGGCCGGCCCCGGCGACGACGACCTGCGCCTCCTCGAGCGGCGCTTCCCCGGCGACCGCGACCTAGTGCAGGCCCGGGCCACCGCGGCCGCCCTCGACCTCCTGCGCCGCGCGGCGGGGGGAGGCGCCGCCACGGGCTGAACGGGGACGCGCCGCCCCGCTACTCGCCCGAAGTCGCCGCGGCGGCGAGCCGCTTGCGCAAGACCTCCAGCGCCGCCCGCACCTGCCGGTCCTCGGCCAGCCCCTCGTCGCGGGTGTAGTTGGTGCGCTCGGCCACCGCCAGGCGCTCCTCCTCGGTCAAGCGGACCTCCACGTCGGGGGCGATCCCGCGCTTGTGGGGCGTCCGACCGCTGGGCAGGTGGTAGGTGGCCACCGTGAGCGCAAGCGCACAGCCGAAGGGCTCGAGCGCGAAGACCCGCTGCACCGATCCCTTCCCGAAGGAGCGCTCGCCCACGACCGTGGCCAGGCCGTGCTCCTGGAGGGTCCCCGCGAGGATCTCGGAGGCGCTCGCGCTCCCCTCGTTGATCAAGACCGCCAGGGGCATCCGCACCTTGGGGGTCTTGGGGTCGGCGAGCAGGTTGCGGGACTCCTCGGGGAGCCGGGTCCGCGTGCTCACGATGCGCCCGCTGGGGACGAACAAGTCCGCGATCCGGTGCGCCTGGACAAGCAAGCCGCCCGGGTCGTTGCGGAGGTCGATGACCAGCGCGCGCGCCCCCCGCTTCCGCAGCGCGGCGATGTCCGCGGCCACCTTCTCGGAGAGGTGCTCGTTCATGAAGGAGGTGATCCGCAGGTAGCCGACGTCCGCGCCGAGCATGCGGGTCGCGGTGAACTTGAGGCGGATGTCGGCACGCTCGAGCGGCACCACGAGGTCGCGCCCGCCGCGCCGCAAGGTAAGCACCACCCGGCTGCCCACCGGGCCGCGCATGAGGCGCACCGCCTCCCGCAAGCCGAGGCGCGCGGTCGGAAGACCGTCGATGGCGACGATCCGGTCGCCGGCGAGGATCCCCGCGGCCTGCGCGGGCGTCCCCTCCATGGGCGCCACGACCCGCAGCGCACCTCCCCGCCCGGACACCACGATGCCGACGCCGCCGAAGCTGCCCTCGTTCTCGCTGGACATCTGGCGGACCTCGGCCGGAGTCAAGAAGTGGGTGTGCTCGTCGTCGAGCGCCGCGAGCAGGCCCTCGATGGCGCAACGGGCGAGGATGGCGTCGGAGAGGTGGTGGTCTGCATCCCAACGGAACTTGAGGAATGCATAGACCCGGTGGAGCATGCGCAGGTAGCTCTCGAGGTCGCTGTCGTCGGTGGTCCCTGTGAGGGCGAGCTTCCCCGCGCGCAGGGTGTAGCGGCGGATTCCCTCGGCCTCCCGCTCGCGTGCCCACGAGAGCCGCGGGTAGGCGCGCAGGTCGACCTCGTCGCCGTAGTAGCGCAGGCGCGCCTCGGGGCTCAGCTCGCGGCGGAGGAGTTTCTCCCGCGCCCGCACGGCGTCGAGGATCTCCACCAGGGTCGCCGTGGCCCGCTCGATGAGCCGCAGGGGATGCTGCTCCTCCACGTAGAAGCGGACCACGTTGAAGAGCACGCCCACGAACAACTCGTCGAATTGCTCGGGCCCCTGGACGAAGGGCTCCGTGTCCTTGAGGCGGAGGCCCCGCGGGACCTCCACGTCCGGGGCAAGGCGGACCTCGAGGTGGGCCGTTCCCCCCGGTAGCAGGCGCAAGGGCTCGATCTTGCATACGTAGCCCTGCTTGAAGACCACCACCTCGGCGGGGCCGGAGCGCTCGAGGTCGAGTTCGAGCGGCCGCGCCGCGGGGGTGGTCCCCAAGAAGGTCTCGCGATCGGATCCGTCCGCGTCGACCGTGCGCAGGAACACCGAGGCCTCGGCCGGCTCCGAGGCGACCACGAGGCGGGTCTTCGGTGTCGGAGGGGCCTGCTCCTGGGCCAGCGCGCCGGGGAGGAGGAGGAGCACCGCACCCAAGGCGCGGGTGAGCTTGCGGGTCACGGCCTCCCTCTTCCCCTCGGGGACGCCGGGGTGGGTCCCTCGCCGGTGGAGTCTAGCGGAGCCCCCGCGAGCGCTCAACCGAAGCGGAGGGGTGCAGTTGACACAAGCTCCTGCCCTGCCTACATTCGCCGCCTCTCCGTGGAGGGCTCGTGGCCCCGTCTCCGTCCGGCTTCAGCACCCGCAAGTCCTTCCTGGGCGTCGGCTGGAAATTCCCGGTCGACCTCGACCAGCGCAAGGGCATCGCCATGTCCCAATACGAGGAGAACATCGAGGAGTCCATCCTCATCATCCTCGGGACCGCCCTCGGCGAACGCGTCATGCGTCCCGACTTCGGCTGCGCGGTGCACGACCTGATCTTCGCGCCGAACAACTCCAACACCCACGGGCTGATCATTTACTACGTCAAAGAAGCCCTCAACAAATGGGAGCCGCGCATCCAGGCGCTCGACGTAAAGGTCAAGACCGACCCCCGCGAACCGAGCCGCGTGGAGACCCGGATCCAGTACCAGGTCATCGCGACCAACAACGTCTACAACCTGGTCTACCCCTTCTACTTGCAGAAGAGCCCCTGAGCGGGCTCCCCGCGGACCGACCCCATGCCGCTCCCCGTCCCCAACCTCGACGACCGCACCTTCGAGCAGATCCGCGACGAGGCCATCCGCCTCATCCCGCAGTACTGCCCCGAGTGGACCAACTTCAACCCGAGCGACCCGGGCATCACGCTCATCGAGCTCTTCTCGTGGATGACCGAGATGGTGCTCTACCGGCTCAACCGGGTACCCGACAAGGTCTTCGTCACCCTGCTCGACCTGATCGGGATCCAGCTCCGCCCCCCGCAGCCCGCGCGGGCCATGCTCACCTTCCAGTTGGTCGAAGGCTTCGAAGGCGGTACCTGGATCCCCCGCAACAGCCAGGTCGCCACCGAGCCCAACGAAGACGGCGAGACCATCGTCTTCGAGACCGAGGAGGACCTCTACGCGGTCTACACCCGCCTGCAGAAGGTGATCTCCGTATTCCGCGACAAGGTGGCGGACAACACCGAGAACCTGCACAAGGTCCCCCGCGAGCCCTTCGAAGCCTTCGCCGGGAGCAAGGAGATCGAGCGCTTCCTCTACCTCTCCGACCCGCGCCTCTCCGCCCTCCAGGAGACCGGCCTGGTGCAGGTGGTCTTCCACTGCCCCCTCGCCAAGACCGAGGGCCTCACCCAGCTCCTCGAGTGGGAATACTGGAACGGCCATCGCTGGCGGGACCTCGACACCGTCGACGTCTCCGAGGCCGACGACGCGGCTTCGGCGGACGAGCGGCGCCACGAGCGCTCGGTCGCCTTCCGCGGACCCCTCGAAGACCTCGCCGCCGGCGAGGTCGCGGGCTTCGAGGGATTTTGGATCCGCGGTCGCCTGATCGAGCTCCCCAGCAGCGACGACGAAACGATCATCGGAGAAATCTCCGCGTCCGCGCACATCCTCGAAGAGGGAATCCACGCCGACCAGGCCCTGGCCTGCGTCGCCGGCGAGCTCTACGTGCCGCTCGACCAGAGCAAGGTCTTCTACCCCTTCAGCGAACAGCCCGCGACCGACGCTTGCTTCTACCTGTGCAGCGAGGAGGTCTTCGGCAAGCAGGACGCCCGCATCGCCATCGATCTCGTGCAGGCCGAGGAGAGCCTCGTCCCCCGCGCCCGCCCCACCGAGAACCTGCTCATCAGGTGGGAGTACTGGAACGGCAAGAAGTGGATGGAGCTCGGGCGCACGAGCCCCGACGGCGCCCCCGAGACCCAGAGTCATGAGTTCCGGGACACCACGGCCGCGCTGACCCGCTCGGGAACCGTGTCCTTCCTCCGCCCCGCCGCCATGGAACGGCGCGAGGTGAACGGCCACGAGGGCTACTGGATCCGCGCGCGCATCGACGTCGGCCACTTCGGCAAGCCGGGCGGCTACCAGGTCGTCGACGGGAACTGGGTGTGGGTCGACGAACACCCCCTCGCGCCGCCTGCCTTCCGCAACGTCGAACTCCGCTACAGCCAGGTTCCCTCCCCCATGGCTGCGGTCGTCACCTACAACGACTTCAACTACGTCGACCGGACCCAACTCGCCCGCGACCCCAACCGGACCTTCCAAGCCTTCGAGCCGTTCAAGGAAGAGCATCCGGCCTTCTACATGGGCTTCGACACCCCCTTCCCCGCGCAGCAGCCCGTCAAGCTCTACTGCCGACTGGAGGAGTTCGAAGAGGAGCCTTCGGACGTCATCCTCGACGAACCCTTTCCCGAAGAGGCCTCCGAGCGCGAGCGCCGGCGCCGCGAACGGAAGCCGGACCAACGGCTCGCCTGGGAGTACTGGAACGGCAAGCGCTGGGTGGACCTCAAGCCGCGCGACGAGACCTACAACTTGACCCGCTCCGGCGTGCTCGAGTTCCGCGGCCCCGGCGACTTCGCTCTCAAGCGCGAATTCGGCGAGGAGCTCTACTGGGTTCGCTGCCGGATGGAGCTGGGCAGCTACGCGCGCGCGCCGCGCATCGAGGACCTCCTCCTCAACACCGTCTCCGCGGTCCATGCCACCGAGGTCCGCATGGAGACCCTCGGCCACTCGGACGGAACCCCCGACCAGCGGCACGCCTTCGCCCGCTTCCCCGTGCTCCCGGGCGCGGTCATCCTCGTCCGCGAGCACGAGCTGCCAAGCAAGCGGGAGGCACGCAAGATCCGCGAGGAAGAGGGCGAAGATGCGATCCAGGTCGAGACCGACGAGGCCGGGAACCCCACGGAGATCTGGGTCCGCTGGCACCGTGTCGACAGCTTCTACGCCAGCTCGCCCACGGATCGGCACTACGTGATCGATCCCGTGGTGGGGAACGTCATCTTCGGGGACGGCCGCCGGGGAAAGATCCCGCCGCCGGGTCCGAACGCCATCCTCGCCGAGCGCTACCAGACCGGCGGCGGGCTGGTAGGGAACGTCGGCGCCGGCTCCATCAACGTCCTTCGCCAGGCCATCCCCTACGTGGAGCGCGTCACGAATTACTACGCCGCCCGCGGCGGCGCCGACCTAGAGACCCTCGACGAGGCCAAGCTGCGGGGTCCGCAGGTCATCCGCCACCGCTACCGCGCGGTGACCGTGGAAGACTACGAGTGGCTGGCCAAGAAGGCCTCCGGGAACGTGGGACGCGCCAAGTGCCTCAAGACGCCTCGGCGGGAAGGGGAGGTCACCGTCTTGGTCCTGCCCGCCAGCGAGCAGGCGATCCGCGACTTGCACCGCAAGCCGGTCGCAGCCCCCGAACTGCTGCGTCGAGTGCAGGATTTCCTCGACGAGCGGCGCCTTGTGACCACCCGGGTCCGCGTGTGCAAACCACGCTTCGTGGAGATCTCGGTCCACGTGGCCGTGGTCCTCAAGACCAGCGGACCGGGCGTCGAACGCGTCAAGCAGCGCCTCGAGGACGAGATCCGCACCGCCCTCCACCCCCTCTACGGCGGGCCGGACGGGCGTGGCTGGCCGTTTGGCCGCGCCCTGCACAAGTCGGACCTCTACCGGGTCATCGAGGGCGAAGACGGCGTGGACTACGTAGAAGACTTGTCGATCTTCGACGAAGACCTCGGCCGCACGGTGGTCGAGGTCCCGCTGCGTGAGGACGAGCTCATCCACGTGGTGAACGTCGAGGTCCGGCAGGTAACCAAGGAGCGCCTCGCGTGAGCGAAGGCGGGGGCACGGTGGATCCCGCTCCCGGCGGCGGAAGCGCCGGCGACGGGCTCGAGCTCGGTCGCCTCCGCCGCGAGAGTGCCCTCGAGCGCCTGAAGAAGGCGCTCGCGGAGCGCGAGGTCCCGGCGCCCCAGCTCGAGGGCTACCCCCTCTGGAAGGCGCGCAAGATCCTCGACTTGGTGCGCATCCCCGCCGAACGCCTACAGCTCAAGCTCGTCGAAAGCGAGCAACCGCGCGGCACGATCGTCTCCCAGCGCCCGCGCCCCGGCCAGAAGATCGACCTCGAGGACCCTCGCCAGAAGATCGAGCTCCAGATCGCGGACAGCTCGATCCTCCACTACCTGCCGCAGATCTATCAGCGCAGCGATTTGACCGGCCGCAACTTCGTGGCCGACCTGCTGTGGATCATGCAGCACATCCAGGCGCAGACCGAGTGGAAGCTCGAGCACCTGCACCACTACTTCGACCCGCACGAGTGCCCGCCCGAGTTCCTCGACTACCTGGCTTCCTGGGTGGCGCTCACCTTGGAGGACGACTGGCCCGAGCTCAAACGGCGCAGCCTCATCAAGAAGGCGGTCGAGCTCTACCACCTGCGGGGGACGCCGCGCGGCCTGCGCGTCTACCTGCGCCTGTTCACGGGCGTGGACCCGCTCATCGAGGAAAACGCCTGGCCTTTCGACGGCTTGGTGGTCGGCGTCACCTCCACGGTCGGCGTGGAGACCGTGCTCATGCACTCGGTCCAGAGGGCCCACGCCTTCATCGTGCACATCCCGCTGGGCATCGACGAGGTGGACGTAGAGACCGTGCTCAAGATCCATCGGATCATCGAGCAGGAGAAGCCCGTCCACACCGACTACTACCTGACCTTCGCCGAGCCCGAGGAAGAAGAGCGCGACACTTCCTTCACCATCGGCATCACATCGACCATCGGCGTGGATGCGTGGCTGCAGGGCGAAGCCGCCGAAATGTACGACCCCTTGGCGGGACCGGCCATGGCCCCCGCCGAGGACGGAGAGGATTGAGGAACGAGAGCATGGCCGACGACCAACGCAAGGGCTTTTTGCGGCTCAACCACTTCCACGGCCTCCGTCTGGAGAGCGAAGACTTCCAGACCGGAGAGCGCTACCACATCGAGAAGCGGAAGCTGCACAACCGTTACCTGCACGGCTACGGCGTCGTGCGTCGCTGGCCCGGCGAGTTGCAGGTCAAGCGTCGCTTGGGCGACATGTCCGTCGATGTCTACCCCGGCTACGCCATCGACGGCGAGGGGAACGACCTCATCCTCCACGACCCGCTCATCGTGCCCATCGACCCGGGCAAGCTTCCCGAACTGCCGGCCCACGCCTACATCGTCCTCAAGTACGTCGAGGACCCCGTGGACTTCGTGGTCAACGTGGCGAATCCACGCTTCAAGGGGCACCGGCGCATGCACGAGACCGTGCGGGTCGACGTGGACACCAAGGCGCCCGACCCGCGCGACGGCGTCGAGCTCGCGCGCATCCTCATCACCGAGGACGTCCGCCAGATCAGCGACGCCTCCGATCCGAACAACCCGGGTCCCGGCGAGATCGACATGCGCTACGTTCCCCGCGCAGGCGTCGTCGGCACGTCGATGCGCGCCGACCTCTACCCCCTGCTCGCCGACCTGCTCGGGCACCTCCGGCGCGCCCTGGGACACTTGGGGCGGGCAGGCATCCACTCGGCGCGCGACATGCGCGCCGCCGTCATGACCCTGGCGCTGATGCTCGACTCCGGAGCCCTCGACGCCCATCAGGTGATCCGCGGAGTGCGCCTCCTCCTCGAACTCGCCGACGAAATGCGCCACGACGCCGACATCAACCTGCCCGAGCTGAACACCGTGCGCGAGTGGGAGGAGTGGAAGGAGCTCGTCGAAGGCCTCCTGGCCATCGTCCGCGAGGCGAAGCCCCTCGATGCCGACGTGGAGAACCTACTCCGCCGCCTGGACGGTGCGGTCGGCAAGCTGACGGTTGCCGCCGAGGCCTCGGGGAAGGTGGAGCCCCCCCGGGTGAAGAAGATCGAGGCGCCGGCGGCCGAAGCCAAGCACCACACCGACGCGCGGGATCCCACCCCGAACGACGACGAGTCGCGAGGCTTCACGCCGGGGAGCACCTGGGTCAACAGCGAGACCGGCGCCGAGTTCCGCTGCGCCGGCGCCATGGTGGGCGCCGCCGAGTGGGAGCAGACCAAGGAGCCCACCGCCAAGGCCGGGCCGGCCCCGGACGAGAAGCAGCTCAGCTGGGAGGAACTGCAAGAGTCGTCCGAACTGCCCGAGAAGCTGTTCATGGACGGGAAGGGCTACACCCTCGTCGACCAGATCGTCATGGGCGATCGCGGAAGCGAGGCCGCCCACTCCTTCGGCATCGAGGGCTCGAAGCAAGACTGGACCAACGTCCAGACCTTCAAGTATCCCGACGGCGTCAAGGCGACCGCCCGTGGGCGCGCCCACGTGGGCGGCACCTCCAAGTGGACCATCAAGAACCTCACCCCCGGCAAGGACCTGGTCATCGCGAAGCGCATCGACTTCGCGCGCGGGGACATCGTCGCCCGCATCGAAATCGACGGGAAGGCCGTCGGCGAGTGGGAGATCCGCGGCAGCGACCGACGGAACCGCTGGCGGAACTGGCTCTTCCGGGTCCCGGGCGAATTCATTACCCGACCCGAGGTGAGCTGCGCGCAGGTGGCGGTGGAGGCCGAGCGCGACATCAACATGTTCGGGCTCTGGTTCTACCAGGAGAACTGAGGGAGAATGCGCACCGCCCGGGGGTCGCTTGAGCCCCAGGGGGCGCAGAGACACAATGCGAACAGGCCAGGCAGAGCTGGCGCCAGAGAGGGATCATGAGCACGAAGATGTGCCCCAACGGCCACATCATGGAAGCGAGTTGGGACCGATGCCCCTACTGCCCCCAGGGAGCCCCTGCCGCGCCGGCACCCGGAGTCGCTGCCGGCGGTCGCGAGATCCCCAAGACGCGTATGGCGCAGCCGGCCGCCGCG
>RFHU01000558.1 GCA_003695705.1 Planctomycetota bacterium
AGCGGGGGCGTCGTCGGCGGGAGCCTCGTCCGCGGACTTGGGGTCCCCGTCGGCGGCTGGAGCGCGTGGACCGTCGCCGGTTCCGGGCGGGAACTCTTGGCCAAGGACCGGGCCCCCCAGAACGAGCAACAACCCGAAGAGCGCGGCGCTCGAGGTGCGCCGCCGCGCGTCCACGCGCATGCACTTCCCCCTTCCGCCGCCCGGGCGGTGCCGGGCGTGGCGGGGGATTTCCGCACGCCAGGCGGGCGGAGCCAATAGTTAGAGCGGGAATTGGGGCCACAAAGCCCCTTTTCTCGTAAAAAAGTGCGCGCGCGGTCGGAGGCGACCGCTCGCGCACTCGGGCATGCCCCGAGGCGATGCGGGCGTAGGGGCACAGCGCTCCGCGCCGTTCTTGGCGCCGGCCTACCCTTGGCCTTGGCGCGGGGCGCGCGGCGCGCGCCTGCGGGCGCCGAACAGCGCCCCGAAGAGGAGGAGCAGCGCGAGCGCTCCAGCGAGGCCGGGCGAGGTGGTCGGTCGTCCGAGGGCGCAGGAGCCGGAGCCCTGCACGCGGGTGCCCAGCGGACCGGGCCCGCTCGTCCCCGCCACTTGAACCGCAAGGGCGGCGGTGGTCGTCGCGCCGCTTTGGTCGCGAAGCTCCACGGTGAAGGCGAAGGAGCCGCTTTGCGTGGGCGCACCGGTGAGGGCGCCGCTGCTCGGATCGAGGCTCAGCCCGGGCGGCAGTGCGCCCGCCACCACCGACCAGGTGTAGGGCGGCTGCCCGCCGCTGCCGGAGATGGAGGCGGAGTAGGGGGCGCCGACGGTGGCGGCCGGCAGCCCGGTCGTGGTGATGGCCGGGGGCGAGGAGGCGGCAAGCACCAGGGTGAAGGAGCGGACCAGGGTCTCGCCGCGGGCGTCGGTGACCCGGACGACCAAGGGGAAGGAGCCGCTCAGGGGACTCGTTCCGCGGATCTGGCCGCTCTGGGCGTCCAGGGCGAGGCCGGAGGGGAGTTCTCCCGTGAGGATGCCGAAGGTGTAGGGGCCTTGGCCGCCGGTGGCGACCAGCGTCTGGGCGTAGGCCACGTTGGAGGTGCCTTGCGGGAGCGCCGTCGGCGTCAGGTTCAGCGGATCGACCACCTCGAGGTCGAGGAGCGGCGAGGCGCCGCTGGCCGAGAACTGGTCGGTGGCCTGGAACTGCACCGCGCTCGTCCCAGCGAGGGAGGGGACTCCGTGGATCACCCCCGTGGCGGGGTCGAGGGTGGCCCAGGTCGGCAGAGCGCCGGCGATCAAGGTCCACGTGTAGCCCGGTGTTCCCCCGGCGGCCACGAGCGAAGCAGCGTAGGGAACCCCCACGGTCCCGCGCGGGAGCGCGCGGGTGAGCACGGTCGGCGTCGCCGGCGGTGCGCCGACGACGACGGTCAGGGTTCGCTGGGCGGTGGCGCCGTTTCGGTCGCGGAGTTGCACTACGAAGGGGTAGCTGCCGGGGGCCGCCGTGGGGATCCCCGCGATGCTCCCCGAATTGCCCGAGAGGACGAGCCCCGCAGGGAGCCCTCCGCCGGACCAGGCGTCCCCGCTCGAGCTGCCTCCGACCAGGGACCACTCGTAGGGTGGGGTTCCGCCGGCTCCTTCGACGAAGAAGCCGTAGCCGGCTCCTTGGGTCGCGAGGGGGAGCTGGTCGGTGACGATGCGCGGCGCGTCGTTCACTGCGAGGGTGAAGATCCGCGTCGCGGCGCCTGCCGCGGCGTCGGTGGCCTCCACGGTGAAGGTGGCTTCTCCGGAGACGGTGGGCGTTCCCGAGAGGGCCCCCGTCGCCGGGTCGAGGGAGAGCCCCGCCGGGAGTGCGCCGGTGCGGACCGCGAAGGAGTAGCCAGGGACTCCGCCGGTCGCGGCGATCGACGCCGCATACGGCTGACCCACGGTGCCCGTCGGGAGCGAGCTCGTGGTAATGCGCGGGCTGCCCGCCGGTGCGTCGATCTTCACCAGGTAGTCCTGGCGATCGATCGCCCCTGCCTGGGCGTCGTCCGCCACCGTGAGCGTGAAGGCGAAGCTGCCCGGGACGGTGGGGGTGCCGGTGATGGCGGCGCGCAGGCCCGCGGGTGTTAGCGACAGGCCCGGCGGCAACGCACCCGCGCTCACGGACCAGGTGTAGCTCGAGCCGACGCCGCCCTCCGCGTCGACGAAGGCGGAATAGGGCGCGCCCGCCGTCCCGTCGTCGAGGCCGTAGGTGACGAGGCGGACCGGGTTGGGGACGACGTCGACGACGACCTCCTCGCCGGCGGCGCAGGCCCCGTCGGGCGTGGTGTCCGTTTGGCCGTTGGCGTCCGTCGTCTGGACGCACACGGCGTTGCTCGCTGGCGGGCCGAGCGGGGTGCCCACCAAGCGCCCGGCGAAGGGGTCGAGGAAGACCCCTGCGGGCAAGGATCCGGAGGTGAGCGACCAGGCCAGGGGGCCTTGGCCACCGTCGGCCGAGAGACCACGCGAGAAGGGCAGGCCCACCGGGGCCTCGAGGGTCCCCACCGCACCGATCTCGGGGGCGCCCCCGCCCGCTCCGACGACGACCGTGTAGCTGCGGGTGTCGGTACGGGAGGGGTCGGCGTCGTCGCTCGCGCGCAGGTCGAAGGCGAAGGTCCCGCCGGAGACGGGCGTACCGCGGAGGAGTACCTCTCGGCCGGTCCCGATCAAGGCCAAGCCGGGCGGGATGGCGCCGGCGACCACGGCCCACGAGAAGGTCGGTCCGACGCCGCCGTCGTCGAGGCGCACCCCCGCCTCGTAGGGGACGCCCACGCTGCCGCCGGGCAGGCTTGGGGTGGCGATGGCGATGTTCGGTTCCGGCTCGATGACCAGAGCCGCGAGGTCCACGGGGCGTCCCGGCGCGGTGGGGTCGATCAGGAGGAGCTGGAGGGCCTCGGCGGGCTCTTCGAGCGCGTCGTCGGCGATCGGGACGGCGAAGGTCGCGCTGGCCTGTCCGCTGGCGAAGGCCAGCGTGCCCGTCGTCGCGCCGTAGTCGCCGGGCGCCGTCGCCTCGTCGTCGGCGGTGGCGAAGTCGATGCTCGCGCTGCCTTGGAGGCTGCCCGTGCGGATGACCGTGATGGTTGCGGTCCCGGCGGCCTCGTGGGTGAGGTAGGAGGGCGCGGAGAAGCGGAAGGGCGCCTCGGGGACGAGCTCGACGCCTCCGTAGACGCCGAGTTGGCGGTCGACGGCGTCGGCGATGCCGTCGGCGTCGGCGTCGGCCGGGTTGTCGATCGCGCCGTCGCCGTCGGCGTCGACGGTTCCCGAGCCGCTGGGCAGGCTCGCCTCGAGGCGGTCGGGGGTCCCGTCCCCGTCGCTGTCGAGGTTTCGGTAGTTGGGGGAGCCGGGCGTGGCGGGGTCGTCGTAGGGCGACGGAATGGGCGCCCCTCCGCTGCCCACGGCCGCGTCGTTTCCGTCGACGGCGTCGCGAAGGCCGTCGGCGTCGGCGTCGCCGCCGTCGATGACGCCGTCGCCGTCGGCGTCGAGGGCCGCGGGGTTCCCCGACTCGCGCAGGTCCGAGAGGCCGTCGTTGTCCGCGTCGAGGTCGTAGGCGTCCATGCGTCCGTCGCCGTCGGTGTCGGGCCGGCTGGGAGGCGTCCCGCCCGGCGGATCCACCGCGTCGGCGAGTCCGTCGCCGTCGGCGTCGCTCCCCGCGCCGTCGAGGACACCGTCGCCGTCCGCATCCGCGCCGCCGCCCTCGGTGACGTCGGGGAGCCCATCGTCGTCGCTGTCGAGGTCCCGCAGGTCGCGAAGACCGTCGCCGTCGGTGTCGGGCCGCGCGAGCGCCGTCCCCGGCGGAGGCGCTGCGGTGAAGCCCGCGTTCGGGCCGTCGTGGGTGGGGTCGACGAGGTCGGCGAGGCCGTCGCCGTCGGCGTCGCTCCCCGCGCCGTCGAGGACACCGTCGCCGTTGCCGTCCGCGCCGCGCGCTTCGTAGGCGTCCGTCAAGCCGTCGTCGTCGGCGTCGCGGTCTTGGAAGTCTCGTGGCCCTCGCCCGTCGGTGTTGCGGAGGACGTAGCCGATCGTCCCGCTGTCGGGGGCGGTCTCGAGCAGGTCGGCGAGGCCGTTGGCCCCCACCGGGGCATCGACGTCGCCGTCGCCGTCGGGATCCACGACGGCGAGTGTGGCCGCCGCGATGCCCGACTCCCACAGGTCCGGGACCCCGTCGCCGTCGCTCTCGCGGTCGAGGTGATCGGGGAGGCCGTCGCCGTCGGTGTCTCGGTTGGGGTCGCCGTTCTGCTCGGCGAGGTCCGGAATTCCGTCGTCGTCGTCGTCGAGGTCGTTCGGGTTGCGGAGTCCGTCGCCGTCGGGGTCAACCGACTCGGGGTAGCCGAAGGTCCCTACGCGACGGTCGACGGCGTCGGGGACCCCGTCGCCGTCCGCATCGGCAGGGTCGTCGATGCGCCCGTCGCCGTCGGCGTCGGCAGTCCCCGGCCCGCTGGGGAGGCCAAAGTCGGTGCGGTCGGTCGCGCCGCTTCCGTCCCGGTCCAAGACCTGGAAGTCGGCGGCGCCCGAGCCGCTCGTGTTGGCCGGCGCGGGGATGGGCGTGCCGGGACTGCCGAAGGCCGAGTCGTTGCGGTCGACGCCTTGGCGGATCCCGTCCGCGTCTCCGTCGCCGCCGTCGAGCAGTCCGTCGCCGTCCGGGTCGCTCGCCGCCGAATCGCCGCTCTCCGCGAGGTCGGGGACCCCGTCGTTGTCCGCGTCCACGTCGCGCACGTCCGGAGTGGGATCGGGGTCGCTGTTGGTGAGCGTCACCGGCGTCCCCGCGGGCGGCGCCGGGTTCGCGACTGCGAGGCGGCCGTCGTGGGTCGGGTCTACGGCGTCGGGGAGGCCATCTCCGTCGGCGTCGCTCCCTGCGCCGTCGAGCAGAGCGTCGCCGTCGGCGTCGGCACCTCCTTCGACCTCCAGCACGTCCACGATCCCGTCGTCGTCGCTGTCGAGGTCCTGGAAATCGCGGTAGCCGTCGCCATCCGTGTCTCGCAGCGTGTAGGCCAGGGTTCCCGAGTCCGCCGGGCTCTCCAGGGTGTCCTCCAGCCCGTTGGCTCCCACACCGGCGGAGGGGGTGTCGCCGTCCGCATCGGGATCGAGGGCCGCGCGCTGGGCTGCGGAGATGCCGGACTCCCAGAGGTCCGGGATGCCGTCGGAGTCGCTGTCTCGGTCGAGGCGGTCGATGACGCCGTCGCCGTCCGTGTCGAGGGTGTCCGGTCCTTCGCTGGCGTCGGGAATTCCGTCGCCGTCGTCGTCGATGTCCGTGGGGTCGGGGACGCCGTCGCCGTCGGCGTCGGGGACCGGGAAGGGCGTTGGGTCGTTGGTCGGGTCGGCGTCCGGATCGGGGCCGTCGATGGAGAGGTGCCCGGTGCCGACGTCGTCGTCGGAGTCGTCGGCGATGCCGTGGTCGGCGCTGCCGCTGACGCGGAGCGTGCCGCTGGGAATGCCCCCTGCGAGGTCGATGCGCACCACGAAGCTCAGGGTTCCGGTTTCGGCGGGGAGGAGGTCGACGTCCGGGACGAGCAAGTCGCGGTCGCCGGCGCTGAGCCCCGTGTAGCCGGGGTTCGCTTCGCCCGGAGCGAAGGCGCCGCCGGCGGCGGGGCCGGACTGGATGCTCCAGGCCGTGGTGGGCAGCGGCGAGAAGGCAGCCTCCAGGTCTTGGACGAGCTGCAGGCTCGTGAGGGGGAGGTTGCCGAGGTTTCGGGCCGTGACCACGTAGGGCACGTCGTAGGTCGTCCCGGAGACGAGGCTGGCCGGACCGGCGCGGATGGCGACGTCGAGCTCGAAGAGCGCCGGGAAGGGGGTCTGGTCGGTGTCGCCGTAGGTGGCCGACTGCTCGCGCACCGTCGCGACGTTGTCCTGGGCCGGGAAGCCGCCGGTGATGTCGACGCGGACGGTGAATTCGATGGTTCCGGTCTCCGCCTGCGCGAGGTCCACGCCGGGGCCCAAGAGTTCCGTATCCCCGCCCGTACGCCCGTCGAAGCTCGGGTTCTCCTCGCCCGGCGAGAAGGCGCCGCCGACGCGCACGAGGGGCGGTCCGCCGGCGAGGGTCCAGTGCGTGCCGGGGACGAGCGGCGCGAGCGCCGCCTCGAGGTCGTCGGTCACGCGGACGCCGCTCACGGTCCCGCCGCTGCGGTTGGTGACGGTCGCCCGGTAGACGACGTCGTACTGGGTGTCGTTGACCTTGCTCGTCGAAACGGTCTCGAGCTCGATGTCTAGCTCTGCGGGGAGTACGACGGCGAAGGACTGCGGCGAGACTCCGCAGAGGGCGCTGGTCCCGGTCACGGTGTAGGTCCCCGGTCCCATGGTGGAGGTGACGACCAGCGTGTCGCCGGTCTCGCCGGGCAGGGCGACCCCGTTGCGGTACCACTGGAACTGGTTGGGGAGGTAGCCGGTGGCCTGTTCGAGCGTGAGGGTGACGGGGTAGCTGACGGTCGACCCCGGGATCTCGAAGGGGCTGATGACCAGCGGCGCGTTGGAGAAGCCCGTGTAGGTGCCGGCGGTCCCCAGGTTGCCCTGCCCGGTGTGCAGGGAGACCACGAACTGCTCGGTCGAGTCCACGGTCACGTCGCCGGTGAGCCCCTGCACGTCGTAGACGACCCAGTTGCTGGTGCCCGGAACCGCGTCGGGGCCCGACGTGGGCGGGGGCGCGGCGCCGTTGATCTGCAGGGTCGCTCCCGGACGGGTCACGATGCGAAGGAAGGCGGGACCCCAGAAATCCACTTCCTCGACGTCCACGCGATCGCTGGAGGCGCAGGGAAGGGGAGGCACGAGCCCTAGGGCCGGTCCGTTGAGGGCGTTGTGGACCGACTGGTAGAGGTAGGCGTTCTTGCTCGTGGTGACGTAGAGGACCTGGAAGCCGTTGGGGACGGAGGGCTGGAAGTTGGTGGGAGGGATCGCGAAGGAGTCGCCCGCGTCGAGGGTCGCGAGGGGCGTGGAGCTCCCGTTGACGAAGACCTGCGTGCCGTCGAAGGCCGCCACGACGGTCGGTCGCTCCATCTCGTCGACCTCCCCCGGTTCGATGCCCTGGAAGACGACCCACTCGTTGCGCAGGTAGTCGATGGGGGTGATCTGGTCGATGCCGATGTCCCGACCGGAGCTGCTGGGGCGGTTGCCGGCCAGCCAACTCCCGCAGTTGACGGCGATGGGCTTGCTCGAGGTGATGCGGGTGCCGTTCATGAGGTCGGCGTTCACGCCCGCCGCCAACTGGTATTGGATCGCGTAGGACTCTCCTGCGTTCAGGGTCACCGAACCTGGCGGAGGACCGACCAAGGCGATGCCTGGCGAGATGTCGGAGAACTGCACGACCGTGTCGTCCTCGGTGGCCATCACCGAGATGAAGTGGCTGTCCTCGTTGGACACGGGAGAGTTCTGGTCCGAGGCCAGGTGCCCGCTGCGGAAGTCCCTCCCGAGCGCGAGGCGGCCCTTCATCGTGGCCGATCCGCCTTGGTTCCCGTCCCGGTGGCGGATCTCGGCGAAGAAAGTCAGCGAGGGCGTGTTGGCCTTGCACACCAGGCCGGCCGTCGGGAGGACGGTGTTCACGCTGCTGGCCTCGATCAGATTCTCGTAGGGCCCGCCGCCCGACCCGAGGTCGACGACGGTCGGGTTGCCGGGGGTCACGGCGAAGGGGCTGCCGGGGAGGGGGGTGCCGTCGCCGCGAAGGACGGCGACGGTTCCTCCGCCGGGTGTGTTCGTGCTGAGCACGAGGCGATGCTCGTCGACCTCGTTGCCGCCGAAGCCTCGCGCGACGAAGGGCGGGATGTAGTGGATCTGGTCCTGCGCAGCGGCGCTCGCCGGGAGAACGAGCGCCAGGCCGAAGAGCGAGGAGCGGAGCAAGCGCCGCGACGCGCTGCGGGTCATGCGATCTCCAGAGTCGAGGCGAAGTGCGGGCGAAAACGGACGAGGGTGCGTGCGCCGGAGGCGCCGCGTCCCGCGGGACGACGCGCGATGGGCGCGGCCCCGCGAAGAGGGAGGAGCGCAGGGCGGCCTTGGGAGACGTGCTGCGCGGCAGGACCGCCACCCAGGCGTTGCCCCGCCTCGGTGAAGGCTCCGGGGCTCTGCTGTGCGGAGCGGTCGAGAGGCGGCCAAGGCCTCGGGGAGGGCGAGGTCCTCACTCAGAAGGTCCAGCCAAGGGAGGCGAGGTAGCGGACGTCCGGGGCGCCGATGCCGTTGTTGAGGGCCCCGCCCGCCGCGATGCGGACAGCGAAGCCGAGTCCCCGGTGGCGGTAGGCGACGACGCCCAAGGCCTCGATGGGGCGCTCGCGCTCGTTGTGGAAAGGGCGCGAAGCGTCGGCCCAGCCGAAGACCTCGCCGCCCATTGCGAGGTCGTGGCGGCCCGTCCCGCCTTCCCCGCCCTGTCCAGCAGCGGCGCCGGGGCGGTCGGGGCGAAGGACCTCGAAGAGGAGCGAGGCGCCGAAGCGGAGGCGGTTCTCGATCTCGAGGTCCCCGATGTCGATGCTGCCGCCGGTGAACTGTTCGTAGCCGAATTCGGTGCCGACTCGGAAGCGCCAGAGCCGGAAGGTCGCCAAGAGGGTGATCCCTACGGTGGGAGACTCGTTGTCGCTGAGGTAGTCCCGGGGGCGGCCGGTGTGGAAGGTCGCGAAGGCCTGCAGGGCGAGGGCCGACTCCCAGAGCGGCGCCTTGGCCGTTCCGCCGCGCTCCACGGCGTCCTGGGGAGCGTCGTTCGCTCCCTCGGCTTCGGCCAACGCCGCCTTCGCTTGAGACCCTTCGGGCGGCTGGCCGCCGCGCCGGGTGTCGAAGAAGGCCCATTTGAGTTGAACGCGCAGGGCGCCGACGCCCCCGCTGCGCGTGTCGCTGGTGGGGTCGAGGAGCTCGTGGCCGTCGTTGTCGAGAACCACGGGGAGGGAGGCGCCGAAGCTGAGTCCGTCCAGGATCCCGACGGCGCCGTAGAGGTCGAGCACGGTGAGCTGGTGGACGAGGGCGTGTCGGCGCCGGTCGCCGGGTCGGCCGAGCTCGAGGGGGCGCTGGGCGTGGCTGAAACTGGCGCCGAGGTGCACCTCCCCCGCGCGCAGGGTCCGTGCGGCGTCGACGGTGTACCCCGCGGTCCGCCCGTCCGCGGCCAGGGTCAGATGGTGCAGGTTGATGCTGTTGTCCGACTCCTGTGCCTCGCCAAGGGAGGAGGCGGCGAGGAGGAGCCAGGGGAGGAGGAAGACGGTGCAGGTCCGACGGCGAGGGGAAGACGAAGCGCGCTGGCCTAGGCCGCGGAGGGGCGAGGCGGAGCCGGCCGGGAGGCGGTTCGACGCCGAAAGAGCACTCATGGCGAAACATAGAGACCAGACCTCGCTGGCACGCTCAAGGCAAAGCGCCGAAGCGGGTCCATAAATATCGAAGTCGAGTTGGGAAGTGCGCGGGCGGACGCGTGCGCGCACTGCTGCGCGCCGTGCTTCGGCCGCCCGTGCATCGCTCGCAGGGGACGCGTCCGCGAGCTACCCCGTTCCCCCTTCCGAGGTTGACACTCCCGCTTTCGAGAATCCCCCTACCATTGGGGGACACGACGCGAAGGATCCCAAGGCCTCAACGAAGGACCGAGGGGAACACGGGCGTGTTCGTGGGTGGGGCCGAGGGGGGGGCAGCAAGTCCGCCCACGGCCTGCGGCGCGGGAGGAACCCGCGTCTGCATTCTTCGGAGACAAGAAGTACGCCCGCGAGGCAGGGAAGCGGCTTCGAGGTTGCGTTCGCCCTCGCCGGGGGACCCGCGGGCGGCGAAGAGGCGGTGCGGACGCCGAAGGACCGGGGCCGCGGCTTCGTCGGACCGCGGCGACGGTGCGTTGGGGGCGCGGGAGGAGGGGGTGCGGGGGCTTCGAACGCCTAGATGACGCCCTGCTCGAGCATGGCCGTCGCGACCTTGACGAAGCCGGCCACGTTGGCGCCAATGACGAGGTTGCCGGGGTGCCCGTAGGCCTCGGCGGTCTCGTAGGCGCTCTGGTGGATGCGCACCATGATCTCGTGAAGCTTCTGGTCGACTTCTTCGCGGCTCCAGGCGGTGCGCATGCTGTTCTGCTGCATCTCGAGGCCCGAGGTGGCAACGCCGCCGGCGTTGGCCGCCTTGCCCGGCCCGAAGAGGACCTTGTTCTCGACGAAGACGCGGGTCCCCTCGAGGTCCGTGGGCATGTTCGCGCCCTCGGCCACGGCGATGATGCCGTTCTTGACCAAGGTGCGGGCGTCGTCGCCGCGAAGCTCGTTCTGGGTCGCGCAGGGCAGCGCCACGTCGACGGGAACGCTCCACACCCCGCGGCCCTCCGAGTAGCGGACTCCGGGGAACTTCTCGGCGTACTCGCGGATCCGTCCGCGGCGCTGGTTCTTGAGTTCCATGACCCAGGCGAGCTTCTCGCGGTCGATGCCTTCTTCGTCGTAGACCCAGCCCGAGGAGTCCGACAGGGTGACGACCTTGCCGCCGAGTTCGGTGACCTTTTCGGCGGCGTACTGGGCCACGTTGCCCGAGCCGGAAATGGCGACGCGCTTGCCCGCGATGGTGTCGCCGATGCTCTTGAGCATTTCCTCGGTGAAGTAGACGCAGCCGTAGCCGGTGGCCTCGGGGCGAATCAGGCTTCCGCCCCAGGTGAGGCTCTTGCCGGTGAGCACGCCGGTGAACACGTTGGTGAGCTTGCGGTACTGCCCGTAGAGGTAGCCGATCTCGCGCCCGCCGACGCCGATGTCGCCGGCGGGGATGTCCGTGTCGGCGCCCACGTGGCGGTAGAGCTCGCTCATGAAGGCCTGGCAGAAGCGCATGACCTCCATGTCGCTCTTGCCCTTGGGGTCGAAGTCGGCGCCGCCCTTGCCGCCGCCCATGGGCAGGGTGGTGAGCGAGTTCTTGAAGATCTGCTCGAAGCCGAGGAACTTGAGGATCCCCAGGTTCACCGAGGGGTGGAAGCGCAGGCCGCCCTTGTAGGGGCCGATGGCGCTGTTGAACTGGCAGCGGAAGCCCTTGTTGACCTGCACGCGGCCCGCGTCGTCGAGCCAGGCGACACGGAACATGATGACGCGCTCTGGTTCGACGAGGCGCTCGACGATGCCCGCCGCGCGGAATTCCGGATGCCGCTTGAGGGCCGGCTCGAGGGACTCGAGGACTTCCTGCACGGCCTGATGGAATTCGGGCTCGGCGGGGTTGCGCGCAACGACGCTGTCGTAGATGGACTGCAGGTACTCGTTCATGGAGCCGTCCTGGGAAGGACGCGAGACTATCGCCAAGGCAGCCCAGGGGCAAGCGAGGGGGAGGGAAGGGGAGCCGCCGAACCCGCTGTGCCGCAGCGCGTTGCAAGGGGCTCGCCGCCTGGCTCCGCCTTGCGCTCAGCCGTCGGAGAGGCCGCTCCCCCCCTGCAGCCAGCCGTCGGACAGTCCGCCGCCACCGCCACCGTCGGCCTGCAGCCAGCCGTCGGAGAGTCCGCCGCCGCCGTCGGCCTGCAGCCACCTGTCCGACAGCCCGCCGCCGAGGCCTGGGGCCGGTCCCTTCCCGGGCCCGGGGAGCTCCGGGGGCGCGGGCGGAGGGGC
>RFHU01000559.1 GCA_003695705.1 Planctomycetota bacterium
CCCCCTCCCCCTCCTCCGAGGTCCCCAAGCCCGGCTTCTCGCGGATCCCGCCGCCCGACGAACTCCCCGGCTTCGACCCCTCCGAATCCCCCCTCGACCGAGGGGGCCTGCCGTCCTCCCACGCGCCGCTCCCTGCCGACAGCAGTTTCGCGGGGCTCGGGGACCCAACCGCTCCGAGGAAGCGCCGCGCAATGGTTCGGGTCCGCCGGGAGGGCTGGATCGCCCGCCGCGAGCAAGCACGCAGCCGCTTCCGCACGATCTTCGAGAACCGCGGCTCGTCGACACCGCGCCTCTTCGCCGGGCTCGAACGGCGCGGGCTCCTTTTCCGCAGCAAGGAGAACGCGATTCGCCCTCGCTTCAACATGCGCGGGCTACTCCGCGGCTCCTGACTCGAGGGCCTCGCCCAAGATGAAGTCTGCGCCCGGCAGCGCTCGGGCTTCCCTCAGCGCGGGATCGTCCGCTCGCCGCAGCGCTCGCACCGATCCGCCCGCAAACAAGTCCTCGAGGGTGTCGTAGCGACGCCCAAGCTCCAGATCCAAGTACCGCTTCCACGCGGGGTGGAGCGCGCCGAAGCTCGAGCAGAGCACCACCTGTCGAGCGCCTATGGTCCCCAGTCCGTCACGGAAGGCGCAGTTCGGAAGCGGCGCCCGGGCCTCGAAGTCGACGAGGTAGGGATGCGGCGTGTGCCCTGTCACCAGAAGCGAGGCGCCGTAGGTATTCAAGAAGGCGTCCAAATCGTCGAGGGTGTAGTCGCCGTTGCGGAAGCGGTTGTTGAGCAGTTGATGGTAGGGGTTCTCGTAGTAGGCCTCCGGCGAAGCCCGCCGCAGATCCTCTCGATCGGCGCGGTCGATGGACTTGCGCAACTCCTTCCCACTCCAGGAGCCGCGACGCGGCGGCCCTGCGTGGGTCACCAGGACGCCGCAGCCTTCGAGTACCGCCAAGATCGGGCTGCTCTCGAGGAACTCCACCAGTTCCGGGCGGCAGCGGCGCACCATGTCGTAGGGGCCGATGTTGTTTTCGTAGACGGCGTCGCCGTAGGACTCCCGGTAGTAGCGTGCGTAGGCGGAGAGTTCCTCCTCGCTGACCCGCGGGACCTTCTCCGGCGTCGGCGGGGCCTCACCGCGCGCGTAGGCGTGGTAGCGAGCCACCTCGCGCCAAATCCGGCTGACGTGAAAGTCGTGGTTCCCCTCTAGGTAGACGATCCGCCGACCCCGTTCCGGCCCCAAGCGACGCTTCCAAGCGATCAGGTCCTCGAGGATCCGTACGTCGCCGTCGTCCGGCACGGAGGAGTCGACGCTCTGATGCCGCACGACGTCGGGCACGTCGCCGGTGAAGATCACCCACAGGTCCTCCCCGGCTTCGATCCGCTCGAAGGCTTGCGTCGCCGCCAGGAAGGCTTCGAAATCTCCCCAGTGCCCGTGCAGGTCGGAGACCACCAGGGCTCGACCGGTGGCCGGTAGGTGGACCGTGCGACCGCGCACCCCGCGCCTCCGGAACCACTCGGTGAGCCGCATGCCGCCGATGGTAGTGCTCGCGCCGCACGACCGCCAGCGGCCGCGCCCCGAGCGCGCAGATCCGCGCGGACCTCGGCCAGGAGCCGAGGCCTTCTCCTCTGCGTGTGCGACCTCCTTACGCCTCGGCGGCTTCCGGCCCCTCTCCCGGACGAGTGTCGCGCGACGCCCTCGCCAGCAGATCGTCGCGGATCAAGTAGAGCGCGGGGACGACGAGGAGGGTGAGGAAGGTCCCGAAGCTGAGCCCGAAGACGATCGAAATCGCCATCGGCGAGAGGAAGCGTGCCTGTCCGCTGGCGAAGAAGGCCAGCGGCGTGAGCCCGAGGATCGTGGTGATCGAGGTGAGAAGGATCGGCCTCAGGCGCTGTACGCTCCCCCGCACGGCGGCCTCGAAAATCGGAAGGCCCTGCGCGCGGAGACGGTTGATCAGGTCCACGAGCACCAGGCTGTCGTTGACCACGATCCCCGAGGTCGCGACGAGACCCATCATGCTCAGGAAGGTCAGGTCGCGCCCGGTGATCATGTGCCCGAAGAGGATCCCGTCGATTCCGAAAGGAATCGCGACCATGACGAACAAGGGCTGGGTGAAGGACTTGAACTGCGTCCCCAAGATCAAGTAGATCAGCAACAAGGCGATCCCGAGCGCCTCCATGAGCCCGCGCATGGAGCGTTCCGCCTCCCGCCGCTGGCCCTTGATGGTCAACTCGACCCCCAGGCGCCGCGAAAGGTCCTCGGCGAAGCGCGCGCGGAGCTTCTCCGTCACATCGAGGGCATTGGCCCTTTCCAGATCCACGTCGGCCAGGACCGTGACCGCGCGCTGCCGCTCGTTGCGCACGATCTTGCTCAGCCCCTGGTGCTCCCGCACGCTGGCGACCGCGGCCAGAGGGACCCTCTGGCCGCCCGAGCCACGCAACCAGGCTTCCTCGAGGCTCTGCCGCAGCCGCCGCTCGCGGAGCGGGAGTCGAACGACCAAGGGGACGTCGTCGTCGAAGCGACGGAAGGTCGTCGCTTCGAGCCCCTGGAAGCGCGCGCGGACCTGCGCGGCCACATCGGCCGTGGTCAACCCAACGGCGGCGGCCGCCTCCGGATCGACGCGAAGCTCGAGCTCGCGCTTGCCGGGGACCGCGTCGTCGTAGATCCCGTAGACGCCCGGCTGGGCGCGCAGCCAGGCCTGCACTTCGGCGGAGGCGCGTTGCAAGGCCACCGGGTCGTCGGCGCCCAGCGCGACCTCGATGGCCTTGCCCCCGGGCCCAGCCTGCAGGCCCTTGAATTCGACCTTGGTGAAGCCCGGCAAGGCCTCCACCTTCTCCCGCATCCACTCGACCATCTCGGGAATGGTGCGCGTCCGCTCCTCCTCGGGCGCAAAGGTGACCACAACCTGCCCCAGGTAGCTTCCCGTGTCGGCGCGGTTGTAATCGACAGCGGCAATGCCCACGTTCGTCGCCACCGAGGAGCGCTCCTCGGGGGCGAGCGCGAGCGCAATCTCCTCGATGCTGCGCGCTCGCTCCGAAGTCTCCCGCAAGGACGCGGTGGTCGGCAGCTCGAAGTTGATGAATTGAATGTCGCTGTTGAACTTTCCGAACAGCGTGAACTCGACGAAGGTCAACGACACGGCGAGGAGGATCAGCGTCCCGCCCACCGTCCCGGCCAGCAACGGCCAGCGCTGGGCGAGCGCGGCCCGCACGAGCCGCTCGTAGCGCCCAAGCGCCGCCTCGAACCAGCCCACCCTGCGTGCCGTCGGCCGCGCGAACTCCGCCACGTGGCAAGGGAGGATCAGAAAGCACTCCAGGGCACTTGCCGTGAGGCACAAGGTGACGACGACGGGGACCACGTAGACCCAGCGCCCCATTTCGCCAGGGGTCAGGAGCATGGGCAAGAAAGCGGACACCGTCGTGAGGATCGTAGCCAGCACCGGCCGCGCGACCTCGGCCGTGCCCAGGACGGCCGCCCGGGTGGGCGCCTCGCCGCTCTCGATGCGCCGGTAGATGTTCTCGGTGACGATGATCGCGTCGTCGACGAGCATTCCCAGGATCAAGATCATGGCGAAGAGGGACATCATGTTGATGCTGATGCCCAGAATCGCCATGGCGACGAAGGTCGCCAGGAAAGCGAGGGGGATTCCGCAGGCGACCAAGAGCGCCATGCGCCACTCGAGCAGCACGCACAAGGAAAGGAGGACGAGGAAGAAGCCTTGGAGGGCATTCCGCTGCATGGTGCGCAGTCGCGAGGCCAAGAACACCGACATGTCGGTGTGCAGGGACCAGCGCACGCCGGGCGGGAGTTCGAGGCCTGCGGCCAGTTCGCGCACGGCGGACGCGATCTCGATGATGTTCCCGCTCTTGTCCTTGAGGACGGTAAGGTTCAGCGCTGGCTTCCCGTTCAGACGACCGAGCGTGCGCGCTCGGGCGAACCCTGGCACCACATCGGCCACGTCGGCCAACCGCACGACGGCCCCATCCGGTCGAGCCCGCACGACCACCGACTCGATCTGCCGAGCCGTCCTGGTCTCTCCGCGGGTCCGCAGGAGGACGTCGCCGCTGGATCCCTCGAGGGTCCCGGCCGGCAGGTTCAAGTTGTGCGCCGCTAGGGCTGCGGCCACATCGGACAGGGTCAGCTCGTAGCGGAGCAGGTCCTCGCCGCGCACGTTGACATGCCACTCGAGTTCGCGCTCGCCGGTCGGCCGGGCGTAGGCGACGCCGGGGATCGCCTCCAGCTTGCGCTGCAGCGGGCGCGCCAGATCCTTGAGGGCAAGCTCGCTTACCTCGCCATAGAGGGAGAGCGTTATGACGGGGAAGCGCGTCTTCACCTCCTCGACCAGCGGCTCCTCCGCGTCGTCGGGGAGGTCCTCGATGGCTTGTACCGCCCGATCGACGTCTTGGAGCACGCGCCGCACGTCCGCTCCGGAGGGCAGCCGCCCCACGACCGTGCTCACCCCCTCCTGCGAGGTGGACTCGATCCGCTCGATCTCCTCGACGCCGGCCAGGGCGTCCTCGACCTTGACCGTGACCAACTCCTCGACGTCCTCGGGCGAGGCGCCGGGGTAGACCGTCGTGATCCGAATTCGCTCGCGGGTGAACTCGGGGAAGATCTCCTGTGGTCGGCTCACGTAGCTGGCAACGCCCCCGACCAGGAGGAGCAGCGAAACCAGGTGGACCGTGACCGGGTTGTCGACGGCCAAGCGGGCCAGGCGCTCGAACACCCCTCAGTCCTCCAAGCGGCGGACCGGCGCGCCGTCGTAGAGAAGCGCCACGCCGCTCACGACCAGCTCCACGGGAGCGGAGAGGCCCTCTCGCAAGAGCCGGGCTTCGCCCTGCCGAGCCCCGAGGAGCACCTGCCGACGCCGCGCGCAGTCTCCTTCGACCACGTAGACGAAGCGCCCCTCCTCGCTGGAGATGACTGCGGAGTCCGGGATCAGCAGGGCTCCTGGCACGACACCGCCGTCGATCTCCACGCGAGCGAAGAGCCCTGCGCGGAGGACGCCGCGCGGATCCTCGACCGAGACGTCCACCGCGACCTTGCGGGATCTCGGGTCGGCCGCCGCCGCCACCCCCTCCACGCGCCCAAGGAAGCCCGCCGCCGCGCCCGGGTAGGCAGGAAGTGTCCCCGCCGCGGGAAGGAGATCGCGCGCCGCGGGGAACGAGACGGAAGCGGCTGCTCCCCGGGCAACGCGCGCGGCGTCCCCGGCCCAAACGTGCACCCGCACCCGCAGGCGATCGCTCGAGACCAGGCGCGCGACCGGAGTTCCCGGCGCCACGCGGTCGCCCACGCTCACGTAGCGTTCGGCAACGCGCGCGGCGAAGGGCGCCCGCACCGTGGCGCGCGCCAGCGCCAGGCGGGCCTGATCGCGTTGGGCGACGGCCAAGGAGACCCGGGCCTCGCTCTCCCGGGCCCCAGCGAGCGCGGCCTCGTAGGCGCCCTTGACGCGCGCGTGCTCGGCGGCCGCCGCCCGCCAAGCGTTCTCGGCCTGGTCCGCACGATCGCGGCTCGCGGTCTCGCGCGCCGCAAGGACCTGCCAGCGCTCTCGCTCCCGCGCCCGTGCGTCGAGGGCCTCGCGTGCGATGAGGAGTTGCGCGAGCAAGTTCTTCGTCTCGGTGCGCGCGCGTTGCTGGGCTCCCTGCGCTTGCTCAAGGCGGGCTTCCGCTGCGGCGAGCGCCAGTTCGGCGTCGCGGGGATCCAGGCGCACCAACGGGTCCCCGGCGGCCACCTCCTCGCCGAGCGCAAAGAGCATTTCGCGCACCGTGCCGGCCGCCTCGGCCACCACCGTGGCGTCCCGTTCGGCCTCCGCCGCGCCGAAGGCCACCACCTTGCGACGCACCGCCTTCGCACTCAGGCGGAGGGTGCGCACGGCCACGGGCTTCTTGGGGAGGGCGCGCTCGCCGGAGGCGGTCTCCACGACCGCAAAGCCGAAGGGGTAGCGGGTGATCTTGGCCACGGAGAGGGTCTTGCCCGGAGTGCGCGGCGGTAGGGGACGCACGAGGAACCGTCCGCGCGAAAGTTCTCGCGCGTAGGAGACTTCGAGGCGCTGCCAAGCCTCCTCCTCCTCGGCCCCCAGGACGAGGACGCCCAGGGCGACCGCCAAGCTCCCGCCGAGCAGACCGGCCGTTGCGAGGGCCTTCTTCTGCCTTCCGCGCACCCGGCGCAGCATAAGACCCGCGCGCCGAAGGCGTCAATCCTGGCCGCAGGGCAGGGGCGCCCCGAAGCCCCGAACGCGCTCTTCTGCGGGGAAGAACACAGGAGCGGGCCAGGTCGTTACGATGGCGCCCCATGCATCCGATCCTGTTCTCCATCGGCGACTTCCCCATTCACACCTTCGGAGTCGTCGTCCTCCTCGGGGTGATCGCGGGCCTTCGCTTCGCGAAGTGGGACGCCGGGCGCATCGGCGTCGACGGGGAGGACATGGTCAACCTGGCCATCGAGGTCTTCATCGCCGGGTTGATCGGATCTCGGATCCTCTTCGTTCTCCACAACTGGTCCGGCATGTATTCGAAGCTCCCCTGGTACCAGGTCTTCAACCTGCGCCAGGGCGGACTGATCTGGTACGGAGGCCTCCTCACTGCCGCTCCCGTGGGCTTCTGGCGCGCACGGGCCTGGGGCGTTCCCGTCCGCCCGGCATGCGACGTCATGGCGGTCGGCGTCCTGCTCGGACTCTCCATCGGGCGGATCGGCTGCCTCATGGCCGGCGACGATCACGGTCGCATTCACTACGTGGACGCGGCCACCGCCGCGGCGGAGAAGGACAGCGGACGGATCGTCACCGTTCGCCGCGACGACCACCCCACCGTGGACGGCAAGCCCTGCCGCATCTGTGCGGCCGACCCCGTCCTGTCCCGCGGAGGAGTGCGCTACGCCGAGCGCACCTGGTACACCCTCACCTTCACCAGCAAGGACGCCCTGCTCGACGAACACTTCAAGAACAAGCCCTTGCTCCCCGCCCAACCTGCCATGAGCCTGGGAGTCTTCGTCTGCTTCCTCGTCATGGCCAGCCTCCGGAAACGCCTGCAACACGCTCCCTCGGCGCTGACCGCCCTCCTCTTCGTGCTCTACCCCACCCACCGCTTCCTCGTCGAATACCTCCGAGGCGATCCGATCCGTGGATACGTCACGGGGCCCGACTTCCCGATCTTCGGGCAGCTCTCCACCAGCCAGGCCATCAGCCTGCCCCTCGTTCCCGTGGCCCTCTCCGCGCTCGTCCTCCTTCTCTGGCGCCACCGCGACGCCCTCCGCAACCATTCGGCCGCGCCGTCCTCGAGCGAAGAGAGCGCGACCCCTCGCTCCAAAGGCCCCCCCTCCGAGGAACGGAAGGGCCCCACTGCGAACGCGGCCGAGGCTGCGTCCGCGGAGGCAGACTCCCCCTCGGAGTCCGCACCCCCTGCGAGGACCGCGGAGCCCACCTCTCCGGGCGCGGAGGACGCATGAAGGGGAGCCGCTGGATCGCCCTGGGAGGCGCGCTGGGCTTCGTCGCGGTGTCGGCGGGAGCCTTCGGAGCCCACGGACTGAAGTCGCTGCCCGCCGAGCGCCTTGCCTGGTGGAAGACGGGCTCCGAATACGCCCTGGCCCACGCCCTCGCCCTCGTCCTCGCGGGCCTCCTCGCTTCGCACGGACGCGGGCGCGCCTCCCACGTCGCCGCGGCGGCCTTCGCGACGGGGACTCTGCTCTTCTCGGGCAGCCTGTGGGTCATGGGCCTCAGCGGCCTGCGCGCCCTGGGCGCCGTCACCCCCCTGGGGGGCCTGGCCTTCCTGGTAGGCTGGGCGGCCATTGCCGTGGCAGGCTTCGATCGTTCGAGAAGAGGAGGTTCCGGTGCCGAAGAAGGCGAAGCTCTACCTGAAGACCACGTGAACGTCATGCCGTGACGCACGAGGTCTCGTGCGCGAACTGAATGCCGACGTCGAAGAGCGCAACTACGCCAAGGAACCGCTGACCCGCAAGGAAATCGAAGAGATCCTCGCGGCGGCGCCCTCGGTGTCCGAAGTACTCAATACCCGGCACAAGCTCGTCAAGGAGAAGGGTTGGAAGGAGAAGGCGCCCAGCAAGACCGCCTTCCTCCGCGCCGCGCTCGAGGACAACAACCTGCTTCGCCGCCCGATCCTGATCCGCGGCAAGAAACTGGTCGTGGGCAAGGACCCCGAGGCGATCCGGTCCCTCCTTGCCTGACGGAGGACCGCCGCCCTTGCGGTTGCCACGGACTGCGCGGCGCGCCATCGCGCGCCGCCTGCTCCTCGCCCTGGGCGCCCTCTCCCTCGTGGCCGGCCTCGCCGGAGCGGCCCTCGCCCTCGCCGGTCGCCCCGACTGGGCGAAGGGCTCGCTGGCAGGGCATATCCTGGCGCAGGTCGTGACCGCCACCTGGACCCTCGGCGCGCTAGCGACCTTTGGCTCCAGCCAGCGGAGCTTCCTGGTGGCCACGGTGGGCGCCCTGCCCCTACGCCTCCTCTGGGTACTCGGGTGCGCCTGGACCGCAGCGCAGCTCGGCCTGCACCTCGCCTCCTTCGTCGCAGCCCTCGTGCCCACCCTGGTGGCCGGCCACGTGCTCGAAGCGTGGACCTTCGGGGCCTTGGCCGCCGCGAGCGAACCGCCTCCCCCGTTCCCCCCCGAAAGACCTGATCCTGTGCAGGGAAGCGCAGAGAAGCTCGGCACCCTGCGGCGAGCGACCGACGGCGACCGCGGTCCCCGCTGCCCGTAGGGGGCCTCCGGCCCGGGCCGATCCGATCCACGAATTCGGAAGGCGCGCGCGACCAGCCGCTGCTCCGCTGCGCGCACGGCGGCGGGCAAGGAGCACACGCCTCCAGGGAGGGGGCGAGAAGGACGACGGGGGCGAGCGCCCTTGCATCACCGGGCGTTCCCGGCGCACACTCGGGGAACCCATGACCTCCGCGCCGCGCCCGAACTCCGATCCGCCCGAGGACGAACTTCCCCCGGCGCCCCGCGACCTCTCCCCCGACCTGCGCGAAGCCCACCGGAAGATCGTCGCCCGCATGCGCGCCGGATTGGCCGCCGTCGGCCCGGAAAGCGCGGGCGCTTCCTCGGCTGCCGACGAACGCGTTCCCCCGACCCTTCGGGCTCGGTCGGCACCCCCTCCGGTCGAGACGGTCGAAGCCTGGTCCGACGCGGCGCCCGCGGGGGCCGGGACGACCCCACGGGAACCCGCTCCCGACGCCGACCCTGCTGCCGGTCTCGCCGAGCCCCAGCCCCCGGCCGCCGCCGCGCCTTCCCTC
>RFHU01000560.1 GCA_003695705.1 Planctomycetota bacterium
AACCTCCCGTCGACGAACCTCCCGTCGACGAACCTCCCGTCGACGAACCTCCCGTCGACGAACCTCGTCAGCCTTCCGGCGAGCCCAAGCGGGGCCGCTGGTTCTGAGGGCCTGACGGACCCTGCGGGGTGAGGTCCTCCGGTCCTCGCTCCGCAGGGCGCTCGCCTCCCCTTTCCAGGACCGGAGCGCCGCCCCGCCGGCGTTCCGATCCGGGTCCCGCTTTGGAATGGCGCCGCCGGCCTGCGGCGCGTCACCCTGGCCCGCAAAAGAGGAGGCCCTCGTGTTCGCATCGCTTGCCAATGGCTGGGAATACGCCCGGCTCAGCTACGCGCTCTTGTGGGAGAAGAAGTCCCTTTGCATCTTCCCGGCCCTCTCGGTCCTGGGCTGCGGCTGCGTCCTCCTTGGCTTCTACGCCCCGCTCGTAGGCTCCGAAGGACTGCAAGCCTTCTTCGCCGGTCTCGAGGCGTCCGACGGGAGCGGCCTCACACCCGCCGGCTACGGGATCCTCTTCGCCTACTACTTCGCCAACTACTTCGTGGTGGTGTTCTTCAACTCGGCGCTCGTCCACTGCGCGCTCGAACTCATGGAGCGCGGCGAGACCAGCCTCGCCAGCGGCCTCTCGGCCGCTTTGGCCCGCCTGCCGCAGATCGCCGGCTGGGCGCTGCTCAGCGCGGGAGTAGGCGTCCTCCTCCGCACCTTGGAGAAGCACGAGCGCCTCTCCGGCCTGGTCGCCGCCATCTTGGGCACGGCGTGGACCGTGCTGACCGCGCTCGCGGTGCCGGTCATCGTGGCCGAGGGGGTCGGACCGCTCGAAGCCTTCAAGCGCTCGAGTCGCGCCATCGCCAAGTGCTGGGGCCCGGCCGTCGTGGGCAATTTCAGCCTCGGCATCGCTGGCCTCCTCTACCTCTTCCCCCTCCTGCTGGGCGGCCTGCTGTTCCTGTTCCTGGGAGGTCGGCAGGACCCTTGGGGCAGCGGCCTGCCCCTGCTCGCAGTGGGCGGGTTCCTCTTCGCCTGGGCGCTCGCCCTCTCCAGCGCCGCCGACGTGGTCTTCCGGGCCGTGCTCTACCGCTACGTGGTCGGCGGACGCCTCCCCTCGCACGCGCACGACGTCCCCCTGAGCGCCGCCTTCGCGCGCAAGTGACGGCGCGCGTGGGCCGGGGTGGGCTCAGAAGCGCAGCTCGATCCCCCCGCCCACGAGCACCCACACGGTCACGCTGTCGGGGAATACGACGCTGGCGGAGTTGGCGAGGCCGGTGCGGACCGCCGTGCGGCTGTTCTCCAACCGCTGGTAGCCAACCTCGACCCGGCCCTCCACGGACAACCAATCGCCGAGGCGGAGCCCCACGCTCGCCCCCGCGCGCGCCAGGGCCCCGCGGGAGGAAAGGCGGCCGCCGATGTCGTTGTCGACCGAGACTTCGGGAAAGAAGGTGTACGCGCCGTAGAGCCTTCCGTCCCAACCGGGGGCGAGGGCGAACTCCAGGGCGAGCCCGGGAGAGACGCCGTGGGCGAAGATCTCCTCGCCCACGCTGTCGTGCGGGCGACCATCGAGGTCCAAGACGGTCACCGAGGCGCCGTTGATTCGGAAGTCGGAGCGCTCGAAGCCGAGGTAATGGAAGGTGTAGGCGAGGGAGGGAAGCGCCCAGAAGGCCGAGGAGAGTTCGATGCGGTAGCCCAGGCCCGCGTCGAGCAGCGCCGTCCCCACGAAGAGGGCATCCTCTTGCCGACGCCCCGGCGCCCGCGCCTCTTCCGTCCCCCAACTGGAAAGGGAAGCCGCCTCGAGGCGGGGCACGAAGGAGCCGAACCAAGCCTCCGCGGCGACGCGGACCGCTAGGCTCCCGGAGTCGTAGTCGCTCTCCGAATCGAGGGGAGCGAAGCGCTCCTCGTAGCCGAGGTAGGCGCCGCCGAGGCTCCCGCGCAAACGCCACCGCCACCCCTCCCCGGGGGTCGCTGCGTCCGGCCCCGCCTGGGCGAGGCCGGCGAAGACGATCAGGCACGCCCCGGCGACGGACGCGCGTCCTCCGACATCCCGTCTTCGGGTCCGCACCCGGGGCAGTCTACCGGGAGGGACCACCGATCGGGGTCGTCGCAGGACGCCCCGGGGGGGGAAGAACCCTGAACGCACGGCGAGGAACCGGAGCAAGCGGGCCGCCGAGAGGGGCGACATTTCGCCCCCGGAACGCCACGTCGTCCCCTTGCCCGTGCAGGAACACTGGATTCAAAGGACTTCGGAAGGCACGACGAGTGCTCTGCCGGCGGGCGTGCTGCGGATCGCTTGGAAGAACCTGCTCCACGACAAGCTCAAGCTGGCCACCGCGGTCGCCGGCGTGGTCTTCGCAACGGTGCTCATGAACCTGCAGGTGGGCATGCTGCTTGGGTTCACCGACACCATCACCGCCGTCGTTGCGCGCAGCCCCGGCGACCTGTGGATCATGGCGAAGGGGACCAAGAACTTCGACATGGTCTTCGGCCAGCCCGAGCGGCGGCACTACCAAGCGCTGGCCACCGAAGGGGTCGCCTGGTCCTCGCGGCTCATCGTCGACTTCACCCTCTGGCGGACGCCGGCCGGCGGCTCGGAGCAGGTGATCGTCCTCGGCATCGACCCCGAGTGCCCCGTCGGGCTCCCTTGGGCCATGAGCGAGGGCGACGTCGGCGAGATCTTCCGCGGGGAGGGAGTCATCGTCGACGCCACCGAGCGAAACCGCCTGGGCGGTCCGGGCGGGCTGCGCCTCGGGGACCGCATCGAGATCAAGGGACACCGAGCCCGCGTGGTGGGCTTCAGCAAGAGCGTGCGCAGCTTCACCACCACGCCCTACGTGTTCACCAGCCTGCGCTTTGCTCGCGACTTCGCCCACGGCCTCGACCCGCGCACCCAGGTCAAGTACGTCGTCGTCGGCGTCGCCCCAGGCCACTCCCTCACGGAAGTCCGCGCCCGGCTCCTCGAACGACTCCCTGAGGTCGAGGTCCTCACCCGCGGCGAGTTCATGCGCCGCTCGGTGGTCTACTGGCTCTTGGGGACGGGGGCGGGAATCATGAGCATCCTGGCCGCCGTCTTGGGCCTCTTCGTCGGCGGGGCCATCGTCGGACAGGCCATCTACTCCCAGACCATGCAAAAGTACCGCGAGTACGGGACCTTCAAAGCCCTCGGCGGGACCAACGCAGAACTCGCGGGGATCATCCTCGCTCAAGCGCTGTTCACCGCCCTGCTCGGCTACGCGACCGGAGTGCTCGTGGCCGGCGTCGTCGGGCGCCTCATGAGCGAGGGACGGCTGCTCATCCTCATGCCTCCGGGCGTGGTCGTCGCCCTTGGCGGAGTCACGGCCCTCATGTGCGTGGCCGCCTCCTTGACCTCCGTGGCCCGGGTCGTCGGCCTGGAGCCCGCCATCGTGTTCAAGGCCTGACGAACCGTGGAGGAAGCCCTGACCGCGTCCGTCACCGACTCCTGCGCACGGCTCGCGGACCTCCTCCGCGCCGCGGCGGGGATTCCCAAAGGCAGCTCCCGGAGGAGGACGCCGTGAGTGAGGAGCTCATCCGCGCGGAAGGCGTCACCAAGACCTACGGGAGCGGAGAGACTGCCACCCGCGTCCTCCACGGAATCGACCTCGCGCTCCGCGCGGGGGAGCTGACCCTGGTCATGGGGCCCTCGGGCAGCGGGAAGACGACCCTGCTCTCCATCCTCGGCTGCCTGCTCAAGCCGAGCTCCGGCCGGGTCGTCCTCGAGGGAGTCGACGTCGGCGCGCAGACCGAGGCAACCCTCCCCGAGCTGCGTCGACGCCGCATCGGCTTCGTCTTCCAGGCCTTCAACCTCTTCGAAGCCCTGACCGCCCTCGAGAACGTGGAGGTCAGCCTCCGGCTCGCGGGCCTTGGCGCCCGCGACGCCCGACGACGCGCCCACGAGCTGCTCGCGCGGGTCGGCCTGTCCGACCGCGCCCACCATCTGCCCGAGAACCTCTCCGGCGGACAGAAGCAGCGCGTGGCCATCGCCCGCGCCCTCGGATCCCCCGGCAGGCTGCTCCTCGCCGACGAGCCCACCGGCGCCCTCGACGGCAAGAACGGCCGCCGCGTCATGGAACTCCTCCGCGCCGCCGCCGACGACGGCTGCGCGGTGGTCGTGGTGACCCACGACCGCCGGCTCGAAGGGTTCGCTGACCGCCTCGTCTCCCTCGAGGACGGCCGCATCGCCGACGACCGCTCCCTCGGGCCCACCCCCGCCTCGTCCTCCACCCGGAAGGTCTGCCGTGACCGCGCCTGATCCCCGTCTCCGCCGCTTCGCCCTCCTCGCCCTCGCCGCCGTCGCCCTCGGCGTCGCGGCGACGCAGCTCTCCCCGCGCAGCGAAGCCCGCAGCCTTGCGCCGCCTCGACCCGTGCATCCCGTGCGCCTTGCGGCCCCGGCCGTCGTCGAACCGGCCTCGCGGGTCATCGAGCTGCAAGCGCAAGTGCAGGGGCGGCTCGCGCGCGTCACCAAGGAGTCGGGAGACCCGATCCGTCGCGGGGAACTCCTCGCGGAACTCGAGAACTCGGTCGAACGGGCCAACGTCGCCCTGCGGCGCGCCGAACTCGCACGCGCCGAAGCGGTGCTCTCGAGGCTGGAGGGCGGTGCGCGCGAGGAGGACCGCCGCACGGCGACGGCCGACCTCGAGCGAGCGGAGGCCGCGCTGGAGGCCGCGAAGATCGACCTAGAACGCGCCCAGACCCTCGTCGCGCGGGGCGTGCGCCCCGCCCACGCCCTCGACGCGGCGCGGGCGACGCACGCCATGCGACGGGCGGAGCGAGACGCCGCCCGCGCACGGCGAGACCGCCTCGCAGCTGGCGAGCGGCCCGAAGTCCTCTCGGAGGCGCGCGCCGAGGTGGAGCGGGCGCGCGCCGCCCTGGCGCTCGCGGAGGCGCAACTCGCACAGACGCGCATCCTCAGTCCCGTGGACGGCTTCTGCGTCTACCGCTACCGCGAGCCCGGCGAAGTGGTCGGGCGCCAGAGCGACACGCTCCCCGTGCTGAGCGTCGCCGGCGTCGGCGTCCTCTGCCTGCGGGCGGAAGTCGATGCGGCCGACGTCGGGCGGGTGCACGTGGGGCAGCGCGTCCACGCCACCGCCCCGGCCTATCCGGGCCAGACCTTCTCCGGAACGGTCCAGAAACTCGAACCGACCCTCGGACGCAAGAACTTCCGCACCGGACGCCCCACCGAGAAGATCGACACCAAGGTCCTCGAGGTGGTCGTGGCGCTCGATCCCGGCCAGAACCTCCCCCTCGGTCTGGAGACGACCTGCCTGTTCCTCGAGGGCCCCGACAACGCAGCGCGGCAGGAGGAAGGAAGGCGAGGCCAGGGTAATCTCAGATAGGGCAGAAGCTTGCGCCGCTTGCGGACGATAGGTCCGGTAGGCATGACCGGGTCCACCAAGCGCTTCTTGCGAGCAATGCTCGTGGCGATGAAGAACGGCGCGCAGTCGTTCCGCGACTACTACGAGCGGGAGCACGATCCCCTCGAGCGGGACGCACTCACGGCCGTCTACAACCGGCCCATGTTCGAGCGGCGACGCAAGAAGCTCTACAGTTATTCCCTCATCTTGCTCGACATCGACAACTTCAAGGGCATCAACGACGCCTACGGACACGACGTCGGGGACGAGGTTCTGCGGGGCGTCGCCGCCGCGTTGCGAACCAGCTCGGGGGATCGGGTCTACCGCATCGGCGGAGAGGAGTTCGCCATCATCCTCGCCGGTTGCGGCGCCGACGACGCGGTCAAGGTGGCCGAGCGCCTGTGCGCAACCGTTCGCTCCCTGAAGATCATCGAAGGACAGCCAGTCACCGTCTCCGCCGGCGTCGCCTGGGCAGGCGACCCGACCGAGCACGAGGTCGCCTACAAGCACGCAGACAAAGCGCTCTACCGCGCAAAGTCGACGGGCAAAGACCGCGTGGCCCGCTTCGCCGACGTCTTCGGCGAGAACGAACGCCTCCGGCGAGCGGCCTAGCGGACCGCTCGCGAGGTCCGAACGAGGCGTCAAGGCGTCGGGATCCTTCCCCGAACCGCAAGCCCGCCTCGCACCCAAGGCCGCGCCTCCTGCGCTCCGCGGCGTGCCCGCCGTCAGCCGGGGAGCACTGCCTGGCGCACGGCGGCCGCAGCGAAGCAGGCCAGGAGGAGCCCCACGCCGAGCAAGAGCAAAGGAACCCACCACAAGGCCGCAAGGAGCGCTCGCCCCCCGGTGATGCCGTGGGCGCGACGAAGCCCCACCACCGTGAGGAGGAGCCCGCCGAGTGCGGCCAGCGGAAGGCCGAGAAGCGGGATCAGCTTGAGGACCTGCGCCGCGTTGGCGTAGGCCAGGGCTCGGAAGGTCGCCTCGAAGCTCCCGCGGCCGCCCAACCGCCGCGCCACGGGCAAAGTGAGGGCAGCCAAGACGAACACCTCGAGGACAGCCTCCAGCGGCGTGCTCAGGAACTGCGTGGCGGCGAGGTGGGACAACGCGCGGTCGAGGCTGCCCAGCAGCGCAGGCAGCTGCTCGCCGAGGAAGGCGCGTCCCCGGGGCGTGTCCATGCCGGGCAGGCGACCGTAGATGCCTTGCAAGAAGGCGAGGAATCCTCCGCTTCCGAGCGCCACCGAGACCGCGTAGGCGGTCAGTGCCTTGCCCGCTCCTCCCAGCGTCGCCGCGAGGACGGCGAAGCCCAGCGGGCGACGCAGTCCTCCGCTCCAGGCGCTCTCCGCAAAGAAGCGGTTGGGCCGGGACACCGCCCTCAGCGTGCGGGCAAAGGCGCGCAGCACGCCCAGGGACGGGTCCTCCCAGGGAATCGGGTGCGCCTCTCCCCGGCACCGACGACAGCGCTCGCCGCTCCCCGCCCCGCAGGCGTCGCAAAGGAAGAGACCACAGCCCAGGCAGGTGGTTTCGGCGGCGTGCGCGTGCACCGCACAGCGAGGACGCCGCTCCGGCGGGACGAGGGCTCGAGGCGCTCCGTTCTCCACGGAGGAAGTCTATCCAGCACGAACGCCCTCGTCCCCCTCGCCCTCCCGCGCGGCGGCGCGGCGGCGCCCCAAGGGTCCCCGATCCGAAGCCCCCCGGGCGAAGGGCCAGGCGACCGAAGGCGCAAGCGACCCGAACACGTCGCAACCTTGCCGGGCACCCTGCCCGCCGCAGCCACCTCGGGATCCCGCCCGGACCGCCGCACCTCCGATCCCCCCTTGCCGGGCGCTCCGCCCACCCTGAGGAGGGCCACGAGGACCCTCCTCAGGGTGGACCCGACGACGGGCGTGGACGGGGACCTCTTCGACTCCTCGTTCGACGGAGTTCAGCCGCCGAACGGGTCGCCCCCTCCCGCGAACGGATCGGCCCCTCCGCCCCCGAACGGGTCGCCGCCTCCCGCGAACGGATCGGCCCCTCCGCCCCCGAACGGGTC
>RFHU01000561.1 GCA_003695705.1 Planctomycetota bacterium
GCGGCGGGAACGGCGGGGGCGCCGCCGTTCGCAGAACAAGCGGCGCGCTCGGGGCAGCCGACGCGGGGGGCCGCGCGGGAGCGGAGGGGCCGCGCGGAAGGCCGAGGCGACGCAGGGGGAAGCCAAGGCTTCGGGAGGGGGGTCTTCTCCGGGCGCCGTCGCGGCTCCCTCCGCACGCAAGCGGCGCCGTCGCCGACGCCGGCGAAACTCCAAGGGCGCGGGGAGGGACGGCCCGGCCTAGAGGCTCTCGGTTGGCGTTTTGTTCGGGCGGTCGCGCAAAGGTTCCGATCGCGGAGGGCTTCGGTCCGGCCCCGGGTGGCGCCTGCCTTCTGCCGCGGGTCGGGGCGCATGTCGCTGCGGGGAGAAATGCGCTCAAAGGGCTTAGGGGCCCGTGGGCCAGGGGAGCGTCCGAGCCCGAAACCCGGGATGGTTGCGCCGCGTTGGGGGATCTAGAGCGGCGAACCCGGGACGGGCTCCGAGGGGGAGGCCCGGTGCCGGTCGATCCCAGGGAGGAACACCGTGAACCGCTTCGCTTCTTTCTTCTGCTGCGCCTTGCTCCTGCCCCTGCCGCTGCTCGCGCAGGACCCACCTCCGCCTGGGCCCCGTCGTCGCGGCTTCGGAGGCATGGGGAAGCTCGCCGAGGAGCTCGGCCTGAGCGAGGAGCAGCGGGCGCAGTTCGACGCCTTTCGCCAGGAAATGCGCGAGCGCATGAGGGAACTCCGCGAGTCGGGCGACCGCCGGGCGATGCGCGAGGCCATGCGCACCATGCGCCAGGAGATGCAGGGAAAGATCGAGTCGATTCTCACGCCCGAGCAGAAGGAGACCTTCGCCCGCTTGCGCGAGGAGCGGCGCAAGCGGATGGAAGAGTGGCGCGGGCGCCGCGGGCGGCGCGGCGATCGACGCGCCAGCCCCGAGCAGCTCAAGTCGGAGGCGCTGCGCGCGCTCAAGCTCGGAGAGGAAGCAGCCGCCGTGGTGACCCCCCTCCTCGACGCCGTCGTGCAGGCGCGGTCCGCCCTGGGAACCCTCGAGCGCGAGCAGCGGCGCGCGCTCCGCGAGAAGGCGGAGGGCGACGTGGCGGCCGAAGAACTCACCAAGGCCCTCGAGGACTACCGCGCCGCGCGCAAGGAAGCGCAGGCCAAGCTCGCCGAAGCGCGGGGCGCGCTGCGCGAGGTGCTTACCCTGCGCCAAGAGGTTGCGCTGGTCGCCCTCGGTCTTCTCGACTGACGCGCCTCCGTCCGAGGCGGCGCTTCGCCGCTCGCTCCTACTGAGCGGCGAGGCGCTCGTCCTCGATGGTCTCGAGGACTCGCGCGGTCACGTCGCCGGTGGGGTAGGCGCCATCGAAGCACGCCCGGCAAAAGCGCAGGTCGGCGTGGTCGCCGCGGACCGCGGCGACCATGTCCTCAACGCTCTGGTAGAGCAGGTGGTCGGCGCCGATGAGGCGGGCGACGTCCTCGGCGGTGCGTCCGCGGGCGACGAATTCGCGCCGTGTGGACATGTCGATTCCGTAGAGGCAAGGGTGGACGAGGGGGGGCGAGTAGGAGGCCATGTAGACCTTGGTCGCGCCCATGTCGCGGGCGATCTTGGCGATCTGGCGGCTGGTGTTCCCGCGCACGATGGAGTCGTCGAGGATGAGCACCCGCTTGCCGGCGAACTCCGAGCGGATGGGGTTCAGCTTGTGGCGGATCGAGCTCACCCGCTCCGCGTCGCTGGGCATGATGAAGGTCCGCCCCACGTAGCGGTTCTTGACGAAGCCCTCCCGGTAGGGGACGCCGAGGGCTTCCGCGAGGGCTTGCGCGGCGGTGCAGGCCGATTCGGGGACGGGAATGACGACGTCGGCTTCGAGGCCGGTCCGGCGCCAGGGCTCCGCGAGGGCTTGGCCGAGGCGTCGTCGGGCCGCGTGCACCGAGACGCCGTCGAGGACCGAGTCGGGGCGCGCGAAGTAGACGTACTCGAACACGCAGGGCCGGTGCGGGCGCGCGGCGAGGACCTCGGAGCGGGGCTCCCGGTCGCGACCGATCCAGAGGGCCTCGCCCGCGGCGAGGTCGCGGACGCGCTCGTAGCCTGCGACCTCGAGGACCACGCTCTCGCTGGCCACCGCGAAGCTGGGGCCCCCGGGGCCGTCGCGTCGACCGAGGACGATCGGCTTGATTCCGTAGGGATCGCGGAAGGCGAACAGCCCCCAGCCCGCGACGATGCCTACCACCGAGTAGGCGCCCCGCACGTGCTCGAAGACATGTCGCGCGGCGGCGTAGATGTGCTGCGCTTCCACGGCGCCGCCTTCGAGGCGCCGGCAGAGTTCGTCGGCGAACACGTAGAGGATTGCTTCGAGGTCGCAGTCGCTGGCTAGGGGAATGGCGCGGTCGGCGAGCTGGGTGCGCCGCAACTCGTGGAAGTTGGTGACGTTTCCGTTGTGGGCCATGGCGATTCCGGTGGGGAATTGCAGCCAGAAGGGCTGCGCGTCCGCTTCGCTGCCCGAGCCCACCGTCGGGTAGCGCACGTGCCCCACGGCGAGGTTCCCGCGCAGGCGCTCGAGATGGCGCTCTTCGAAGACCTCGCGGACCAGCCCGCGCGCCTTGCGCGCGTGGAATTTCCCTTCGAAGCTCACCACGCCGGCGGCGTCCTGGCCGCGGTGCTGGATGGCCAAGAGGCCGGTGAGCACGTCCTGGATCACGTGCTGCCCTTCGGGTCCGAGCACGGCAATGAACCCGCACATGGGGGTCCCCCTCTTCGCTCCGCGCAGCCTAATCGAGGGGCTCGCGGCGAGCCACCGCGCGCGGCAGTCCGGTCGCTCTTGCGCGGAGCCTGGCACGAAGGGCGGGGGCGGGGCACCCTTGGAGGGTGAGCGCAGGGCCCCTGGACGCGGACCGGCGGCGCGCCGTCGAGGCGGTGGTGCGCCGTGCCCTCGAGCGCGGCCACCTAGGGCATGCGGACCTGGAAGCGGCGCAGGCCGAGCTCCGGCGGCGCACGGGACGCGGAGAAGCGTGCGACCTCCTCTCCCTCCTGAGGGCGCACTACCTGCGTCCCGAGGCGCTGCCGGAACTCTCCGCGGTGTATCGGAGCGCGCTCGCGCACGCGGCGGAGGGCAGCGGTCCGGCGTCCCGCGGCGAAGCCGGGGCGAGGCCGGAGGCCCCCACCCTGTGCCTCGCTCCGGGCGAAGGCGGGGGGGGCTCTCCGGGCGCGTCCTTCGCGGACCCGGACGCGACGCCGACCCTGCTCTGCTCGGGGCCGGCTCCGCTCTCTTCGGCTCGGTCGCCGTGGCCGAGGGCGCCAAGCGAAGACGCGCGGGCGACCCTCGTGGACGCACCCGCGGCGCACCTTCGGGCAGCTGCGGTTCCTGCCGGCCAGGGCGGGCCCCACGACGCCGAGGACGCGCGCCCTACGGTGGTGGATCTTCCGGCGGCCGGAGCGCATGAGGAGTCGGCCTTGGCGCGGCCCCGGTCGCCCACCCGAGCCGATCCGCCCAGCCGGCCCTCATGGGCCGGCGGCGCACCCCGAGAGGAGGCGCCGGCACCTGGGGTTGCCCAGGCGTGGGCGGCCCCGTTGGCGGTGGCAGGGGGCGCTTTCCTCGCGGTTCTCGTCGCTGGCGGCGCGGCCCTGGGCCTCCTGGGCGACGCCGGCGCAGGGGAGGGCGCAGAGGCCGGCCCGGCGGAAGCGGGGCCGGCGGCACCCGCGGTCGACGACGATCGGGGCGTCGGCGCGGACGCCGCCGCGCCGGCTCGCGAAGGCGGGTTCGCGAGCGCGGGCCGGGCTCCGGTGGGCGAGGAAACTTCTCGCAGCGTTGCGGGGGCGCCGGGGGCGGGCCCGGGCGCAGGGGCCTCCGCGCCGTCGCGTTTCGAGGGAGCCGGCGGGCGAGGAGACGGGGGGACCGGCCTCGGGGAGGCGGAGGAGGACGGCCTGCGACGCCGCGCCGCGGAGGGCGAGGAGCCCCGGTTTGTCCCGCGCGAGCGGGGGCCGGGCGCGCGGGAGGGCGTGCGGTCGCGTTCGGAGACCGAAGGGCGCGCTCCCGGCGCTTCCGGCGGGGCCGGGCGTCCGGTGGGCGGGCACCGTCGTCGGCGGGCCGGGCTGCCGCTGTTGGTGGCCCGAGTCCCCCTTCGGGGTTCGGGGCTTCCGGCCTTTCGGGTGCTCCCGACGCTCGGAATCCAGATCGACGGCGGCGTGCGGCCCGAAGCCTTGCCCCCGGAAGCGCGAGAAGCCCACGACGAAGCGCGTCGCGTCCTGAGGAGGCGGGGCCCTGCGGCTGCGGTCCCCGCGTTCGCGCGGGCCTGCGCGGCGGCGCCGAAGGTGGCGGGGCTCTGGGTGGAGCGGGGCGCGGCGCTCGTGCTCTCGAAGCGGTTCGAAGAGGCCGCCAAGGCCTTCGCGCAGGCCCTGGCGCTCGACGAGGAGAACGGGCGGGCCTTGGTCTACCGGGCGCTCCTTCCCTCGCGGCCCCCCGGGCTCCCCTCCGCCGTGGAGGACGCCGAGCGGGGCCTGCGCCAGGCCCCGGACTTCCCCCTCGCCTACCGGGTGCTCGCCGACCTCCGGATCCAGGCGGGGCTCCTCGACGACGCGGAGCGCGTCCTCGACGAAGGGGTCGCGGCGCTCCCCAACTCGGCGCCGTTGCGCTGGCTGCGCAGCGAACTCCGTGCGAGGAGAGGGAACGCGGCCGGAGCCCTGGAGGACCTCGCGCCGCTGGCGCGGCGCCGTCGATACCGAATTCCGATCCTGGACTGGCGCAGCGTCTTGCGCGCGCGGACCCGAGATCCGGAGGGGGCCCTGGCCGACCTCGACCGCTTGTTGTCCCACCGCCCGGCGGCCCGGCGCGGAGAAGGGCGCCTCCTCGAGGCCGACTGGCGGTTCCGGCGAGGCGTCCTCCTCGTCGGGCCCCTCCGGCGCTACGCCGAGGGCGAAGCGGAGTTGCGGCGGGCCCTCGTCCTCGCCCCGGGACACCCCTTTGCCCCCAAGGCGCGCGCGCTCCTCCGGCGCGCTGAGGGGGTTCCCGCGGCGCCCGCCGGGCGTCGCGGCGGGGCCGCGGCGGGCGAAGGCGAGGCCGCGGGGAGCGAAGGCGAGGCCGCGGGGGGCGAAGGCGGGGCCCAGCGCTGAGAAGGCCCTGCGCCGCGTGCGGGCGGCGCAAGGCCGAAGAGGCGCGGCGGCCCGCGGGGGCTCGGCGAGCCGTGGGGGCTTGGCCTCAGCGCCGCACGGCGCCGTGGGGCGTCCCCTCGTGGAAGCCGGCCAGCGACTGCACCCCCACCACGGCGCGTTCGTGGAAGGCCGCGCAGTCGAGCGCGCCCACGTAGGTGAACGCGCTGCGCAGCCCGGTGACGATCTCGGTGACGATGTCCCCGACGCTGGCGCGGCCCTCGCGCAGGTAGATGCGCGAGGTGGAGATCCCTTCGCGGAACAGCGCGCGCTTGGCCCGTTCGAAGGGGTCGAGGTCGGCGCTGCGGTCCTCCACCGCGCGGGCGCTGGCCATGCCGTAGTTGACCTTGTAGAGCGCGCCTTCGCGGTCTTCCTTGAAGTCGCCGGGGCTCTCGTAGGTGCCGGCGAGCATGGTTCCGATCACGACGCGCGCGGCGCCGGCAGCGAGGTAGAGGGCGACGTCGCGCGGGTGGCGAACGCCTCCGTCCGCCCACACGTGGCCGCCGCGGGCGCGCGCGGCCTCGGCGCACGCCCGCACCGAGGAGAAGGTCGGGCGACCGGCGCCGGTCTGCATGCGCGTGGTGCACATGGCCCCGGGGCCAACGTTCACCTTGACCACGTCCGCGCCGGCCGCGAGCAGGTCGAGCGTCCCCGCGGCGGTGCACACGTTGCCTGCGATCAAGGGGACCGCGTCGCCGAGGGCCGCACGGATCGCCTCCACGGCCTCGAGCATGCGGCGTTGGTGTCCGTGGGCGGTGTCCACCACGACGGCGTCGACGCCCGCTTCGCGCAGCGCGCGCGCCCGCTCGACGGTGCGCGAAGAGATCCCCAGCGCCGCGGCGACCATGAGCTTCCCCTCGGAATCGAGCGCCGGTTCGAGGACCTCGAGCCGCGTCGCGTCGTCGCGCGTGAGCACGCCCCGCACACGCCCTGCGGCGTCGACGACAGGCGCCGCCCGCACGCGGGCCTCCTCGAGGCGCAGGTAGGCGTCTCGGTTGGAGATCCCGTCGGGGAGGGTGACCAGGTCGCGGGACATGATCCGGCGCGCGGGGGTGTACTGGTCGCGGTCGCGCAGGTCGGCCTGGGTGATCAGGCCCACCGGCCGGCGCTCTTCGTCGCACACCACGACCATGTCGTGGTTGCGTTTGCGAATGATCCCCTGCACGTCGCGCAGGGTCGCGGTGGGCGTGACCACGAGGGGGGTGTCGTAACGGGGGTGGGCGGCCTTGATGTGGGCGACGATCCGGCGCACCGTGGCGAGGTCCATGTCCTGGGGGAGCACGCCGAGGCCGCCCAGGCGCGCCATGGTCTCGGCCATGCGCTTGCCCGTCACGGCGTTCATGTTGGCGGAGACCAGCGGGTGCGAGCCGCCGGGGAAGTCGAGGGGCCGCAGGTCGACTTCGGTGCGCGAGGTGCCTTCGAAGAGGCCCGGCACCAGGAAGACTTCGTCGAGGGTGAGTTCGAGGCGTTCGTCCCGCTCGGGATGCAGGAAGCGCATGGCGGACCTCCGCGGGGGGTGGGGCGGCGCTCCGGCGCATGATAGACGAGTCGCGCCGCGGAGGCGGATCGGCGAACCC
>RFHU01000562.1 GCA_003695705.1 Planctomycetota bacterium
CCCCACCGCGGGGCATCCTCCGTCGCGACCGCGCCCCCGCCCGGCGACGGCCGAGACGAAGGCGGCGGAGGGGCCCCCACCGCGGCAGGGGCGGCGAACCGAACCGAACAGGGGCCCCTGCCCGACGCGGCTCCGCCCCCGCTGGGACTGGACGACGTCTTCTTCGGCAACGCGAGCGTCGCGGGAGAAACCGCGGACCTCCGCTACGCCTTTTCGCTCCCCGACGAGGCCCAGGATTTCGAACCACCGCTCCCCGAGAAGCGCTCGAAGCGAGAGAAGGCGCTGCGCTCCTACCTGGAGGGGCTCCCGCGGAGCCCCCCCCGCCGCTTCCGCGGCCTCTCTCCCTGGAGCGTACAACACGGCCAGCTCTACGTGGATGGCTGGGGGCGTCGCCGCCTGGTGGCTCCCTTCCGCGCCGACGCTCCCCTCCGGGTCGAGGCCGAGGCCGTCGGCGCCCGCAACCTGGCCGTGGGCTTGACCAACCAGGGCCGTCGCTTCTTGGTCGTCCTCGGCTACGCGCTGCCCCTGCTCGCGGTCGCGCAGGCCCCGCCCGGCGTGAGCGCGGCTTGGCGAACGGAGGTGGCCAAGGCAGGGCGCCGGGCCCGCGAGCGCGGCCCCACCCTCGCTGTCCTGCGCGAGCGCGGCGCCTTCCTCCACGACGAACTGTTCCTCCGCCGCGTGCGCCCCCGCCGCGGTCGCAACACCCTCGCCTTCGAGCTCGACTCCGCCGGACAAGGCAAGGAGCGGCGCACGACCCTTCGCCTGCGCTTCGGCCGCCGCTACCTTCCGGTGCAGCTCCCAGCCTTCGCAGGCCGCGTCGAGCTGTGGGTGGTCGCTCTGGGCACCCCCTACGGACTGGACGAGCTGCGCGTGTCCGGGCGCCTGGCCAGCGACTTCCTCGAACGCGCGCGCAAGGCCGTCGCCGCCGCCGCCTCGCGCGCGGACCTCGCCCGCTGGCGCAAGGCCGACTTCGCCTCTCGGCGCAAGGCCGCCGAGGAAGCGCTCAAGCCCAAAGCCCCGGTCGACCCAGCCCTGGGTCGCTAGCGGCGGCGGGTCCTCGGCACCAGGCCTCAGCCCAGCGCCGCGGCGTCCCGCACGCGGTCCGCCAGCTCGTCCCGCTCCACCAGACCCAGCAAGCGGTGCCCGTCGTCCACCTCCACCAAGCGCGTTCGCGCCGGTTCCCCCGTAGCGGCCAGGCGCCGGCTGTGCTCCACCGGAATCACCTCGTCGTGGAGTCCGTGAACGAGCAGCGCCGCGGCGCCGCGCGGAAGGCGCGCGTCCGGATCGAGGGCCACGGCGGCCTGCGCGAGGAACAGGGCAGGACCCCGCCAATCCCCCGCGTGCATGAGGGCGAGCAGGACGGCTCCGCCGAAGGAGGAGCCGACCACCACCTCGGGTCGAAAGGAGGCGATCGCCTCGCGCTGCACGGCAAGGCAGCCGAGGAAGTCGCCGGTGTCCATCGCCGGTGTGAGCGCCTCGAAGCGCTCGGCGAGGTAGCGCGCCTTGACGCCCTGGGGGCTGCTCATGAGGCCGTGGACGAACAAGACCCTCATCGCGGGACCTCCGTCCGCAGACTACAATGACCTCCCTGCAGGGGGCGACCCGTGAGCGAGACCGAACGCCGGCGGGACATCCGCGTCGAGTCCGTCAACCTCGTCAACTACTCGGCCGAAATCCAGGCCGACCTCGGCGGCCCCCCGGAAGCCCACCTCTACAGCATCCTCGGCACGGCGCGGACCGAGGACCTCAGCTCCGGCGGCTGCAAGCTCATCACCCGGGAGGAAGTCCCCGCCGGCATCCTCTTGGACCTCTCCCTCAAACTCGCGGACCACCTCGTGACGTGCCGCGCGAAGGTCGTCCACGCGCACGCCGAGGGCGAGGAGTGGGTCGCGGGGCTGGAGTTCCTAGACCTCGACGACGAAGTCCGTGACGGCATCAAGCTCTACCTCGAGTTCAAGGACGACGCCGGCGTCGCCGAGGGCTGAGTTGCGCGGCCCCCTTGCCGCGCAGGACGCGGCGCCCCCTGCGGTCGTCCCGCCGGCCGCGGCTCGGCCCTCTGCGGGCCCCCGGTGAGCGACGAGCACCTGCGCCGACTCGAGCGGCGCATGGCCGCCGGCGAGTCCGCCGCGGCCGCCGCGTGGCTGAGCGAGCGAATGCGCCAGGGCGCCATCGCCCGCGAGACGCTCCGTCTGGCGAGCGCCCTCGGGGTCCACGCGGCGGCGGCGGCGCTCGGCGCCCCGCCTCCGAGCGCGGACCCGCACGCCTGGATCGGCGAGCTGGGGCGCCTGGGCAAGGCCACGGCCACGCGCGCCGCCCTCGCCCTGGCGCGCGCGGCGTTGCCGCGCTTCGCCGACGTCCTCCCCCGCGACGAGCGGCCGGCCAACGCCTTGGAGGTCGTCGAGGCCTGGCTGGACGCGCCCTCGGCCTCGCCGGAGGCCGAGGCGCTGCGGGTCGCGGCGCGGTTGGCCAGCGAAGCCGCCGACGACGCGGCGCGCCTCGCCGCCGTCGAGGCCCACGCCGACGACGAGAGCGCGTTCGCCGCCTACGCCGCCAGCGCCGCCGCCGCGGCCGCCGCCGCCCTCACCGAGGCCGACTGGCAGCGAGCCCTCGCCCGAGCGGCGGACGACGCGGGCGCCGTGCTCGGGGACGAGCGCGCGCGCGAAGTGGTGCGCGAGGCGCTCCTCCCGGCGGAGCTGCGCGGACTGCCGTGACGAAGGGCGCATTCGCGCGCGGCGCTTCGGTGCAGGCGAAGGGGAGCGCGACCGGAAGCGCGCGCCGCGGCCTCCGCTTCGCGGCCGCAGGCGCCCAGGGAGCGCTCTCCCCGCAACGCGCTTCCGGTAGAATCCCCCTCCCACCCCGGAGGAGGCGCATGCGACTGGCCCACACCATGATCCGCGTGAAGGACCTCGAGGAGAGCTACGCCTTCTACTGCGACTTCCTCGGCCTGAAGAAGGTCCGTGAGACGCCGATCGGCGACGAAGCGGTGCTGGCCTTCCTCACCGACGACGAGGAGCGCTACCACATCGAGCTCACCTACAACCGCGACGGCCGCGACTACACCCTCGGCGACCAGTTCGGGCACCTCGCCTTCTACGCCGACGACCTCGAAGCGGTGGTGGCCGAAGTCGAGCGCCGCGGCTGGTGGTACCGCCGCTCCCGCCCCGAGCTGAAGAGCAAGTACATTTTCGTCAAGGACCCCAGCGGGTACGACATCGAGATCCTGCAAGCCCCGCGCTGAGGGCCTGCGAAGGCGAGCCGCGAGCGCAGCCTCGCGCGTTCCCTCGCGGCCCGCCGACGGCCCTCCGCCGAGGAGCGAGGAAAACCGCAACCCTTCGGAGTCCCGGCCGCCGCTGGGCGCGGTCGGGGCTCCCCTTGGGCGGTCCGGTGAGCCCGCCCTTCTCCTGCCCACGCAACCGGCCGCGCGCGATCACGCGGCGCGGCGCGTCCCGTCCCACGAAAGAGAGCGCACATGACCATTCGCGAAGGACGTTGGGACTGCACCTCCTGCGGCGCCCAGGGGCTCACCCCCCGGGACATGACCTGCACCGGCTGCGGAGCGCCCCGCGCCGAGGACGTCCGCTTCTACCTCCCCGAGGACGCCCCGGAGGTCACCGACGAAGAGGAGCTCGCCCGCGCGCGCAGCGGTCCCGACTGGCAGTGCGGCTACTGCGGAGCGGGGAACCCGGCTGACGCCGGGAGCTGCGCCCAGTGCTCGGCCCCCCGCGAGGACAGTCCCTCGCGCGAGGTGCGCGAGCTCCGCGACGACCCCGCCTCCGCCGCCCCGCCGCCTCCCCCAGAGCAGCCCGCGCCCGAGGCGGCGAGCGGCCCAGCCAAGAAGGCCGGCGCGGTGAGCGCGCTGGGGGTCCTCGGCTGCCTGGGCCTGTGTTGCCTCCTGGCCGTCGTCGGCGGACTTCTCCGGAAACCGCAGCAGGCGGTCCTCGAGGTCCAGCGGGTCTCCTGGGAGCGGAGCATTCCCGTCCAGGAACAACGCCCGGTCGTCGAACGGGGCTGGACCCTCCCCGCGGGCGCGCGCCTCCTCGGGCAGAGCCAGGAGATCAAGTCCCACCGCGAGGTGGTCGACCACTACGAGACCCGCACACGGAAGAAGCGCGTCCAGGTGGGGACCAAGAAGGTCGTGGTCGGCAAGCGCGACCTCGGAAACGGCTACTTCGAGGACATCGTCGAGGAGAAGCCCGTCTACGAGACGCGCGACGAGACCTACCGCGAACCGGTCATGCGCCGCGAACCGGTCTACGCCACCCAGTACCGCTACGAAGTGATCCGCTGGAAGACCGTGCGCAACGAGGTCGCCCGCGGCGACGACAAGGCCCCGCGCTGGCCCGAGCTGCGGCTCGGGCCCAAGCAGCGGGAAGGACCTCGCCGCGAGGTCTACCGACTCCACCTCCGGGGCACCGGAGAGCAGGCCGGCGAGACCTACGTCTACGAACTCCCCGAGGCGGAGTGGCGCCACTACGAGGTCGGTCAGCGCGTCGACGCGACGGTTTCCGGGGACGAGGTCGAAAGCCTGCGCCCGCTTCAAGTCGAATCGAACTGACTGCGGCCTCCCCTACGTGCCTGCCGGTCGGGGCGCCCCGGAGCCCCTCCGTTCAAGCCGAGGCCCTTCCGGAGCCGAGGAGACGAGGGGAGGGCGGCATGATGTGGCATACGCTCGAGGATGCGACCGAGCTCGGGCCGAGCCGAGAGGCCTGGCTCGCGCGGGTCGAGGCCGGCGAGGTGAGTTCCTACGTGGACGCTTGGGGCCGCCGCTGGGTGTGGGTCGAGGTGCGCGAGCGCGCGGCGCCCGGCGCCTGGGCGCTCGAGGAGGAGGTCCTTCCCCTCTGGAGGGAGGTCGCCGCCCTGCGCCGAGAGGTCCTCGCCCTCCGCCGCCGTGCCTTTTCCGGCGCGCCCGCGGCGGCCGCACCGGGGGAGCGGACGGCTCCCCCCGCCGGCGAAGGCCCCCGCGCCGACGAGGGCCCTCGCGCCGAGGCTTCCTCGCCCGCACCCCGCCCCGCGAAGGGGGCGGCGCCGGGACCCGCGGGGCCCCCCGCCCCCGCCCCGGAGCGCGTCCTCGCGCTCCGGCAGGAGCGCTGGCCCGACTCGGACCGCGCCCTCGAGCGCGCGGCGGGGCTTCCCAAGGCCTTCCTCGCCAAAGCCAAGAAGGGGCAGCGCGGCGGGCCGCGCTCCGCCCGGACGTGGCGCAAGCTCGAGGCCTTCCTGCTCAGCTTGCCCCCCGCCTCCCAACGCCAGGCGGCCTGATCGCGGGAGGCGCTTGCAGCGCCTGGGCGGAGCGCAGCGCGCACGGCGCCGACCCGCTCCGACGGGGCACCGGTCCCCGGCCGACCCGGACAGGCCGGGCCCGCCCTCCTCGCGAGGGACCTCCGCCCGCCGCTCTCCGAGAAAGCCCGCCGGGCTCGGGCGGGGTCAAGGGGAGGCCTCAGGCGCGCGGGCGCTGCCCTGCGCCCTGAGGCCACGGCCACGCCGGGCCGGGCGGCCGGCCCGCGGCCCGCTGCGCGGCTGCGTCGAAGGGGCAATGGCGGCAGCCCGAACCGCAACAGCGGCCGCGCGCGCGCAGGAAGAAGGACGAGAAGACGAAGCGCCCGCTGGTGGGGTCGACGTATCCGTCCGCGCCCTCTCGGCAGGCGGCTCGGTGCAGGCGCAGGGCTTCGGGAGACGGATCGGACACGGCAGCGCGCATCGGAGCACACCGGATCGCCGCGGGCCAGGCGACGCGCAGAGCCCACCGGGCGCGGTTGCGTGCTCCGCGCCCCTCGGCCCGAACTCCCCGGCGGGCGAAGTCCGTTCGCTCGGCAAAGCCTTCCGCCCTCCGGTCGCGCGCGGCGAGCCTCCGGCCCCCGGCGCCTCGCCTCGGGCACGGCCGCCGAGGAACGGTATAAGGGTCCCACCAAGGAGGGAAGAATGTCCGAGGCGAGCGTCTACCCGTCGAGTCGCTGGAGCCGGGGCAACTTGATCTTCCCCGACCGGATCCGCCTGGAGCAGGACGCGGTGGTCTTCGAGAAGCGCCATCTGGTCGGCGGCGAGGAAGAGTCCATTCGCTACGAACAGATCGCAAGCGTCTCGGTCCAGCGCGGCCTCTTCCTCGCGGACCTGCTCTTCGAGACCACGGGCGGCAGCGAACCGGTGTTCCTCAACGGTCTCTGGAACCGACAGGCCGAGCGGGCCAAGGCCGAGCTCACCGCGCGGATCCGCGCCCACACCGCAAACCAGGAGGACCGGGTGGTGGGCCTGCTCGAAGAGCAGAACCAGATCCTGCGCGACATCCTCGCCCAGCTGCGGCAGAGGGCCTGAGCGTGGACCCGGCCTGGGCCCTCGACCCCGAGGTCCGCCACCTCAACCACGGCTCCTTCGGCGCCTGCCCGCGCCCCGTGCTCGAGGCGCAGACCCGAATCCGCGCCGAGGCGGAGCGAAATCTCATGGCCTTCTACGCGCGCGGTCTCGAGGCGCGCCTCGACGCGGCCCGCGAACCACTCGCCCGCTTCCTAGGCGCCTGCCCCGAGGACCTGGCCTTCGTTCCCAACGCGTCCTACGGCGCGAGCTGCGTCCTCCGTTCGCTCCGCTTCGAACCCGGAGACGAGGTCCTGGTCACCCACCACGGCTACAACGGCGTGCGCACGGCGCTGGACTACGTCTTGGGGCGCGCAGGGGCGCGCCGCGTCGTGGCCGAAGTCCCCTTCCCCCTCGAGCGCCCCGAGCAAGTCGTCGAGGCGGTCCTCGCCTGCGTCGGCCCGCGCACGCGGCTCGCCGTCCTCGACTGGGTGACCAGCCCCACCGCGCTGGTCCTCCCCGTGAACGACCTGGTCGCCGCCCTCGAGGAACGCGGAGTCGACGTCCTGATCGACGGCGCCCACGCCCCGGGCATGGTCGAGGTCGACCTCGACCGCCTCGGGGCGGCCTACTTCACGGGGAACGCCCACAAGTGGCTCTGCGCCCCCAAAGGCGCCGCCGTACTCCACGTCCGCCGCGACCGCCAGGAGGGGATCGTCCCCCTGGTGGTCAGTCACGGCTACGACGCCTCGCTCGCGGGACGCTCCCGCTTCCAGCGCCTCTTCGACTGGCAGGGCACCGACGATCCGTCGGCCTTCCTCGCCCTGCCCGCGGCGCTGGACTTCCTCGGCAGCCTCCTGCCCGGCGGCTGGAAGGAACTGCGCGCGCGCAACCACGCCCTTGCCGTCGAGGCGCGGGAGATCCTCTGCGCGGCCCTCGGCTGCACGCCGCCCGCGCCCCCCTCCCTGCTGGGCTCCATGGCGGCGGTTCCGCTCCCCCGCCACCCGCTGCTCCCCGAGCGCCCTGGGCGGCGGACGCCCCTGCAGGAGGCGCTCAGTGCGCAGGGCTTCGAGGTGGCCGTCGTGCCCTTCCCCGCCGCCCCCGACTACCTGCTGCGCGTCTCCGCCCAGGCCTACAACCGCAGGGAGGACTACGAGGCCCTCGCCGCCGCGCTGAAGGAGCTGCTCTCGTGACCGACCCCCCGCCCCGTGGGTGGAGCTGGAAGGTCGCCGACCCGGCCGCCAACGCGGAGCTCGGCCTGCTCTACGAACCGGGCACCTGGGGAGACCTCCTCAAGGCCGCCTGGGCCGTCCCGCTCGCGCGCCGCGTCGCAGTCGACGGGCCGCCCACCCTCCTCGACCCCTTCGCGGGCGCCGCCAGCTACCCCCTCGTCCCCGCCGCCGCAGAGCGACTGCGGAGCGCTCCTTCGCTGGGAATCGAAGACCTGCTCGACGACTTCTTGCGGCGGGGCCGCCTGCCGTCTACGGGCGCGCTCGCCTTGGCCGCCGCGGGCGAAGGGGCGCGGCTGGTGGTCTACGACGTCCACACGGCGCGCCGGGCCACGTGGCGCGGACTGCCCGGGGTCACGGTCGCCGAGGAGCTTCGCTCGGGCGAAGAGCTCCTCGCCGCGCGCGCTTCCGAAGCCGATCTGGTCCTCGTCGACCCCTACGACCTCTTCGAGCGCTTCGAAGCCCTCCTCCCTGCGGCGCTGTCCGCGCAGGCCCCCCTGCTCCTCTACCTCTACAACAAGGCGCCGCGCGGGCCGAAGGCGCTTGCCCGCTACCGCGCCTTCCGCGAGCGCCTGACCGCCCTCGCGGGGAAACGCTGTGTGCGGGTAGGCCGCGCTCCGAGCGACGCCTTGCTCCCCCGGGCCTACCACGAAGTGCTCTTGGTGGCCCCGCCGCCCCTCGCGCGCGCCCTCGACCCCGTCCTCGGCGACGTCACCCGCCGGTTGGCCGCGGCCGTCGCCGAAGCGGGCGCCTACGAGGCCCCGGGCGAGACAACCTGAGGCCAGCTCGCCCGGAGCGCAGTGAGGAGCGAGGCGCCGTCGGTGTGCTCTTCGTGGTCGCGGCAGACCCCGTAGAGCGCGCCAGGGAAGATCACTCGCGAGCCGCCGCGCGGCCAGCACTCGCCCCCTTGGTCGAAGCGCTGCAGCTCGAGCCCGCGCTCCCCCGGCGAAGCGAGCGGAACGCCAGGGCCCCAGCTGCGGGTCCAAAGGGCCACCTTCCCGAACTCGTCGCCGAGCAAGAGGACGAGGGCGCGCGCCTCGGGGGGCGCGGCGATCCAACTCGGCCGCGGCCCAGCCCTCCCGCCCAGGACGCCCAAGAGCACCCCGAGCCCGAACAGAAGCGCTCCGCTCAGGCCGGTCCTCTGCGCGGACGGCGGCCAGAGGCCGCCGTCCCCTGCGAAGACGGCGACGCCCTCACGCCGTCTCTTTCTCTGGTGGCGTGGGTTTCTCCAGTTCCTTCCCCGCCGGCGTGCCTCCCCCCGTCGGCAGGCCCTCGCGGCGCTCGACCAGGCCCCGCGTGCAGCCCAGGGTCGGGCAGCCAAGCTCCCGCTCGCACTCCCAGTGCAGGACGGCCCCGCAGCCCGGGCAACGGTGCAGGCCCTCTTCGAGGGCGAGGTCGCCGTGGCACCCCGGGCAGCGCTGCCCCGGAGCGAGCTCCAGCGGCTGGCGACGCGGTCGGGGCGACTCCGCGCGGGCCGGCGGCTCGACCGGACGCTCGCCGAGCCCTGCGTGCGCGACGCGGTGGATTCGCCAGAGAGCGGCCGCCACGATCCCCAGGAGCCCCAGGCTCATGCCGAGCCAGAACCACTCGGACCAGTGCAGCTCCGCCACACCGCAGCCTACCAACGCACCGCAGCAAGGCGGCGCGGGCCGAAGTGCTCCTCGCCGGGGAGCGACGCCCCCAGGCCGCCACGCTTCCTCTGCCCCTCGATCGGATCCGCCCAGGCCCTCGCACGCCGCGAGAGCGCCCGATTCGCCTACCGGGCCCCGGAGGCCGGCTCCGAGGGCTTCGGGACACCCTCCGCGGCCGGGGACGAGGAATTCTCCTCCTCCGCGGCGGGCTCGACCTCGCTGGCCGCGACGACCAACCGGAGGGCCTCGCTGCGGATCTCCTTGCCGTGCTCCCGGTAGATCGCCCACACGGTCACGGGCCCCGCACGCCGGAACCGGGCCCGGGCCTTGCTCGGGCTGCCCTCGGCGGCCTCGAACTCGACCGCGTCGGCGGGGTCGGCGAACCAGCGGGTGCTGGCCGGCTCTCCCTGGATCATGGCCCCCGTCATGAGGGGGCCGGGGCTGGCGGCGTAGCGGAGCCGCAAGTCCACCGCGGACCCGACCCGAGCCGCGCCCTCCTGCGCGCAAGCGATCTTCAGCGGGCCCGCGGTGCGCCCCCCCGTCGCCTCGCCGGTGCAACCGGCTGCCAGGCCCCCCAAGAGGAGAAGAACCGTCCACCGCCGGGTCCCGCTCATGCCGCCGTTCCTCCGCCGTTCACCCACCCCGTCCCGAGACGGTCCGGGGGGCTCCCTATTCATTCCTAGCTCCCCGGCGGAGCCCGCACCAGCCGCAGCCCAGCGCTCGCCCAGCTCGGCGCGGTGGGACCCGCCCCGGCCCCTCCTCGCGGAGCTGCGCAAGGCCTTATAGACTGAGGCGGCCCCGGGGACGCGAGGGCTCGAGGACGCGTGATCGAAACCCGCTACCTGAGCAAGGTCTACAACGACCTCGTGGCGCTCGACAAGCTTAGCCTGACCATCGACCGAGGCGACATTTACGGGTTCATCGGCCCCAACGGCGCCGGCAAGACCACCACGATCAAGATCCTCGCCACGCTGCTCCGTCCGACCAGCGGCCAGGCCTTCGTCTGCGGCTACTCGGTCAACGGCGAGGCCAAGCAGATTCGCCGCAAGATCGGCTACGTCCCCGACGAGTTCGGAATCTACGAGGACATGACCGTCCTCGAATACCTCGAGTTCTTCGCCGCACTCTACGAGCTCGGCCTCGCAGAGCGGAAACGAGTCATCCGAGACGTCCTCGAACTCACCGACCTCTCCTACAAGGAGAACGCCCAAGTCGACAGCCTCTCGCGCGGCATGCGGCAACGGCTGGCCCTGGCCCGAGTGCTCCTGCACGACCCCGAGGTCCTCCTCCTCGACGAGCCGGCCAGCGGCCTCGACCCCCGCGCACGCATCGAGATCCGCGAACTCCTCAAGGAGCTGCGCAACATGGGCAAGACCATCTTGATCTCGAGCCACATCCTCAGCGAACTGCGGGAGCTTTGCAACAAGGTGGGCATCATCGAGAAAGGGAAGCTCCTCTTCTCGGGGCCCATCGAAGAGATCCTCGAACAAGTCCGCGCCCACGACGTGATCCAGGTGCAGGTGCGGGAGGCACCCGAACAAGCTCGCCAGCTGCTGATCGACCACGACCTCGTCAAGCGCGCCGAGGTCCTCAGCGAGGACGGCTGGCTCGAAGTGCAGATCGACGACGCCGCAGAGGACCACTCCTTCGTCCCAGCGCTCCTGGTGGAACATCGCTTTCGCCTCCTGCGGGTGCGGGAGCAGGAGATCGACCTGGAAGACGCCTTCATGAAGGTCACCAAGGGCGTGGTGGGCTGACGTGTCCGGCTTCGCCTTCGGGGGCGGATTCGGCGTCCCCGTCTTCGTTCGGGAACTGCTCGCCCAGGCCCGCCGGACCCGCACCTACGCGCTGCAGACCGTTTTCCTCGGCCTGCTCGTCTTGGCCTTGATCCCCCTCTGGCCGGCATCCAGCGCGGCCAGCGGCGCCGCCATTGCGGATCAGGGTCGACTCATCTTCGAGTGGGGGGGGTACCTCCAAGTGCTCTTGCTCACCCTCCTCGCACCGGCGGTGACCGCCAACGCCATCGTGGAGGAGAAGGAGAAGAACACCCTCGACCTGCTCCTGCTCACCAGCGCGGGCCCCTTCGCCATCGTGTGGGGCAAGTTTTTCTCTCGCCTGTTCGGGCTCGCCTTCCTCCTCTTTCTCTCCCTGCCCATCCTGTTCGCGCTCCTCACGCTCGGCGGCATCGGCAGCGACGCCATCCTGGTCGAGTTCGTCATTCTCATCGCGTACAGCATCCTGGGCGCAGGCCTGGGGATCTTCCTCTCCACCATCCTTCCCGGCGTCACGCAGGCACTCATCACCGGCTACGTGCTCCTCTCCGCCCTGCTGGCCGCGCCGGCCATCGCAATCGGATTGGGCTTCTGGCAGACCCGGGCGGGGACCTTCCCCCTCCTCGCCGCGGAGCTCAGCCCCCTCTACGACGTGGTCTACCTGTTCCAGACCTCCAAGTTCGTGGCCACCGAGTCCTTCCCGCGCAGCTGGTGGGTCGCTCCCCTCTGGACCTCCGTGGCGGGGCTGGCCCTGGTGATGCTCTCGGGGGCCGTCCTACCCCTCGCGCACCGCATCGAGCGCGCGCTCAGCCTGCGCCGCTTCCTCGACGCCTTCGACCGAGTGGTCTTCCTCCTGCTCCGTTTCCGCTGGCGGGCCTTGCTCCGCCTCCTGCGCCAGCGACCGCTGGAGTCCGACGACGCGGCGCCCGTCGAGCACCGCCACGTCGGCACCCAAAACCCGATTTACTGGATGGAGACCTGCGTCAACACCATTGGACGCAACCGCTACTGGTGGCGGGTGAACCTGGCCCTCCTCGTCGCCCTGCTGGCCTCCTACCTGCTCTTTCACGCCCTGCTGCCCGACTCCCTCGCCGACGTGACCTTGCACCGCTACATGGTGGCCACCCTCACGGGGATCCTCGTCCTCCTCTCCACGGTGATCGCCGCCACAACGGTCTCCCGCGAGCGAGAGGACGGGACCTTGGTCCTCATGGCATCCACCCCCCTCGACTGCCGGACCTACGTTCAGGGCAAGGTGCGCGGCATCGCGCGGAACATCGTCTTCCTCTCCGCCCTCCCCTTCATCCACGCCGCGATCTGGATCCTGGCCGGTGTCATCCACCCCCTGACCTTCGTCTACTTGCTCGTCTCCATCCCCTTCGCCGTGGTCGCACAGATCACCCAAGGGATCTTCGTCTCCCTCATGCAGCCCACCACCCCCCGAGCGATCATCGCCGCCCTGATCCTCATCAGCTTTCAGGCGGTCCTCCCCTTCGTGTGCTGCTTGCCCACCTTCAACCTGCCGCTGACCTCTTACTACCTGGTCGAGCCCGCCTCCGGGCTCGGCTCCTTGCAACAGATCGCAGGCGCTCAGGGGAACTACCTCGCCGTCCTCTTCGTGGCGCTCCTCTTCTCCGCCGGAACCCAGGTCGGCTACACCCTGGTGGTCTACTCGCTCATCCGCAGTGGATTCGACCGCTACATCGGGCGCGCCTACTGAGCGACTCCGGCCGTCCGCGCGCGCCCGCGCTGGCGCCCCGCACGGCGCTCCGTAGAATCCCCGCCGACAAGGAGAGCCCCATGGAAACCACCCTCATCCTCCTCAAGCCCGACTGCGTGAAGCGCCGCCTCATCGGGAAGGTGATCAGCCGCTTCGAGGACAAGGGCCTGCGCATCGCCGGCATGAAGCTCATGAAGATGGACGAAGAGCTCGCGGCCAAGCACTACGAAGCACACGTTGGCAAGCCCTTCTACGCCGGGCTCGTGTCTTTCATGACCAGCGACCCCATCGTGGCCCTCGCGGTCGAGGGCCCCAACGCGATCGAGGTGTGCCGCAACATGATGGGTGCCACCTTCGGCTTCAAGGCCGCCCCTGGGACCATCCGCGGCGACTACGGGATCAGCAACCAGTACAACCTCGTCCACGGGAGCGACTCGCCCGAGGCCGCGGAGCGCGAACTGGGCCTCTTCTTCCCCGGGGGCGAGGGGATCCTCTCCTGGTCCACGGCCGACGCCGACCTGCACGCCTGCGACTGAGCTCCGCTCGCGGGGAATGCGTGGCGCAGGCTCGGCCGAGCCCGCCGGCTCCCATGACTTCCGCGTGACCCGAGCGCAGGCATAATCGCGCCGTGTTCTCGGCGGCCGACGTCGCGCGCTGGGCGGAAGAGGGGGCCCCGGCCCTGCGGGGAACCTACGTACACCGCATCTGGCGCACGGACGACGGCTGGGCTCTTCTCGCTCGTCGCCACGAGAACGACGACCCGAACGCGCGCGCCGTGGAGCGCGTCGCGCTCGACATCGGCCTCGCGCGGGAAGCCCCCCGCTGCGTGGTCGTTCCCCCCGAACGAGTCGCCGCCGACGACAAGCGCTGCAAGAAGGCCGCTGCGCGCGACGCCCACCCCTTCCTCAGCCTGCTCCGCAAGCGACTCGTTGGCTGCCGCGTCCTCGACTTCGAGCAGGTCGCCGGCGACCGGATCTTGCGCCTGCGCTGCGAGCGCAGCGAACGCGCCGCCGCCGAGGAGGGTCCTCGCGGCCGCAGCCTGATCGTCGAATTCCTCGGACGCAGGGGGAACCTACTCCTCGTGGAGCAGGGGGCACCCGAGGAGGGCGAGCGCATCGTCCGAGCCCTCGAGGCCGGCCCGGCCCGGCGCCCCCTCGCCGAGGGAGAGCCCTACGCGCCGCCGCCGCCCCGCCCAGGCGGCCCCGATCCCGAACCGCGGCTCTGCCCGGAACTCTCCCCCGATCCCGAAACGCTGCGGCTCGGAATCGCCGTATCGACCGCCCAGCGCGCACGCGCGGCGGAGGTCGCCCGCCAGAGCCGCAGGGCGGAATTGCTCCGCGCCACGCGCAAGGCCATCGCGCGGGCCGAAGGCGTCCTCCGCAAGCTGGAGGCGCAGCTGCGCGAAGTCGAACGCGCCGACGAATACGAGCGCCTCGGCGACCTCCTCAAGGCCAACCTGGGCCGCCTGCCCCGCCAGGCAGGCCGGGTCACCGTCACCGACTACACCCGCGAAGAGCCCCGCGAACTCGAGCTCGAGCTCGACCCCCAGCGCACCGTCCGCGAGGCCATGGAGGGCTACTACAAGAAGGCCAAGAAGCTACGCAAGGGCGAAGTGCACGTCCGCACCCGCCAAGGCGAGACCGACGCGCTCGTGGCCGACCTGCAGGCCATCGCGGACGAACTCTCCGCGCTCTCCGACGACGACCAGGAGGCGCTGGACCGCTGCGAACGAGCGCTGCGCAGGCTCAAGGCCCTGCCGCGCAAGACGGCCGCCCCCAAGCAGAAGCAGCAACCGAACCAAGGCCCGCGGCGCTTTCGCACCAAGGAGGGACACGAAGTGCTGGTGGGCCGCAACGACATGGAGAACGACCGTCTCACCATGCGCATGGCGCGGGGGCGCGACCTGTTCTTCCACGTGGCCGGCTGCCCGGGTTCCCACGTCATTCTGCGGGTGGACCCCCAGCGCCCGCCCAACCACGAATCCCTGCTGGACGCCGCGAGCCTCGCGGCCTACTACTCGAAGGCCCGCCAACGGGGCTTCGTCGACGTCCACTACACCCCTCGCAAGTGGGTGAAGAAGCCCAAGGGCGCCAAGCCCGGCCTGGTGACCATCAGCAACTACAAGACGGTGCGCGCCAGCGGGAGCGGAGAGCGAGTCCAGCGGGTCCTGGCCAGCGCGCGATCGGAGGACGACGAGCATGAGGATTGAACGCACCGCCATCGCTGCGTTGCTCGCGAGCGGTGCGCTCGCCGGCTGCGCGAGCAGTGGTGCTGGCGGGACGGCGCCCGCGCCGCACCCCAACCGCATCACCGTCAACGTGGGGGGGCGCCCCACCCAACACCTCGACCTCGATCCCTTCGAGCTCGAGTGGGACGACATCGAAGTCGACGACACGGGGGAGCGGAGCGCCACCCAGGTGGCTCGCTGGGTGCGCATGCGGCACGACGCCGCCCTGCGCTGCCTCCGCGCAGACCCTCCCGACTACGAGCAAGCCGGCGAGCTCCTGCAGGAGATCCTCCGGCGCGTCCCCGATTCCTCCCGCGACCGTTCGCTCCTGGCCCAGCTCTTCTTCGCGGACGCCGCCTACTGGTGGCGCACTGCGGACGCCGTGGCCTGGGAAATGGAGCGGGTCGCCCTCGAGTCCACGGCCGCCCCCAACGGACCGCCCCTGACCGACGAAGAGGTCAAGCAGCTCTTGAGCGAGTACCAGCCCTACCGAGACCGGGCCAACGAGAACGTGCGCAAAGCCGCGCGGGAGTCCCTCAAGCACTTCGAGCTCTACCGACGCCTCCGTCCCGACGACAAGAGCGTCCTCGACTTCGTGTGGAAGCTCCACTTCTTCTTGCAGGACTACGAGCTCGCCCTGCGCTGGCTGGACTACGTGCTCCGCGAGATGGACACCGCGGGGGTCCCTCCGCAGGAGCCGCTCCGGGTGGACTACGAGACGATTCGCAAGGACATTGCCAACTACCTGGCCGAACGCAAGCTCGACCCCTCGCGCCCTCCGAGCGGGCGCGGCCTGTTCCCCTTCAGCGCAGGGGGCCGCGAGCGCATGCGGAAGGACTATGCGCCGGGTCGCTGAATGAGTTAAGTTCCGGTCCCCTCGGCTGAACCCTCTTCCTCGCCGCGCGTCTCCTCCTCGGAGCACCCGTTCGTGAACCTCTCTCGCCTCTCCCTCGCGCCCTTCGTCGTCCTCGCGCTCTCCTGCGGCTGCGCCAGCGCTCCTCCCAAAGAAGCCGCGAAGGTCTACGAGCAAGCCATGTTGCAGGCGGAGGAGGGAAAGACCCAGGAGGCCATGCAGACCCTGCGCAAGGGGGTGGAGCGCTTCCCCGCCGCGACCCGACTGCGCTTCGAACTCGCCCGTTTTCAGTACGAGGCCGGCGAGGCCCACCACCTGCGCGAACGGGCCGAACTGCGCAAGGCCGCGCGCTTCATGGAGCAAGGTCAGCGACGTGAGGCGCTTACGCACCGTCGCCTGGGCAACGAACACCGCGCCAAGGCGCTCCCTTTCTACACGGCCGCGCGCGACAACTTGCACGTCGTGGTGGAGCAGGAAGAGGACGAGCGGAGAGCGGCTTGGGCCTACTACCTGTTGATGCGGGTGGAGGTCTTCTTCGAGAACTGGTCCGCCGCCGACGAGGCCATCGAACAGGCCATTTTGCTCGGCAACCCCTCGGGAGCCCTCCTCGCTCAGTGGCGCGAGTTCCAAGCGGGGATCAAGGAGCAACTCCGCACCTACGAGGACTGACTCCCCTCGTCCGAGCGCTGGCGCACGCGACGAGGGCTGGTAAAACCGCGCCGTGCGGCTAAGGACCAAGTTCCTGCTCATGTTCCTCGCCGTGGGGCTCTTCCCCATGGCCGGAGGTCTTGCCGCCGCCTACAGTCTGCAAGCGGTGGGCCGCGACGTAGACAAGCTGCAGATCTACACCCAAGCCGACGACGTGGTTGGCCGCCTCGAGGCCGAGCTCGCCGCGATCCCCGACCCGGAGGAGCTCTCGCGCGAGTCCGGGCTGGATGACGTCACCGCCCCCACGACGCGAGCGCTCCACTTGTGCCGGAGCTTGCGGCGCCTCATGGGCAGCGCGGAGTCTCGCGACGCCATCGCGGCCGTGGAGCGCAGCGTCCTCGCCTACCGCGAGGCCGGCCGCGCGTATGCCATCGCGCTGCAGGCCACCTCGACCGAGGAAGAGGAGGCCCCGGGCGCCTGGAGCGAGCTGAGCGCGGCCAAGGAGCGTTTCGCCCGCGTGGCCGAACTCCGGCAGGGAGGGGTGACGGGGCCCATCGGGCACGAGGCGCATCTGGCCATCAAGCGCGTCGTGGACAACGCGGATTTCCTCAACACCCTGGTGACCCTGGGCGTGACGACCCTCTCGCTGCTCGGCACCTTCCTCGCGGCCGTCATCTTCGCCCGGGCGACGGCTCGGCCGATCGTCCGCCTGGTCCGGGCGGCCCGTCAGATCGGCGAAGGGCGCCTCGACACGACCGTGCCCGTCCCCCCAGGCGACGAACTCCGCGCGCTGGGCAACGCCTTCAACGACATGGCCCGCCAGCTCCGCGACTACTACGAGCACCTTGAAGAAGAGGTGCGCAAGCGCACCGAGGAACTCCGCCGCCGCGAACGCGACCTGGAGCGAGAGCGCCGCCTGGCGGCCATCGGACGCCTCGCGGCCGGCGTCGCCCACGAAGTCGCCAACCCCCTCACGGTCATCGCCGGCGCGGCCGAAGGCCTGCGCGACCGCGCCCAGGAAGAGGAACTCCGCAGCCTGCCCGCCTTCGAGGACTTCCCCGACTACCTCGAAGCCATCGAGAGCGAGGCCTACCGGCTGAAGAAGGTCGTGCGCCGCCTGCTGGACTTCTCGCGTCGCAAACCAACGGTCATGCATTACCTCGACCTACGGGACGTCGTCCGCGACGCGGTCTCCCTCGCGCAACTCGACCCCCGGGCCAAGGAGAACCCCATCGCCTGCGACGTGCCCCCCGAAGCGCTGCCGGTCCTGGGCGACTCCGATGCCCTGCAGGAGTCCCTCCTCAACCTGCTCTTCAACGCCCTCCAGGCCACCGAAGGAGGCGGCAGCGTGCGGGTGAGGGCGGGGGACGCCGGTTCGCGCGTGTTCGTCGAGGTCCGCGACACGGGCGAAGGGATCGACCCCCACGACCAAGAGCGCATGTTCGAACCCTTCTTCACCACCCGCCGCGAGGGCGAAGGCACCGGCCTCGGGCTTTCCCTGGTCTACGAAACGGTGGGCCGCCACGGCGGCAGCGTCCACGGACGGAGCGAAGGCAAGGGACAGGGTGCGGTCTTCCGGGTGACCCTCCCTCGCGCCGACGAGGCCGCCGCCAAACGAGCGAGCGCGGAGACCTCCTGAACTCCCCGCCCTCGGGGCGCCGCGGCCAGGGAGGAGCGCGGTCCGCCCGGGGCTTAGGGAGAAGGGGCCTGGCGCCCTGGACGGCGTTGACGCGCGCGAGGCGGTGTGCTACAAGGCCACTGCCGTTAGCTCCTCTGCGGCAATGACTTGCACCGTCCCTCGCGCTCGGGGAGGGGATGCGAACGTGCCGGCTCGCCTCAACATCCTCGGGGGACGTCGAGAAGGGCAGAGCCTCGAACTCGACGACGGGACCTACCAGGTCGGGACCGGGAGGGCCGCCGACATCCAGCTGCGCGACAAGGGCGTGGGGTTCAAGCACGCGGCCCTGCGCGTGGACGGTTCGACCGTCACCGTCGTGGACTTCAAGTCGCGCGGCGGGACCTTCGTCAACGAAGAGCGAATTCCCCCCAACACCGAGGTTCGCCTGACCCACGGCGACAGCCTGCGCGTAGGCACCACCCCCCTCGAAGTCATCCTGGCCAAAGAAGGCCCCGGTGTCCTCGATCCCCCCGAGGCCTCTCCCACGCCGCTCGCCCTCAGCGAGGAGCTCGGCCTCCCCGCCGAGGCCCCCGGCGCCGAGGACGAGACCCCCGGCGCCGAGGCCGAGGCGGAGGAGGGGACCGCCCGGACGCCCCCGGAGCCCGCGCCCCCCTCCGGCCCGGCGGTGGCGGACGCCGAAGCACAGAAC
>RFHU01000563.1 GCA_003695705.1 Planctomycetota bacterium
GCCCGACGGCGTCGCTCCGCCCCTGCTCGCCGCTCCGACGAGGCCCTGCGCGCCGCCATCGAAACGGCCGAACGCGAGCTGCTCTCCGCAGAACCAACCCCCGGTCGCTGGCTGACGCTCGCTCGGCTCCGCCTCCGTGCCGGCGACGCGTCGGAGGCCCTGCGGGCGTACGAGTGCGCGTTGTGGGAACTCCGCGGCGCTGCCGGGCAAGAGGCGTGGGACGAGCTTCGCGCCGCGCTCGACGCCACCCCCGAGCGCGGCGCCCCCCCCGTGCTCGACCTCGCGCGGCGCACCCTGGCCTACCCGACGGAGGCCGCCGCCGCCGCCGACGCAGAGGCCTTTCGGCAAGCGACGCAGAAGGCCTACGAGCGGCTCGAGCGCGCGCAGGACCGGCTGCGCAAGCGAACCCGTTGGCTCCTCTGGGAAGTCGTGCTCGCGGTGAGTGGGGACGCGCTCGAATTCGAACGGCAGCGGGAGGCAATCCTCGGCGACCTGGTCGTCCGCGGCGTCGAAGAGCACGAAGTCCCTCCCTTTGTGCGCCGCCTCCTCCTCGCCCGCCACGGCGAGGCCGCTTCCGGGGCGGCCGGCGCCAGCGGCGCGGCCCCTCTCCTGCGGCAGGCGCAGCGCCTCTCCGAGGAGCTGTCGCACCCCGCCCTGCGCGCCCACGCCTGCGCCGAGACCGCCTGGGGGCTCGCCGAGCTCGGCCAGGCGGAGGCTGCCCGCGAACTCGCCGAGCGCGCCGTGCGCACGGCGGCCCGCCGCGGCGGCGCCCCGCCGCTGCGGGCGTGGCGGGTTCGCGCGCGCGCCCGCGCGGCGGCCGTCTGGGACCATGCCCAGGCGGGAGGGAGCCTCGATCGGCTCGCCGAGGTCCTGGACGACATCGCAAAGCTGCTCGCGAAATCCCGCAAGGCGGAGGACGAGGGCGAGCGCTTCGACACCCGCCGTGCACTGATCGAGTGGCTGCGCTGCCTCGCCGACGTGGCCCCCGGCGGCGTTCGCGGCGCCGGCGCCCTCGCCGAGGAAGGCCTCGCCCTCCTCCGCCCCCACCCACCAACGGTCCGCCTGCACGTCGTCCAGGAGGCCGCCGACGCCCTGGAGACCCTCGACCGCGTCTCTGCCGCCCAGGAGCTGATCGCCGACCTCCTCCGCCCCGACGCCCTGCGCGCGGCGCGCCGCGCGGTCCAGAACCTGCGGCACCCCGACCACGCCTACCGCATCCACATCCAAAACGCGGTGGAGACCGTCGCCCGCCTGAGCGGAGAGGACCGCCTTCCCTCGGACGACGCCCAGCGCTTCCTGGCGCTGGTCCGCGCCCAGCCCGAACTCTTGATCGACGAGTTCTCCGTGCCCGCCCTGCGCCTGGCCCTGCGCGCGTTGCCAGAGCCCGCCTGGCCGGCGGCGGCGACCCTGACCGGGGAGATCCGCCGACGGGGAGCCCGCTACGAGGCGGAGTTCGTTCGGATCGCGGGACTCTGGGAGCTTGCCCGCGAGCGCGCCCGCGAACAGGGGGCGGCGCTCCTCCTCGAAGCGCTGCGCGAGGCCTGGGAACTCCCCTCCACCCCCGACAAGCCCGCGCACCGCGTGCTGACGCGACTGGTGGCCCTGGTGCCCGCCTTCGGGCTCCGCGACCGCGGGCTCGAGGTGCTGCGAGAGGTCCACGAGAAAGTCGAGGCGCGCGCCGAGGAGGGCGCCTACTTCCGCAACGAACTCCTCATCAGCACGGCCCTGGCGGGCGCGAAGCTCGGAGAGAGCCGGGGCGCGTTCGACTTGCTCTCCGAGACCGCGCGCCTCGCCCTGGCCGAGGTCGAGCAGCTGGCCCGCACCCCAGAGACCGGCGAAGCGAACTGGCTCCTGTTCGAGACCCTGGACGTGTGCGTGGCCGGCGCCGTGGAACTTGGCGAAAACCGGCGCGGCCTCGAACTCGTGGCCGCCGTCGCCCGCGCCGCGCTCGACTCCCTCGAGCGCTTCGCCCGCGCTCGGCCCGCGGCGCAGGACGAGTTCGGCTACGGGCTCGAGGCGACCGCCTGCTACTTCTTCTGCCAGACCCTCTTGCGCTGCGGCGCTGCGGCCGGCGCGTTGGGCTCCCCCGACGCCGCCGACGCCCACTTCGCCGCGGCCTTCGCCCACCTCGACGCGCTCAGCTCCTGGGACCTGACCGCCTTCCTCGGTGAGGCCGCCGCGGTGGCCGGGGAACTCGAGGGCGCCCGCCGGCACGCGCTGGCGGGCCGCGTGCTGGAATCCGCCGCGGCGCCGCTCCGCGAGGGCACCCAGGACCGCTTCGGGGTCGACCTCGTGTCCCGCGTCGTGCGCGACGCGGTCCGCGGGGAGAGCGCCTACGCGGCCGCGCTCAAGCGCTGGAAGGCCCGCGAGGAACTCCGGATCCGCGACCGCGTGGTCCGCGCCGCCCTGCCCGGCGATTGACGGTCGACCGACCCCTGCGTGGCCCGCCGCGGCTCGCGCCCGGGGCGAACGGCCGCGAGTCGCAGCTCACACGGAAGAGCGCAGGAAGGGTTCGATGCTCCGCCCCAGCCCCGGAAGGGCCTCGAGAACGTGCTCCTTCGCCGTCGGGCGCAGCTTCCGGTAGATTTTGACCACCACGCGGTTCGTGCTCCGATCCGCCCGGCGGTCGGTGACCCCGAGCAGGGCCTCGGCCACCGCGTCGCGCTCGGCTTCCAGGGCGCGCGCGAGAGGCGGGCGCGCGTCGGCGGGACCCTCGCTCCAGCGCCGGTAGAAGGGGTCGAGGGCCGCGCAGAACTCGTCGAGAAGGAAGTCGACCACGGCCGGGACGAAGCCGGGCCGGAGTCCCTTGACGGTCTTGTAGCCGGCCTTGAGGGCCATGGCCCGCAGGCCGCGCTTGCGGGCCATCTCCTCGTCGATCAAACGCGCACAAGCGCTTACGACGCGAGGCCGGACCTGCGAAGCGCCGAGGAGCTCGGCGAGTGTGGCCATTCTCTCCACCCGTGGCGATGTTCGAGCGCAGGGTATACCATACCGGAACGGTTTAGGACCCGACCGCCCCGCCCTTGGACGTCCGGGCGGCGCGTTCGGGCCGTGGATGGGTCGGAGGCTGGTGGCTATGGAATGGCAAACCCTCGCGGAACTCGCGCGGGATTGCGCCGCCCTGCCCAAGGCAGGCTTCAAGGCTCGCTACGCCGCCCCCTTCCTCCTCGAACTGAACCCCGAGGGCGGGTCCATCGACACGAGCAACGGAGAGACGCGGGACTTCGATCCCGATCGCCTCAAGGGGAACGGCCTCTCCCCCGACCTCAAGACGTCGCGCATCCTCAACCTCGCCGAAGGCGAGGCCTTCGTGGTCGGGCGGTCTCCCGAGTGCGACATCGTGGTGGGCCACGACACCGTCTCCGACCGCCACTGCAAGTTCGAGTGCTTCGGCTCCATTTGGGCGATCGGCGAGCTCGGCTCCAAGAACGGGACCTTCCTCAACGGCCGCAAGCTCGGTCCGAGCGAGCAGAGTCCCCTCAAGTTCGGCACCAAGATCCTGCTCGGCGAGGCGCAATTCCTGTTCTTGAGCACCGACGACGCCTTCGACTTGATTCAGGACCTCAGCAAGGAACCCCGCATTCGCCCGCGTTCCCTCGGCAAGTACCGCGCGGAGTTCAAGGCCGCCGGAGATGCCGAGACGGTCCGCAGGGAGTTCCCCGGCCCCTTCCTGGTGGTCCAGGCCCCCAAAGGCCGCGAGAGCGCGGGAACCACCGTGAGTTCGAACACCATCACCCTCAGCCAGGAGGAACTGAAGAAGGGCGTCAACCAGAACGTGACCGACGCCGTCTTCGACCTCGCCAACCACAACCTCGTCCGAATCGGACGGGCGACGGTGACCCAGATCCACCTCCCCCTGGGGGCGATCTCGAACCTGCACGCGGCGCTGATCCGGGGAGAGAACGGCACCTGGAGCATTCAGGACCTCGGCGCCAAGAACGGGACCTACCTGTGGGGTGAACGCCTCGAGGGCAAGGCGGAGCTCGAATCGGGCACCGAGATCATGCTCGGGAACATCAAGTCGATCTTCTTCGACACCGAAGACCTGCTCACCTACGCCCTCCACCGCGACACCCTCGTCTAGCAGGGCGCAGAGGGAACCCCGACGGCGTTGCTCGTCGGTCACAACCAGAAGGTTGCTGGACCTCCTCGCGCCTTGTCCGGCTTCCCCCTGCGCCCTGCTGGGCCGCGCAGAGGGAACCC
>RFHU01000564.1 GCA_003695705.1 Planctomycetota bacterium
CGGCTTTCTTCTTGGCGGCTTTCTTCTTGGTGGCCGGGCGCGGCCGTTGGGGCGGGACCGGCTTGACGGGCGGCGTCGTCGGGACGGCGATGCCCCAGGGGTTCGCCTCCGCGGCGGCGACTTCGGGTGCGTCGAGGGTGTTGGGGTCGCCGAGCATGTCGAGGAAGGCCGCGAAGTCCTTGGCGATCACGTAGACGGCGCGTTCGTCTTCCCAGCGTGCGCGGGGCGAGGTCTTGAGGTAGACCCGTCCCCGTTCGGTCAGTTCGAGGAAGATGAGGGGGCGCTCGTTGGCCGAGAACGCGACGGGGAGGATTCCCTCGGGGAGCTTGCCGGCCTTGCGAAGGCGCTCGGCTTGGTTGGCAGCGTCCGCGAAGGCGTAGAATCCTTCGATGATCCAGGTCTTGCCGTCGCTCTTGAAGCCGCCGCAGAGAAGGCGTCCCCCGTCTCGCTTGCTGAGGAAGGCGCGGTAGGCGGCGGGGAGGCGCCACTCGCCCTGGCCTTCGGGGTCGATCTTGAGTTTGGCGGCCTCGAGGACGGTGGGAGGGAGCGCAGGCCCACTGCTGCGGAAGCGGAGTTCCTTGAGGTCTCGAAGCTGGGTCACGATGGTCCTGTTTCTCTCCCAGATCTCCGCGCCCAGGCCGCGCCCCAGGCCATTCGGGGTATGCTCTCCCCTTCGTCCGCTGGGCTCCCCGAACGTCGGCTCCGGGTCGCGACGGCCCAGCGAGGGGTGGAAAATCTTACTGTTCCAGTATGACGGGTTCAAGCACGCCCAGCGCGCCTTCGCCCCCTGGCGGCTCTTTGGGGGGCGCTGAGGGAAGGCCCTCCGCGAGCACCGCTGCGCCCGTGGGCGGAGGCGAGGCGGAGGGGGCTGCGGAGCCCCCGGCTGGTTCGGGTCCCGCGGAGGAGGCTGCTACCCTGGGCGAGGTGTCTCCCTCGCCCCCGCCACCGACGGACCCCGCGGCGCCGCGCCCCGAGCGGCGTCGGCGTCGGCACGAGGCCCGCCGCACCTTCGGGACGCGCCTCCTGACCACCTTCGCGGTGGTGCTGACCCTCGTCACTACCCTGGCCTTCGGCGCGGCCGGGGTGTTCATGCACTACACCAACGACGCGGTCCTCGAGCGCCAGGTGAACCGGCATCTCGAGGCGGTGGCCCGCTTGGTGGCCCGAGACCTCGAGCAGCGGCCCGGCTTGATCGCCCGGGCCCGCCACCCCAACCAACGGGTGCGTCGTCGCGCGCGGGCATCGCTGGACACGCTCTGCGCCGAGCACGTGGAAGCCGGAGGGGTCGCGGAGGTGGTGGTCTTCGCGTTGCCGTCCGCGGCGGGCGGCGCGGAGGTCGACGTCCTCGGCTCGAGCGGAGGCGATCGGGCGGCGCTGCTCGGCCGCTTGATCGCGGACCGCAACCTGGCGGTCCGCGAGGCCCTGGAACTGCGACGGCCCGTCTCCTCGGCCTTGTGGGGCGATCAGCTTCCGGGCGAGGGAGGCGTCGAGCGCTGGCGTGTGTTCAAGAGCGCCTACATGCCGGTGTTCGAGGGGGGCGACCCCCTCGCGGTGGTCGGAGTGGAGATCCCCGCCGATTTCGCGGCGTCCGTGGCCGAGGTCGACGGGACCTTTCTGTTCCTCGTGGCGATCTCCGGGCTGATCGTCCTTTCGGCCGCGGTCCTGCTCGTTCGGCAGCGCGTCCACGTGCCTGTCTACCGGCTCGTGCGCGCGATGGAGCGAGAGGGAGGACCCAGTCCGGCGCGGGTGCGTCGCAACGACGAGATCGGCGTCCTAACCGAGCACTACAACCAAATGGTCGCTCGCTTGGCCGAGAAGGATCAGAAGCTCCGCGAACTCTACGAAGCCGAGCGAGTGGCCGCGGCCTACCTCAAGGGCTACGCGAACAGCCTCGTCGCGGGCGTCCCCGAAGGGGTCGTGGCCGTGGACCCCCAGGGGCGGCTCACGGTGTGGAACGCCCGCGCCCAGGCGATCTTCCGCGAAAGCCATCCGCTGGGGGAGCCGCTGCCCGACCCCGAGTCGCCGCTCGCTCGTGCGCTCGACGCAGCCCTCCGCGGTTCGGCCACCGACCAGGCCTTGTTCGTGATCGAGGTCCCCGGAGCGGCCGAGGACGAAGAGGATCGCCAGCGCCTCGTCGAGCTCACCTGCGCTCCCTTCTCTGCCGAAGACGGCGAACTCCTCGGAGCCGTCGCGGTCGTCAGCGACCGCACCGAGCTCGAACGCTTCCGCCGTGCGGCTTCGCGCAACGAGCGGCTCGGCGCGCTGGGGAGCCTCGGCGGGGGCTTGGCCCACGAGATCAAGAACCCGCTCGGGGCCATGTCCGGCTTCGCCGAGCTGATCGAGCGCAAAGCGCCCCCCGACGTCGCGCGGTTGGCGCGCCGCCTGCGGGACCAGGTCACGCAGCTGAATGTCTTCCTCGACGAGTTTCTCTCCTTCGCACGCGACGAGCGGGTGCGGCGCGAGCCGACCGATCTCGCGGAGCTGGTCCGAGAAGCGGTGGCGCAGGCGCTCCTCGAGCAAGGCGCGGCGGACGACGAGGTGCAACGTGCGCTGGCCGGCGCGCCCCTGGCGCAGGGGGCCGGCGAGCTGCGCGTCCTGCTCGAGCTCGACGAGCTGCCGCGCTTGGCCCTCGACGCGCTCCTCCTCCGAACGGTGGTGATCAACCTGGTCCGGAACTCCTGCCAGGCCATGCCGGACGGCGGTGCGTTGCGCGTGCGTCTCCACCGCGTCGGGCAGGGGGTCTACCTGCGGGTGCGCGACGAAGGCCCGGGGATCCCCCTCGAGGAGCGCGAGCGCGTGTTCGACCCCCTTTACACCACGCGCGCCGAAGGGACCGGGCTGGGGCTGGCGATCTGTCACAAGGCCGTCCTCGCGCACGGCGGGAAGCTCTCGGTTCGGGACGCTCCGGGGGGAGGTGCCGAGTTGGTGGTGCGTCTCCCCATGGTGGTGTCCTCGGCGCCGGCCCCCGGCCCGAAAGCTCCAGCAACCGCAGGAGGAAGCTAAGCTTCGCCATGGCCAAGATCCTCATCGCCGACGACAACGAAGGCCTGCGCGAGGTGCTCCTCGAGCTCGTGCAAGGGCTCGGCCACGAGGCGGTCGGAGTGGCCGACGGGTGCGCCGCTCGCGAGGCCCTGTGCGCGGGGGACTTCGACCTGTTGCTCACGGACCTGCGCATGCCCAAGCTCGACGGACTGAGCCTCCTGCGCGAACTCGACGGACTCGGGCAGGGCGTGGACACCATCGTCATGACCGCCCACGGGAGCGTCGGCTCCGCCGTCGAAGCCATGCACCTCGGGGCCCTGGACTACGTCGAGAAACCCTTTCCCCTCGGCGCCATGGAGGCCAAGATCCAGAAGGCACTCGAGCGGCGCCAGCTCGCTCGCCAGAACACAGCGCTGCGCCGTGAGCTCGCGCAGCGCTACGGGAGCGTGATCGGCGCCTCGCCGCCCATGCAGCGCGTGTTCTCCCTCATCGAGAAGGTTTCCCAGGCCGATACCCCCGTGTTGCTCCTGGGAGAGAGCGGGACCGGCAAGGAACTGGTGGCGCGCGAGATCCACGAGCGGTCTGCACGCGCTGGCGGGCCCTTCGTCACCGTCAATTGCGCGGCCCTCGCCGAGAGCCTCCTGGAGAGCGAACTCTTTGGGCACGAGGCCGGGTCGTTCACCGGCGCGACCGGGATGCGCCGGGGCAAGTTCGAGTTGGCCGAGGGGGGCACCGTCTTCCTCGACGAATTGGGCGAGATCAGCCTCTCCACGCAGGTGAAGTTGCTCCGCTTCCTGCAAGAGAAGGAGATCGAGCGGGTCGGTGGAGACCGCGTGATCAAGGTCGACGCGCGGGTGGTGGCCGCGACGAACCGCGACCTCAAGGCCATGGTGGAGCGGGGCGAATTTCGCGAGGACTTCTTCTACCGCATCAACGTGATCAATATCGAACTCCCCCCGTTGCGCGCTCGCCTGGAGGACGTCCCCTTGCTGGTGGAAGCCCTCCTCGAGCGTCACCAGAAGGCCACCGGCCTCAGCGGTCGCGTCAGCGACGAGGTCCTCGCCCTGCTGCGGATCTACGAGTGGCCAGGGAACGTGCGGGAGCTGGAGAACGTCCTCGAGCGTGCCTTGGTGTTGGCGGAGAGCGGGCCCGACGGCGTGCGCCGGATCACGCCGGACACCCTGCCCCCCGAGGTGTTCGGAGGCGAGGGAGACCCCGAGAGCCGCAAGCAGTACCACGAGGTGACGGGCCTCATGGCCCAGATCGAGCGGATCGAGCGAGAGATCATTCGCAAGGCCCTCGAGGAGAACGACTGGAACCAGACGCGGGCCGCGAAGGCGCTCAAGCTCAAGCGATCGAGCCTCCAGTACAAGATGAAGAAATACGAGCTGAGCAAGCCGAAGTGAGCGGCGGAGGCCCCAAGGAAGCGAGGCCCTGCGCTCTCTCGCGAGGGGGGCCGGGCGGGGGCTCCTCGGGTGCGTCCGCCTCCGCGAGCGCCGGCGGGAAGGGAAGGCTCTCCCGGAGCACGCTGCTTCTCGTGGCGGTCCTAGGGGCTTGCTGGGCCTTGCCCGGTCCGGCCGGCGCGCAGGAACCCTCCCTCCGGAAGTTGGAGGAGGCGCGGAACCGCGCGCTGGCAGCGCACCACGACGCGATCGTGCGGGTCCGCTTGCTCGAGCAGCAGCTCGCCCGGCGGCGGGCCGCCCTGCGCATGCAGACCGAGCGGGTGCGGCGCCTTCAGGCCGAGCCGGCCGGCGTGCTTCGCAACGCCCAGCTGCAGGCGGCTCGCCGCGAGCAGAACCACGCGGCGGCCGAGGTGGCGGGGGTGGAGGTCCGCCTGCGCGAGGCTCGGGACACGCAGCGGGTCCGGCGCCTGGAGTTGGTGCGCGCGAGCTGGGCTTGGGTTGCGCGTCTTCTGGAGACCGCGGGTCGAGCCTGGCGCATCGGGCGAAAGAAGCAGGCGCGAGAGCACACCGACCGGGCCCTTGCAGAGCTCGAGCGCCTCGAGGCGCTCGAGTCCATCGAGGATCCTCCCGAGGAGGAGTTTCGTCCTCGTCCGGTCGACCCGGACGCACCCACCCCGGTGCTGCGCGATCTCGTAGAGCTCTACGCGGCCCTCGAGGACGGCGCGCGGGAGCGCGCTCGCTCGCTCGCCCCCGTCGAGGAGAAGCTGCGTACGCGCGTGGCCCACCTCGACCGCTTGGTGCGCTACGCCTACGCCGTCCCGACCCTCGCCGAGCGCCTGCGGCGAGCCCGGCGAGACCTCGAGCGTGTGTCGGGCTTGCGCCGGGGCGCCGAAGAGCGTGCGCGCCGCTACGCAGGCTCTCGGGAGGAGATCGAGCGCGTCCTCAGCGCCCGAGCCCTTCGCCTGGAAGGCCTCGATCGAAGCCGGCGGCCTTGAGGGCCGTCCAAGATTTCGGCCCGGGAGACCTTTGCCTAAGGCGTTGGCCTGGCGTATCCTATGCCGGCTACCTGGCGAAGTTCGCTCGGGGGGTCTATGGTACGAACCCAGAGGGGCGCGCCTGCGCGGTGCGCGGGGAAGCGAATCATGAGGGCTTGGCCTTTCCTTTCCGTTGGCCTCCTCGTTGGCTGCACGGCGACGCCGCCGGCGCCGCGGCACGATTCTCCAAGCGGGCAGCCCGAGCTCGTTCAACTCGAAGATCGGAGCGAGGCAGCCCCCGAAGGTGCGCTCACGGGCGCGCTGCCGCGGGCGAGCGCGACGGCGGCGGTCGCGCAGGCAGCGAACGACGGCACCGACGAGGCCTTGCAGACGCACCGAGCCCGGCGCTTCTACCTGCAGGGGGTCCACTTCCTTCAGCAGCCGCCCGACGTCGACGCGGCGATTCGCGAGTTCCAACTCGCTTTGGAAATGGATCCGCGCTTCTACAAGGCGCACTTCAAGCTCGGCATCTGCTACTACCACAAGGGGCAGTACGAGCTGGAGATCACCGAGTACCTCAAGTGCTTGGCGATCAATCGCAACTACGCGCCGGCCTGGTTGAACCTCGGGCACGCCTACCTGGCGCGCGACGAACTCGAACTCGCGCGCGACGCCTACCAGGAGGTGCTCAACCTCCAGCCGGACCATCGCATTGCCCTCTACAACCTGGGGTTGGTCGAGTTCGACCTCAGGCTTCCTGAGGCCCGGGAGCGCTTGGAGCGCTTCCTCGAGGTCGACGGGCAGGGGGAAATGGGCCAGCGCGCCCGCCAATACCTCGACGAACTGCGTCAGCGGGAGGAGGGGGCCCGGTAATCGGGAGGAATTCGTGAAGGTGCCCGAATCCTGGCGGTTGCGCCGAAAGGTCGGCGGAGCCGCGCGAGGACGGGGCGAAAGGACATTGGAAGGAAACGGGTTAGGGCTTCTACGGGCGTGGAACGCCATTCGTTGAGCCCACCCTGTCTACGAGGAACCTTGGCTTTGGTCGGAACGCTACGAGCATTTGCTTGCTGCAGCCTGCTCCTCGCTCCGGGGGTTGCCCTGGCGCAGGAAGCTCCCCGTGCCCGGGCGAGCGGCAGCGCGCGGTTGGACCGAGCGCTCGACTCCGCGGGGGATCGCCGGGAAGGGGTTCTCTACCGCTTCGAACTCCGGCGCTTTGCCGACCGCCTGGGCGACTTCGAAGAGTTGCGCCTCTTGGGCGCTTTCGACCGCGGGCGACGTGCCGTGCTGGCAGCGCGGGTGGAACGGGCGGAGGACCGGCTCGGAGATCGCAAGCAGCGAGAGCTCGCGCGGCGCTCCCTCCACCGCCGCTACGCCGTCACTGCCCGGCTGCGGGACTTTGCCGGCGACCGGGAGGAGCTGGCCGTTTGGCGGCGCGACTACGTCCGGCACGGCCCTGCGCACGCAGGCGCGATTCGCATCGCCAAGCAGCGAGAGGACGCCGAGGCGCGGCGCCGGGCCGAGCGCGAGTTCGAATTGCGTCAGAGCACGCGGCACGAGCAGAAGCAGAGCCGGGCCGAAGAGCAAGAGGAACGCGACATCATTCGCGACGAAGACCGCGAGAGCCGCAGCGCCGAGCGGGCCCTCGAAGAGGAAGCCGAGGGCGACGAACTCGACGAGGACGCTGGCGAGCGCGAGGACGAGCGCGCGGAAGAGCGCGAACTCGACAGCGAGACCGAGAAGGCCATCCAGCAGGCCGAGGGCGAAGCGACCGAGTAGTCGTCCGAAGCCTTGGCGTCTCGCTCGCGGGTGGCTGCGCTGCGGTCGTCGCGGCTGCCCGGACGGAGGCCCTCAGGCTGCGGCCCGCCGGGAGGAGGCGAGGCGGGACGGCAGGCGGTTTGGGTGCCCGGCTCGACGCGACCGGTCCGCGGGGCGGCGAGGGTCAGTCTTCGGGCTTCTCTTCGGAAGCCTCCTCGTGCCGGGCCAGGAGGCCCTGCAACTCCTCGCGCAGTTTGCCCTGCCGCTTGTGGAGTTCGAGCAGGCGCGTTTCGAGGGCGCCGATCGCTTCTTCCATCTTGCGGTCGGCGCGGCGGTGCTCGTCGAGTCGCTCGCGGGTCACGTAATAGCCTTCGAAGAGCTTCTGCGAGCGCTCCTCCTCCAGCCACGCGCTCAGCTTGAAGGCTCGCCACGCGGCGAACGCTTCGCCTGGGCCGATCACGGACAGCATGTTCAGGTCGACTTCTCCGGCGTCGTAGCGGCGCTGGAGGGCTCTTCCTTGGTCGACGAGTTGCTCGAGGACCTCCGGTTCGAGGGCGTGTTGCCCGCCGAGTGCTGTGCGGGCAAGGTAGCGGAGCGCAGGCTGCGGGCTCCCGAGCGCCAAGGTGGCCAGGCGATCGCAGAGGACGTGCTGGCGGAGACCGATCACGAGGTTGGTCTTGCGAACGACTTGGTTGTTGAGGGTGCGTACCAGTTCGAAGCCGCGAGAAATGGTGTTCCCGATTCCGGGAATCATGCCGAGGCCGCGGGTCACCGCCCCCGTCATGCTCGGGAGCTTGTCGAGGATTCCCATCAGGCGGTAGAAGGCGAACAGCCGCAGGTTGCCGAAGAACAAATGCCCGAGGGTCGCCGCGAGGAGGAAGCGCTGCTCTTCGGAGTCGAGGGCGTCGAGGGCCTGGCGGTCGAGCACGATCAGCGGGTTCTTGCAGCCGAGGACCAGCGAGCCCTTTCCGTTGGAGAGGTAGAGCGGGGCGCTTCGCTCCAGGTCCCAGCGTTCGAGGATGTCCCGGCTCCAGGCGAGGAGGTGTGCGTACGGGCTGCGCTCCGTTACGCGCAGGTGGTTGGCATCCGCGAACGCTGCGAGCGTGGAGTCGAGCTGCGAGAGGAGGGCCTCGCTGCCGGGGAAGTTGTCGATGATCCCGGTCGCCGCGGAGATCAGCCAGCCTTGGCTTTCGTCCTCTTCGAAATTCACGGGATCGAGGCCGGGGTAGCGGCCTTCGCCGCTGCCCGGCACCGGTCCGTCGGGGAAGAGCGTTTGCAGGCGGCGCGAGCGTAGCTCGTGCAGCTCGCGAGTCCTCCGCGCGATGGCTTCGTCGAGCCGCGCGATCTCCCGCTGTACCTCGTCGAGCCGTTCGGGGCCGTCGTTCCCCAGAGCGCGCCGCAGGGCGTCGAAGACCATGAGCACCGCCTCGGACCTCCGGTAGCTACGCAACGGAGGCTTGCTCGCAGTCTACAGGGGAAGCGCGAAGGTGAAGAGCGCGCCTTCTCCCGGTGCCGAGTCCACCCAGATCGATCCGCCATGGAGTTCAATCAACTTCTTTGCGATCGACAGACCGAGGCCGCTGCCGTGTTCGCCGGCGGTTGCTTGCGCCTCTGCCTGTTCGTAGCGGGAGAAGATGCGCTCTGCGTCCGAGGGGCTGATCCCTTGGCCGGTGTCCGCGACGCTTACCAGCGCGCGCTCGGGCTCGCGGCGGACGGAGAGGACCACCCGTCCTCCGGGGTTGCTGAACTTGATCGCGTTGGAGATGAGGTTGCCGAGGATCTGTCCGACGCGCTTGGGGTCGGCGGTCACGGAGAGTTCCCCGGCCGGGAGGCGGGTAGAAAACGCGATTCCCTTCTGAGCGGCAAGGGCTTCGTAGCGCTTGGCGCTGGTACGGATCAGGTCCAACAGGTCGAAGGGGCGCGGGTCGATGCTCAACTTCCCGGCCTCGAGCCTCGAGACGTCGAGGAGGTCGTTGAGGAGTTCGCTCATCTCCAGAGCGGTGCTGCGAATGACCTCGAGGTCTTGCTTGGTACGCTCCGGCTCCAGACCGGCGTCGATCCCCGTCATGGCAACTTCGGCGAAGCCCAACAGCCCTGCCAGAGGAGTTCGCAGGTCGTGCGCCACCATGCCGATCAGTTGATCCTTCTGCTGCATGAGTTCTTCGATGCGAGCGGCCTGCTCCTCGACCTCGCGGGTGCGTTCGGCGACCTTCTGTTCGAGTTCCTGATTCCAGCGGAGGATTTCGTCGCGGGCCTTCTCGAGTTCTTGGTTCGCGTGTCGGACCGCCTGGAAGAGGCGAGCGGTGTGGAGGGACGCGGCGACCTGCTGGCCGACGATGACCGTCAGGTGGAGATCTCCTTCATCGAAGGGGGCGCGGGCTTCGCGCTTGTCGAGTTGGAGGACGCCAAGGACTTGGTCGCGTGCCAAGAGCGGGACCGCCAAGGCCGAGCGGATGTGGGTGCGATGAATCGAGTGGTCGGCACCGAAGCGCTGGTCCTCGCGCGCGTCGCGGATGACGATCGCCTCGCCGGTTTCGAGTACCTGGTTGAGGAGGCTCCGAGAGGCCTCCCAACGCCCGCCCGACATAGGTTCGGTGGAGCTGGTCTCGGTCGGCAGGGCGCTGTCCGCGACCTTGCGGGAGCGCGAGGCGCCGCGTCGGAGTCGGGAGGCTGCCCGGCGGGGCTGCCCCTCGGCGTCCGTCAAGTAGAAGACGCCTCGGTCTGCGGCGACCACCTCGAGGAGGAGTTCGAGGGCCCTCTCCATGATTGCCTTGGCGCCGTCGGTCGACCCGCGGGTGAGGACCGTGACGCGGTGGAGGACCTCTAGCTTCCGGCGCAGCCGGATCGAGCCGGTCCCGTCTTCGCTGGAGAGGAGCTGGCGCTCGACGTCGAGGACGCGGTACTTGACCGTCTTCACAGCCGGTTCGAGTTCGAGTTCGGTGACTTCCGGGCCCTTTGCCTGCGTTGGTTTCTCGGGCCAATCCCGCAGTTCGGCGAGGCTTCGATCGGTCAGCAGGGCCAGCGTGTTGCCGAAGCGGAGTTCGTCGCCGAGGCGCAAGCGCACCTTCCCCTCGACGAAGGCTCCGTTGACGTAGGTTCCGTTGGTGCTCCCTAGGTCGGTCAGGAGGAAGCCGTCGCGCGTTCGTTCGAGCAGGGCGTGCGCGCTGGAGATCTTGCGGTCGGGAAGGCAGACGTCCTGGTCGTTTCCGCGGCCGATGCGCAGGACGCGCTTCCGGAGAGGGACTTCGCGCTTGCCGAAGGGCTCGACGCAGACGATCAGCTTCGGGCTCCGGCTCACGACCCCCTCGCGGCCTGCTAAGAACTCAGCTCCGCGACGGTCTTGTGGAGGCGGGGGGAGCGGCGGCTTCCGACAAAGGCCTGCCAGGCGCGGAGTTCTTCGCTTTGCGAAAGCCCTCCCATGAGGGCCATCTTGTGGCGCGTCATTTCGTCGAGGATGCCCTTGACCAAGGCGAGGTTCATCGTCCCTCGCTCCCGGATTTCCTCCGCGCGAGAGCTTTGCACGTTTGCCACCTTGGCGACGGCCTCTCGGAATGCCTTCAGCGCGTCCTGGTACGTCTTGCGCTCCGTCTCGAAGAGCTTCTCGTAACTGACGCCGTTGATTCGGGGGGTGATTTGCTGCTTTCCGTTGTGGGGGGGGAAATAGGCCCGCAGGTTGCGGTGAACGTCGCTGCCCACCTTCGCGAGTCGCGCGCCGTGGTTGTAGGAGCGAATGGCTTCCCCAAGCGCCGCGCGCGACTCGTCGTCCAACCAGCTCTCGTCGATCAGGTCCGCGCTGCGCTTGCGGGCCATGCGCTTGCGCGCTTGACCCCAACTGCGCGAGCCTCCTCGGCCCCAGGGGAGGCTGTCGGTTTCGCTCTCGGGCATGACCCAGGGCGGCATGACCACGCGTCGTGGAGCCTCCGCCGTGCCCACCGGGGCGGCCTCGCGCAGGTCGGAGGCGCTCGCCCCGTCCGCCGACCGCATGGGGTCGGGGCGCGGCGCTGCCGGGCGAGGCTCGTATCCCCCTTCGTAGTCGTCCTCTTCGTCGTAGCTTTCTTCTTCCGGCTCGGGCTCGGGCTCGGCTTCCGCTTCGGCGGCGATGGTGACGCCTGCTTCTGAGGCGAGTTCGGCAATGATCTCTCGCGCCCGCTCCTCGCTCAGCCCGTCGCCGATGGCTTTCGGCACGAGCACCGTGTCGATCATGGCCTGGGAGAGCATGGCCAGGAGCGGTCCGACGAACTCGCGGAAGTCCTTTTCCGCGTTGGCCGCCAGGGAGGCGTCGTATTCTTTGCGGCGCTGCGGATCCTTGAGAATGCGCCGCGCGCTGCGGAGGGTTTCCTTGAGGTATTCGATAAACCCCGCGTCCTTCGAGGTTCGAATGGACTGCAGCTTGCGGATCTGTGTCTTGTAGGCCTTCTCGAGGGATTCTGCGTCGAGGTCGGCAGGATCGAGGGCCAGCAGCTCGTAGTAGGTGGGGTTGTCGTCGGCCGGTTCGATCCCCAGGAACTTTTGGTAGCGCTCGTCAGCCATGGGGAGCGGACCTCGCGGCTTGCGGGCAGGGCCGAGGGGGACCGGCGCGGTGGAGAGCGGGACCCCTCGCGGGCCCGACCGCTCCTCCGGTCGAGTCGAAGGCAGTCTCTCGCGCCCGACGTGGAGGAGAGGAGGGCGAGGCGTGCGGGGACCCGGCCATTCGCTGAAGGCGACCACCTCCCCTCGGCGCGTTCGCGAGTCGCGGGGTCCAGCGGCGGCCCGAAGACGCTGCAGAGGGTGCGGACGAGGCGCGAGGAGCTGCAGTCGCCTTCGCGTGGGGACGGGCGGACGCGTTCAGGCTCCTCTCCACCAAGGCGCTAGCCAGCACTGTCCGAGTAGCCGCCGTCTTCGGCGTATTGTCCCTGGTCGTCGTAGCCGTAGCCGCCCGGGTCGTCGTAGCCGTACCCGCCTGGGTCCTCGTTGCCCTGGTCGGCGTAGCCCTGGTCGGCGTAGCCTTGGTCGTCGTAGCCGCCTTGGTCGGCGTAGCCTTGGTCGTCGTAGCCGCCTTGGTCGTCGTAGCCCTGGTCGGCGTAGCCGCCCTGGTCGTCGTAGCCCTGGTCGGCGTAGCCGCCTTGGTCGTCGTAGCCCTGGTCGGCGTAGCCGCCCTGGTCGGCGTAGCCGCCTTGGTCGTCGTAGCCGCCCTGGTCGGCGTAGCCGCCCTGGTCGTCGTAGCCGCCCTGGTCGGCGTAGCCGCCTTGGTCGTCGTAGCCGCCCTGGTCGGCGTAGCCGCCCTGGTCGTCGTAGCCCTGGTCGGCGTAGCCCTGGTCGGCGTAGCCCTGGTCGGCGTAGCCCTGGTCGGCGTAGCCTTGGTCGGCGTAGCCCTGGTCGGCGTAGCCTTGGTCGGCGTAGCCTTGGTCGTCGTAGCCCTGGTCGGCGTAGCCTTGGTCGTAGACCGCTTCGGGCCCTTCTTCGAGGAGTCGGGCGATCTCCTCGCCCTTGGAGTCCATTTCCTCTTCGCTGAGTCCTTGCGCGTCGCGCCGAATCTCCGTGGACACTTCTTGGCCGGTCTCGTGGTCTCGGGCGTGGATCTCGATGCGCCCGTCCTCGTTGTACGAGTAGGTGACCGAGACCTTGGACCCCTTGGGGCGGTTGGGCGGGAGGTCGGAGATCACGCAGGTCCCGATCTCCACGCACTCGTCGGGGTCTTCGCTCTCCCCTTCGAGGATCTTGATCTCGACGCTGACCTGGTTGTCTTGAGCCGTTCCGAAGACCTTGGTCACCTTCGCTGGGAGGGGGGTCTGCTCGGGGATCATGATCAGGTTCTTCCGCCGTCCGCCGGGGAGGACCGTTCCGATTCCGAGCGAGTGGCTGTTGACGTTCGTGACCACGACCCCGCCGAGCATCCCGACGATCTCCTCGGGGACGGCCTCTTCCACGGCGGCCTGCGCGACCTCCACCTGCTGCTGTTCCTCTTCGGTGGCCTGGCCTGCGTCCACCTTCTCCTTCAACTCGTTGGCTTCGCGGACCATGAGGATCGCCGCCCAGTAGGCTGCGCCGATGGCGACGCACTCGTCGGGGTTGACGCCCTTCTCGGGTCCCTTGCCCGTGACGCGCTGAAGCATTTCTTGGACGGCGGGCATGCGCGTCGATCCGCCTACGTGGATCACGACGTCGATGTCGTTCCAGTTCAGTTCGGCCTTCTTGAGGACGACGTCGAGGTAGGTTTCGGTCTGCTCGAGCAGCGGCAGAGTCAACTCCTGGAACTCCTCGCGAGTGACCGAGAGTTTGAGGCTCTTCCCGGCGCACTGGGCGAAGATCTTGGCCTGCGGCTTCTTGGAGAGACTCTTCTTCGCGTCTTCGACCTTGATGACGAGGTCCTGGTATGCCTCGGGATCCTCGCGAGGGTCGATGTCGTGCTCGTCCATGAACTTCTCGGCCACATGGTTGAGCAGCACGTCGTCCCAGTCCTTGCCGCCGAGGCGCCGCTCGCCGTCGGTGGCGAGGACCTGGATGTTGTTGCCCTTCACGTCCAGGATCGTGACGTCGAAGGTGCCGCCGCCCAGGTCGTAGACCAAGGCCTTGACTTCCTTCTCCAGGTTGTTCATGCCGTAGGCGATCGCGGCGGCGGTGGGCTCGTTGAGGATCCCCAGCACGTTGAGACCGGCGATCTTGCCGGCGTCGGTGGTGGCCTTGCGTTCGTTGTCGTTGAAGTAGGCGGGGCAGGTGATCACCACGTCGGTGATCTCCTCGCCGAGTTGATCCTCCGCGTCGGAGACGATGCGCTTGAGAATGATCGCGGAGAGGATCTCCGGGGTGTATTCGCGTCCGTTGATCACGCGGACCCAGTCCGGCTCGCCCATGTGGCGCTTGACGAACTGGACCACGTTCTCGGGGTTGGAGACGGCCTGGTTCTTGGCGATCTTGCCGACGATGACCTCGTCGTCCTCGAAGAGGATCACCGAAGGGGTGATGCGTTCGTTGTCGCTGTTGGGGATGATGTCGACCTTGCCGTACTCGTCGAAGTGGGCGATGGCCGAGTAGGTCGTCCCGAGGTCGATGCCAGCGATCTTTCGCTTGGTGTCGTCGGACATTTATTCCGTCTCCTGCTCTTCCTTCACGCAGCGCTTCACGATGACCTCCTGGGCGCGCAGCAGCACGCCGTTCATCCTGAAGCCCTCCCTGACGACCTGCACCACCTGCCGGTCCTCGTCTGGGTTGTCGGTTTCGATTCGCTGCACCGGCTTCTGGAAGTCGATGTTCAGTCGCTCGGGGTGCTCGTCGATCAGTTCGATGTCCCGTCGATACAGCACCTCGAGGACTTCCTCCTGCAAATGCTTCAAGCAGGTGACGACTTGCTCCTTGGGGAGGCTGTCGCCTTCGTGCTGCTCGAAGTTCGCCAGGCTGCGGCGCACCCCGTCGAAGAGGAGGATGATGTCCTTGAAGAGGGGTTTTTGCGCAGCCAGAAGGAAATTGTCCTTGTAGGCCCGCAGCTCTTCGTAGAGTTGGTCGTACGCCTGTTCTTTGCGCTGGTTCGCGCGTGCGATGCGCTGGTAGGCCTCGGCCACCTTGACGACGCTCGACTCGACGACGCGGAACGAGTTGGCCAGGCGGTTGACCGAGTTGTTGATCCGGTCGAGGTCGGCCTTCACGCTGGCGCCGGCCGGGGGCACGCGCTGCGAGCCCCCGGCGCTCGCGCGCCGCTGGACCACTGCTCCCCGGGGGCGGGAACGCGGGCGAGCGGCCGCGCCGGTGGCGCCGCGGGGCGGCTGGGCGGGGCTGCGCTCCGAGCCCGCTCCGGGCCGCTTGACCCGGCGCGATTCGCTGCGCGCTGCTGGGCTGCGGCCCGAAGCCGTCTTGGGGGCCTCGGCGCCTGCGGAGGGGGCTTGGGCCTCGGGGGAACCC
>RFHU01000061.1 GCA_003695705.1 Planctomycetota bacterium
CCCCCGAAGCGACCCCGCCCCCGCGAGATCGCTTCGGTCCCTACCGGATCCTCGCCGAGCTCGGCCGCGGCGGCATGGGGGTGGTCTATCGGGCCTTCGATCCTTCCCTGGGCCGCGAGGTGGCCCTCAAGGTCGTGCTGTCCAAGAGCGTCGGCGACCGCCGGCAGGCCCGCTTCGCCCGCGAAGGCGAGCTGACCGCCCGCCTCCGGCATCCGGGGATCGTGGCGGTCCACTCGGCGGGGGTGATCGACGGCCTGCCCTACCTCGCCTACGAGCTCGTCCCCGGCGCCCGCACCCTGGAGGAGGCCTGGCGCGACCTCCCCGCCCGAGCGCGCGCCCAGCTCCTCCTGCCGGCGGCGGAAGCGCTGGCCTTCGCGCACGAGCAGGGCGTCGTGCACCGCGACCTCAAGCCGGCCAACCTCCTCGTCGACGGGGCCGGCCGGGTCAAGGTCGCCGACTTCGGCCTCGCCACGGCCGAGGGCCTGGGGCGGCTCACCCAGACCGGCGCTTTGGTCGGCACGCCGAGCTACATGGCTCCCGAACAGTTCCTGCCCGACGGCGCCGGCCCCAGCCCGGCGACGGACGTCTGGGCCCTGGGCGTGCTCCTCTACCAGGCGCTCACCGACCGGCTGCCCTTCGCCGGCGAAAGCCTCTTGGAACTCGGTCGCCAGGTCCTCTCCGAACCGCCGAGCCCCCCGCGTCGCCACGCCCCCGAGGCCGACCCGCTGCTCGAGAGCGTATGCCTGAAGGCCCTGCGGACCGATCCCCGCGACCGCTACCCGAACGCCGGCGCCTTCGCCCAGGACCTCCGCCGAGCCCTCGCCGGGGAGGCGACGCTGGCGGCGCGGCCCTCCACGGCCACCACGGTGCGCCAGCTGCTGCGCCGGGCCCGCCGCCTGCGCTGGGTCGGGGCGGCCCTGACTTGCCTCGGCCTGGCCGGCGGGGTCCTGGCCTACGGGGCCCACACCCGCGAACGCCTCGACGAGGAGCGGCGCCGCGTGGAACTCTTGGCCCGAGCCCGTCGGGCAGACGACGACAGCCGCGCCGCCCTGCGCAGCGTCGCCGCCCTGGGCTCGGAGCGCACGGTCCTCGAGAGGCTGGACGCCGAACTGCGCCGGCTCGCCCGCGACGGCCAGGGCCTCGCCGCCGGGCAGCACGCGGACGCCGTCCAGGCCGCCGTGCGCCGGGCCCGCCGCCGGTTGGAGGCCCTCGAGGCCCTCGCAGCCCTCGAGGAGGGCAACGCTGCGCCCGCCCGCGCCTGGCTCGCGGGTGGCCCGCGCCCCGGCGCCGAAGGGCCCGCGCCCGGCGACGAGCACGAGCGGCTCGCCGCCGCCCTGCGCGGCGCCCTGGGCGCGGCCCAGGGCGAGCCCGCCCGCGCCGCGGACGCGCTGGCCGACCTCGAGCGGGCCCGCCCGCTCCTTCGGCGCCCCGCCCTGCGCGGCTGGCTGGCGGTCGCCCGCAGCCTCCGGGAGCCGCTCCCCGCGCGCGACGCCCGCCGGGCGCTCGCGGAGCTGGAGGTCGTCCGTGCGGCGCGCGGCGGGCGCCTGCCGCGGCCCTTCCGCGAGGCCGAGGCCCGCTGCCGCCTCGCCCTCGGCGAAGTCCGCCAGGTCCTCAGCGAGCTCGGCGACCTCGAGGACCTCGGCGGCGGCGTCCTCGAGGCGGTGCTCCTCGCCCGCGCCTGGCTCGCCGTCGAAGAAGAGGACTGGAGCGAACTCGAGCGCTGGGTCGAGCGGCTCCCCCCCGAGGTCCCGCCCTCGCCTCCCCGCCTCGAACTCGTCAAGCACTGCCTCCAGCGGGCCGAAGACCTTGCCGCCCGGCAGCCCTACCCCGCCAAGCACCTGGTGCGTCTCCTGGGCTGCGTGCGCCGCCTGCGGGGCGGCGGCGAGCTCCCCCGCGGACTGCTGGGTCCCCTGGTGCAGTACGTAGACGTAGGAAACACCCGGGCCGTCCTCTTGATCGAAGACGTCGCGGAACTCGCGCCCGAAGCCTACTGGGTCCAGAAGGCCGTCGCGGAAATTGGCGCGCGCAACGAGAGTCCCCGTGCCGCCCGCGCGGCCCTTGCCGCCTGCCGGCGGGCCGTTCGCCTCGCCCCCGACCCCCGCGAGCGCGCCTGGATGCAACTCTGCGCGGCGCGCATGGAGAGCGAGCTCGGTCGCTGGGACGAGGTCCTCGCCCTCTGCGACGAGGCCCTGCGCGGCCTGGAGGACCCGCGCCGAGTTTCGCTCGCCTACGAAATCCGCAGCAAGGCGCACGCCGTGCGCGGCGAACGCGTCGCGGCCCTCGAGGACCTCGACCGAGCCGTTGCGGCCTTCCCTCCGCGCGCCGGCCCCCTCGCCCACCCGCGCATGGCCCTCCTCCGCGCGCTGGGACGCGACGACGACGCGATCGAGGCCGCGCTGGCCTACCTGCGCGGCTCGCTGCTGCAAAACCCGCACCTTACGGGCCGCCTCTCCAAGGACCAACTCACGACCGTCGCCACGCTCTGGGACATGGCCCGCGCCAAGGGGCGCCTCGACCTCCTCGAGGCTCCCCTGCGCAGTCTCACCGAGGCCTTCCCGGACCTGGGCGGCTGGTGGGCGCGCCGCGCCTGGCTGGCCTGGCGTCGAGGGCGCCGGGACGAGGCGGCGGACCACCTCGCGCGCGCTGCCCGGGCGCTGCGCCAGGCGCCCCGCCCCGGCCTCCCCGCCCGCCCCGCGGCGCTGGAGCGAGCGCGGGCCCTCGCGCCCCGCGCCGCCCGGCTCGCGCGCGACCTGCGCGCCGGCGCGG
>RFHU01000062.1 GCA_003695705.1 Planctomycetota bacterium
AGCAGCCCGTTGAAGGAGTCCTAACGAGGCGCGAGGAGGTTCAGCAACCTTCGGGTTGTGACCGACGAGCAACGAAGTCAGGGCTTCTTCAACGGGCTGTTAGGGTCCGCCTCAAGGTGGACCATCGCACCGCCGATCGACACGTACCGGAATTCAACCGCCAAGCCTTCGCGGGTGCCGCGGCTTCCCCCGTCGTGTTGCAGGCGGCGGAAACAGGTCCCGGATCAGCCGCCACTGCTCGTTCGTCAGCTCATGACGCCCCATCTCACTCGGTGCCCTGCAGTCCCAGAGCGCTGCGCGGAGCTCTTCGATTCCAAGACTCCTGGCGACGAGCAGCCCTGCAAGCCCCCAGGGACGCACCCTTCACCGCACCATCGCGAGGCGGACCCTAGCCGCCCGCGGAGGAGGGCAGCGACCCGGGCGGTCGCCCGTCCGGTGCGAGGGCCGGCCCGAGCCTTTCGCACCTCGCCGAGTCGAGCCGGGGCGCGCAGCGGGGGGAGGGAGGCCCCCCCCGCCGCGCGCCTTCAGCGGGAGGACCGCCACGCGCGCGCGGCGGGGTCCCACCGCAAGCGCGAGCCGATCTCGGTCCACCAGCGATCGAGGCGCTGCAGGGCTTCGGGGTCCTCGTCGCCCAAGGGGTCCAAGCCGAAGTCCGTGCCGGCGACCTCCCGCAGCCCTTCGATGGCCTCGGCCTTGACGAAGGGCGGGACGGCGGGGTCCCGCAGCGCCTCGACGAGGGCTTGCAGCCCCGCGCGTCGGCCGAGGGCGACCAGGGCCAGGGCCGCGTGCACGCGGACGTCGGCGTCGGGAGCGTGGAGGACGCGGTCGAGGACCACGGCCGCCTCCGGATGCGCGAGCAGTCCTTCGATGATCTCCTCGCAGCGGGCGCACACCTTGGGATCCTCCTCGCCCACGTAGCTCTCCAGCAGGGGCCCGAGGGCCTCGCTGCCCTGAAGGTCGGCGAGCCGTCGCGCGGCGGCGGCTCGCTCCTCGGAGTCGGCGTGGTGCAGGCGGTCGAGGGCTTCGCGCAGCGCGCTCGCGTCGTGCTCCGACCCCGCCCCATGGGCGTCGTGCCCGTCCTCCACGCCCGGCGCCTCGCTCCCGTCCTGCGCTGCGGTCGGAGGGGGAGTGGGCGCGGGCTCCCGAGCCTGGCGCCGCGAGGCCCAGGCCAAGGGCAGGAGGGCGAGCGCGCCCAGGGCGAGGACGTAGAGGCCGAACCGCAAAGCCCCGGCGAGGGGCCGGACTCGCCCCAGGACCCAGGCGGCGGCGGTGAAGACGAACAGCACGGCCGCCACCGTGGGCGCCACGGGGAGGTCGTTGCCGATGGCGAGCAGCCAGCCGGCCCCCGACGCGCCGAGGGCCGCGGCCGCCCCGACGAGGGCGGCCTGGTGGAGGGTGCATCCCAGGAGGAGACCCGTCGCCGGAGGGAAGACGAGGAAGGCGAACACCAGGAGCAGGCCGGCGGCCTTGAGGGCCAGGGCCACGGCGACGGCCAAGCTGAGGAGGAAGAGCACCTGCAGGCGCCGCTCCGGGAGGCCGAGGGCCTGGGCGAACTCGGGGTCGTAGGAGACGAGCCAGAATTCGCGCCGGTAGCGCGCGTGCACCGCGACCACGAAGGCCAGACCGGCCCAGAGGGAGGCAAGCTCGCCGCTGCGGGCGAGGAGGACCTCGCCGGCGAGGATGTTTTGCAGCTCGGCGAGGTCGGCGGGGCTGCGCCACACGAGGAGCACGGCCAGGGCTCCTGCGGCGGCGTAGGCCAGACCCACGCGCGCGTCGGCGGCGATGCGTCCCTTTCCGTCGCGACCGCCGAGGGTCAAGGCCCCGAGGATGGAGGCGCCCAGGCTGCCGGCCGTGCCCCCGTGGTGGACGACGAGCTCGCGAGCCTCGGGTCCGGCGAGACCGCCGAGGAAGAAGGCGCTCGAAACGCCGAGGGCGGCGAGCTGGGCAAGGGCGACGCCGGTGAACACGATGCGGCGCAGGACGGTGAACAGGCCCAGGTAAGAGCACACGAGGGCGATGCCCAGGGTGGCGGCGAAGCTGCCGGCGTTGGCGGCGAGGACGTCGATCACGGGCCCTCCTGCGGGGCCCGGGCGGGAGCGACCAGGCGATGTCCGCCCACTTCCTCGACGATCATCGGAGCGCCGAAGAGACGGGCGAGGCGCTCGGGCTCGAGCATCTCCTCCGCGGGACCGACCTCGAGCCGGCCGCGGTGGATGAAGGCGAGGCGTTCGGCGTGGGTCGCGACGAGGTAGAGGAGGTGGGTGACCATGACGATGGTCTTCCCCTTGGCGTGGAGGGCGCGCAAGAGCTCCATGACCTCGTGCTCCGCGCGCACGTCGAGGTCGTTGGTGGGTTCGTCGAGGACGAGCACGTCGGGGTCGGAGACCAGGGCGCGGGCGACGATGACCCGTTGCTTCTGTCCGCCGCTCAGGTCGCGGACCGGGCGTTGGGTGAGGTCTTCGATGCCGCAGTCCGCGAGCGCCCGCTCCACCCGCGCGCGGGCTTCGCCCGGGGGGAGCCCGCGCGCCTCGGGGCCGAGGAGGCCCATGGCGACCACCTCTCGGGCGAGGAAGGGGTAGATGGGGTCGAGGGCGCTGCGCTGCGGCGCGTAGCCCAGGCGCGCCCGGGCCTCGCGGCGCCCTGTCCGCAACGGGAGGACGCCGAGGAGCGCGCGCAAGAGGGTGGTCTTGCCGCTCCCGTTGGGACCGACCACCCCGAGGAACTCGCCTGGATTCACGGAGAGCGAGACCCCGTGCAAGACCGGGGCTTCTCCGTAGCCGAGGTCCGCGCCGACGATGCGGACGAGGGCGCCGCCTTCGCCCGCGGGGCCGGTCGCCGAAGAATCATCGCCCGCGGTCGTCATCGGCGCGTCGCCTTCGCCGCCTCTTCGAGGCGGTCGAAGATGGTGTCGAACAGGTCCCAGAGGTCCTGGGTACCCTGTTCGCCGGGCTCGGTGGGGAGGACGACGGCGACGCCGCCGATGCGCTCGGCCAGGCCTTGGGCGCGGGAGAAGGGGTAGAAGGGCGCGCTCACCACGACCTTGGTCCCGTGGGCGGCGGCGATGCCGACGAGGTCGTCGAGGTGGCCGGGCGAGGGGGGAATCCCCGGTTTTTCCTCGAGGGTGCCCACCACACGCAGGCCGAAGGCCGTTTCGAAGTAGATCCACACCTGGTGGTAGGAGATCAAGGTCAGACCCTCGAGGGCCAGCGCTCGTTTCAGCCAGCCGCCGGCGTAGTCGCTCAGCGGCTTCTTCTTGAAGGTCTTCTCGCGCAGGAAACCGAAGAGCTTCCCCTGGTCCTTGAGCTTGTCGAGGAGCTTGGGTCCGAGGAGGCGCAAGAGCTCGGGGCCGTAGTAGGCCTCGCGCAGGCGACGCGCAAAGGCCTTCTGGTTGTTGGCGAAGGTCTTCGCGCCGCCGGGGCGCACGCGAGCGAGGACTTGTTCGACGTTCTTGGCGATGAGGATGAGGTTGAGGGGATCGAGCCATACGTGCGGATTCCCGGCGGGGTGCACGTCGCCGGCGGCGCGGCTCTGGTTCCGCGGGACCTGCAGGGTGCGAATGCCCGTGGCCGCGTAGGTGTGGCCCGGATAGCCCGGACGGATCTGCTGGTTGCGCGCCAAGTCGATGATCCGCTCGGCCCAGAGTTCGAGTTGAACGCCGTTCTCGATGAACACGTCGGCCCGGCTCAGCGCGACGGCTCGCGCGGGGGTGGGGACGATGAAGTGCGGGTCCTGTTCGAGCGGCGCGAGGACCTCGACCTCGGCGAGGTCGCCGCCGACGGCGCGGGCCACCTCGCCGAGGTAGGGGAGGGTAACGACGACGCGCGTCTTCTCCTCGGCACGGACCGGGGCGGAGGCGGCGAGGGCGAGCAGCAAGAGCAAGCAGTGGATGCGCACGATGGCCTCCTAGCGGTTGAACCAGAAGGGCTCGACGGGGTGCGAGCCGAAGACGAAGGTGAGCTGGAAGAAGAAGGTGTCGAGGTCGGGGTCCCCTCCGGCAGTGCTCTCTCGCTCGCGATGCTCGTAGCCCACGCGGAAGCGGAGGAACTCGGTGGTGTAGTAGCTGAGCCAACCACTCACCGCGTACTGCTCGCGGTCCTCTCGGTGCTCGTCGAAGTTGCTCCAGTCGTAGCGGACGCCGAGGTACCAGCGCTGGAAGGGCTGGACTTGCAGGTAGGCGTAGCCGCCGAAGCCCCACATGGGATCCCCGGTGATGGGCGTCTCCTGCTTGATGCCGTAGACCTCGCCCTGCACGACGATGGAGCGGAACTGGTTCGGCTGCCACTTGAAGAGCAGGTCGGCTCCGTAGACGTGGGACTCCTGGTCGGCGGGGTCAGGGGTGTCGTTGAGGCCGTAGAGGTAGGAGGCTCCGGCGCTGAGGAAGATGGTGTCGGAAATTTGCAGGAAGTATTCGGCGCGCCCCAGCCAGGCGGGAGAATCGAGGTCGCTGGTGCCGAGGACGGGTTGGTTGTCTCCTTGTAGGAAGCCCACGGTGAGTTCCAGGGGCACCGGTGCCAGCCAGCTCAACAGGGCGCCGTTGTCGAGGTAGCCCTCCTCTCCGAAGATGTCGGTCAGCGCCAGGGGCTCGGTGGCCTGGGGCAGGTCGTGGCCGTGCAAGCGGTTCATGCGACCGAAGGGAGTGCGGAAGCGACCGAGCTGGGCGCGAAGTCCGAAGGGCAGCGTCTCCAGGGTGACGTAGCCTTCTTCGACGGTGGCCAGGTATTCGCCGCCTTCCTCCTCGAGGGCGAGGATGAACACGGCCTTGGCGTAGGCATCCACGTCGGCGCGGAAGTCGAGTTCCACTTCGCGCAGGGACATGCGGTCGTCGACGCGGACTTCGTCGGGGGTCCCGGGGTTCTCCACGAGCTCGGCCGAGCCGAGGGAGAGGCGGGCCAGCGCGTCGCCGATGACGGTGATGCGCGGGTTGAAGGAATTGAGCCGGTTGGCGACGGCGCTGAAGGCCTGTTGGAGTTGCTGGTAGATGGGCGTCTCGTCTTCGGTCTCGAGGGCGGCCGAGCGGCGCAAGGCCTCGCCTTCGTCGGCGGGCGGCGCCTCGTCGGCGGCGAGCTCTTGCTCGGCGGCCCTCCGGAGGGCTTCGAGGTCGCCGTCGCCTTCGACCTCTTGAGCGAAGGCGGAAGGGGAGAGCGCCGCGATGGCAGCGCACACCGGGAGCATCGCAGGGACGCTCCGCTGCAAGGAAAGCATGGATTCTTCTCCTGGAACGAGGGGGGGAACGGAAGGGGATCAGCAGGCGGCCGATCCCTCCGGCGGGCCCCTCGGGGCGTAGGAGAAGCAGAAAGCGGCGGCGCCTCGCGCGCCGGCCTGCACCGGGCGGCGGGCGACGGGGGGCGCGGAACTGCAGGCGCACGGCGACGGCGGAGGCGCGGCGCCGTGGGCGAGGGTGTGGAACAGATGGCAGGCGGCGCAGGCCGCCTCGTCGTGGGGATGCTCGGGTTGCGGCGCGGCGTGGTCGCGCACACCGTCGCAGGCGTGAAGCGGCTCGACGGAGGGATGCCCGAAGACCCCCACGAGGAGGGCCAGGCAGAAGCCGAGCAGCCCGCAAAGGGCTCGCCGGCGGCGGCGCTCGGTGGCCGAGGCGTTCACGGCGTCGGTCCTACCACGCGGACGGGCCCGAGGGAAGGCCCCAGCGCGTCACGGAGCGGTCAAACGCCGAGGATGGAGTAGCCGGCGTCCACGTAGAGCACCTGGCCGGTGATGGCGGCGCTGAGGTCGGAGAGGAGGAAGAGGGCGGCCTTGCCCACGTCTTCTTGGGTGACGTTGCGCCGCAGGGGGGCCTTGGCCTCGACCTGTCCGAGGATGGACTTGAAGCCCGAAACGCCCATGGCGGAGACGGTCTTGATGGGGCCGGCCGAGATGCTGTTGACGCGGATGCCCTCGGGGCCGAGGTCGGCGGCGAGGTAGCGGACGTTGGCCTCGAGGGCGGCCTTGGCCACGCCCATGACGTTGTAGCCCTCGACCGCGCGTACCGCTCCGAGGTAGCTCATGCAGAGCACCGAGCCGCCGCGCTCGCTCATGAGGGGGGCGGCGGCGCGGGACATGGCGACGAGGGAGTAGGCCGAAACCTGCTGGGCGAGGGCGTAACCGTCCCAGGAGGTGTCGCGGAAGCGTCCGCCGAGTTCTTCGCGCTTGGCGAAGGCGATGGAGTGGACCAGGCCGTCGAGGGCGCCGGCCTCCTGGGCGGCGGCCTCGAAGAAGGCCTCCACGGAGCCCTCGACGGTGGCGTCGCAGGGGGCCATGAAGGGGCGCTCGGGGAAGGCCCCGTCCACGAGGCCCTCGAGGGCGCGCTGCATGCGCTCGTTCTGGTAGCCGAGGAGGAGGGTCGCGCCTTCGGCGGCGAGGGTTCGGGCGATGCCCCAGGCGATGGAGCGCTTGTTGGCGATGCCGAACACGGCGACGGTCTTGCCATCCATGAGGCCCACGGAACACCTCCCTCGGGTCGTTGGGGCCGAGAGTCTATCCGATGCCCGGTCGGGTGCCGGGCGCGGGGAGGACTGGCGGTGCCCCGCGGCGTCGGGGCGCGTGGACGGCGAAGGCGCGCCGATTGGGCCGGGCCCGGGGGCGGGCGCTGCGGGCGCCCCGCTGTCGGGCCCTCAGGAGTGTGCGCGGCGGACCACCGCCCGCAGCAGGCGTCCGTCCTCGGAGGCCTTGAAGCCGCGCTTGACGAGCCAAGCGCTGACCTTCTCGGCTTCGGGATGGGTGGGGCGGACGATGTTCGTCAAGTAGTTGAGC
>RFHU01000007.1 GCA_003695705.1 Planctomycetota bacterium
GCCCCGGCGTGGACTCGCCGCTGAACAGGTCCGAGACCACCTTGCTCACCTCGTCGGCGTCGGCGTTCTTCAGCCGATAGACCTTGACGGTGAGCTCCGAGGAGACGGCCTTGTCGAGGGCCGCGAGGACCTGGGCGAAGCGCCGAATGCTCGCCGAAGTGTCGGTGACCACCAGGGCGTTGGAGGTGTTCTCGATCATCAGGCGCCCTTGAGCGGAGAGCAGCCCTTCGAGCTGCTCTTTGACCTCGCGCGCCTGGACGTACTTGAGGGGCATGACCTGCGTGACGAGCTCTTCGTCGTCGTCGATCTGCGCGGGGTCCGAGCCGACGCGCACGGGCAGCCCGCGTCGCTTGGCCTCTTCGAGCGTCAGAATCCGCACGACCTTGCCGGTGCGCAGGAGGGTGCGCTCCTTGGGCAGGAGCCAGGCGCGGAGCACCTCGAGGGCCTCGCTCGGAGTGAGGGGCTTGTTGGCCACCGCGGTGATGTCTCCCTGGACGGCCGCCTCCTCGATGAAGCTGAACCCGGCCTCCCGACTGAGGTAGCCGAGGAAGCTCTGGATGGACGCTCTCCGAAAGTTGAAGACGAGGGTCGCCTCCTCCTCGGAGTCGTCGGCTTGGCCGCTCGCGGGGAGTGCCGCGCCGAACAGGGCGGCGCTGAGCAGCAGGATGCGCACGGGAGAAGTCACTCCTGGCCTCCTTGTTTGCGTTGCAGCGAGGCGCGCCGGGCGGCCCGGAGTCTCTCCAAGAGGGCCTTGCGGCGCTCGTCGCTGAGCTCGACGGCGGAGCCCCGGCCTGCGCCGCGCGGGCTCGGAAGCGCTGCCGCGGCGCTGCGAGGACGGAGCTCGACGAGGGAACCGCGCGCTGCGGCGGGAAGATCGAGCAGTTCGCCGAGGGCAATCTCCTTTCGGAGGCCGCCGAGGCGAACCACGATGGAACTCGTGGCCACCTCGGCGACGCTCGCGTCCGCGAAGCGCGCGCCCGCGCGAACGATGATCCCTCGGCCCGTTCCGCCTTCCTCGAGGACGGCGTGGCGGCCCGCGCCGCGACCCAAGAGGCTGGTCAGGCGCAAGCGCAGACCGGCAGGGGGAGGCGGCGCGCTCGGGCGCGAAGGCGCGGGCGCTTCCGGGCGCAGGGGAGCCGGCGCCGGCCGAGGGCGGAAGCTGCGCGGGGCGAAGGGACGGGCCTCGAGCACCGCGCGGTAGCGACCGCGCAAGGCCTCCAGGTCACGCTCTGCGCGAGCGCCCGGCCGCGCCGGAGCGTCGGTCCGCGGCGGCTGCTCCTCCGACGTACCGGGGGCGGGCGCCGGCTCCGGAGCCCCGAACTCGCGCCAGGCGAGGAGGGCCACGAGGAGGCTGGCGATGGCGGCCAAGGCCACCGTCCGTCCCGTGCTGCCGCGAAGGCCGGTCCGGAGCGCTCGCAGCGGCTCAGTCATCGAGGGCCACCTGGGGAGCGAGGGCAACCAAGGTCAGGGCGACGTCGAGGACCTCGGGATCGCGTGCGCTGGGGGTGAGCTTCAGCGAGGCCACGCGGACTTGGCGCGGCGAAGCGGCCAGCCGGAGGAGGAACTCCTGCAGTTGTTCTGCGCTGGCTCGTGCGCGCAGGTCGAAGCGGAGTTCGGCGTAGGGACTCTCGCCGAGGGGGTCCGCTCGCAGGTAGCGCAGCGAGCTGGGCTCGAACTCCGCCTCGGCGCCGAGGGATTCGAGGTGGCGGAGGATCCAGGCTTGCAGGGTTACGCCCGCGGGGGGGAGGAGGCCCTCCTCGAGGCGGAACAGCTCCTCGCGCAGCGCCGGCAGGCGCTCTCCCTGGGCGCGGGCGCGACGGTTCGCTTCCTCGAGGGCGGCGAGCTGACCGGAAGCGAGGGTCCAGCGCCTCCAGGCGGGCTCTACGAACAGCGACACGAAGCCCGCAAGCAACACCACCGCCAGCGTGGCCACGGCCAGACGCCGCTCTCGGGCGCTCAAGCGCTCGCTCACGGCCCGTCTCCCGGCGGCGTCAGGGTCGCCCGGACGGCGAAGTCCACGCCCCGCCGCGCGCGCTCCCGGGGCCGACGAACGGAATCCAGAGAGGCCTTGGCGATCAGGGGATGCCCCTCCAGGCGTGTGAGGAAGGTCCCCACCGAGTCCCAGTCCTTCGCACGGCCCGTGAGCCGCAGGCTGCGCCCGGCCTGCCAGCGCAGCCCCGTGAGGTAGACCCTCTCCCCCTCGGGGAGGGCCGAAGCCACCGCAAGGAGGATCTCCAGCTCGCGGCCCTTGCCCCGGCTCCAGGCATGGATCTGCTCGACGTCGGCTTGGAGCAGGCGAGCCTGCCGAGCGGCGGGAGCGAGTTCGGCAGCCTCGCGCTCGAGGGCAGCCCTCCGCTCTTCGGCGCGGGCGGCCACGGCCCTGAGGGCGAAGCTCGCCGCGCAGGCAACGACGAAGACGAGCGCGCCAACGACCAGGAGCCGTGCGCGCGCCCGGTGCGCGCGCAGCCGCTCAGCACGCCGCGCGAGGTCGAGGGCGGGCACCCCCGGTACGTCCCGCGGATCGGCGAGGCCGCGGGCGACGACGAAGCGAGCGCCCACGGTCGGAGCGACGTCCTCGAGGCCCGAGAGCAGCGCGGGCTCCACGCCCACCTGCTCGCGCAGGAGCTTCTGCAACGGCTCGTGGATCGCTCCACCCCCGGCAAGGTAGAGACGCGCAGGCGTGCGCTCCCGCGCGAAGGGCTCGCCGGTCTCTTCGGACTCCTCGGTGCGCGCGGCCACCAGGGAGCGCAGCACCTCCTGGGCGAGGCGATCCATCCACTTGGAATCGGCAGCGGGGTCGTCGCCGCAACCGACCGAAGCGCTGCGGGAGAAGAGCAGACGGCCGCGCTCGAGCACGACCACGTCGCTGCTGGCCTGCCCCACGTCGACCAAGAGCAACTCCTCGGCGTCCCGCGGACCGCGAAGGGCCAGGGTGCGGGCGGCGGCTTGGGTGGAGACCTCGAGGCGGCCGACACGGTACCCGGCAGCTTCCACGACCGCGCGGGTCCCCTCGAGGGCCTGACGACGGACCGCCGCGAACACCACCACCTGTCCGGCTTCCGAGCGGGCGTCGGGATCGTCGACCACGCACCACGTGAGGGTGACCTCGTCGAGCTCGAAGGGGAGCAGCTTGGAGGCCTGGAAGCGCACCATCCGCTCCAGCTCGGGCTCGGGAACGCGCGGAAGGACCAGGCGGCGCACGATGGCCTCGGCGCGGGGGACGCCGACGTCGAGAACCGCCCCGGGCCGCGCGCCGAGTTCCGCGCCGACCTCGCGAAGGGCGGCGGCGAGGGCCTCCCGGCGCGCAGCTTCTTCGAGGCCCGGGTCCACGCGCCGCTCGGCGCCGCGGACGCCGTCGCGGTCGCAACGAACCAGCTTCACGCTGGCGCGGCCGAGGTCCAACCCGAAGCGCGCGCCGTTCCCGCGGGGCGTCACGGCAGCTCCTCCCCCCGCTCGCCCGGCAGCGGAAAGCCCAGCGCGCTGATCTCGCGCCTCAGCAGGATGCGCGGGGGAACGTAGCTGCGGTCCACCAGAGCCTCCACGCGCAGGCTGCGGGGGCGGTCGTCGAGCAGCGCCACCGCATCGATGGTGAACTGGTGGCTGCGCGTGGTGAGGCTGTCCGCGATCCCGATGAAAGTAGCGAAGGGAACGACCTCGAGCAGCCAGGCCGGGCTGCTGAGCTCTGCGGTGGGATCGGCGCGTCGCGCCAGAATGGCGTCCACCTGCTCCTCCTCGAGCCCCGGCAGCCCGGCCAGGACGGGGCGTGCTGCGGTGTTCACGTTGATGCGGCCGGGGACGAAGTCGGCGTCGACGAAGGTCAGCTCCTCGAGCAGAACGGCCACCTGCGCCCGGTCGCTCACTCCAAGACGGGCGAGCAACTCGGCGCGGCTGCCAATGGATGGGGCGCTGGCGCGAAGGAGGCGGACGCGCGCGGCGACGGCCTCGCTCGCCCCGCCGGCGAGGAGCCGGGCCTCGACCTCGGCCGGGCTGGCCTGCGACCAGCGAAGGCGCGCCTTGCCCTCGGCGGTGCGGTTCAGCTCGCGGCTGAACACGGTCAGGTAGTCGACGAGCCCGCGGTCGAGCTCTCCGTCGGCGTCGTCGGGAGGAAAGGAGCGATCCCCGTCGTCTTCGCCGGGGTCGAGGCGGCCGTTCCGGTTGCGGTCCTCTCCGTAGAGCATGGCTTCGTCGATCCCCTTGACTCGCAGAAGCTCGTCGAGGGACTCGAAGGGGGCGTTCTTCGCCTGGTAGGGGGGGTCGAGCGCAGCGTAGTAGGCACTCTCGGCGCCTTGTTCGCGCGCCTCGTCGTCGCCGTCGCGCCAGTCCAGGATCGCCTCGACGGCCTCTTCGGTAATTCCGGGCAAGGCGCCCAGTTGCTCGGCGCTCGCCACGTTCACGTCGAGCTTGCTTGCCTCGTCGCGCACACCGAAGCGCAGCTCCACCCCGTCGCCGGGGTCCGGCTCGCGCAGGAGGAGCCAGGTGCGCCCCCCGTCGCCGGGGAGACCACCCCAAGAAGGCTCGTCGCGCCAAGCGTCGAAGAGGCTGTCGCTCGCCGGGGTGTCGTCGTGGCGCAAGGCGGCCAGGGCTCGCTCCACGGCCGAATCGGCGAGTGCGCGCAAGCGGACCGCGTCGACTCGCTCGGCGGCGACCGTGCACTCCACGGCGACCTCTCCGCCCAGGGCGAGGGCCAGCGCCACCACGAGCAGCAGCAACCCCAGCACGAGGACCAGGACCACCCCTCGACGCCGCTCGGCCTCGCGCCGGATCACTGGACAGCCTCCGGAAGGGCGGCGGGGCGCGCCGTCGGCGGGGCCACGAGGACGTCGTGCCGGACGAGGGCGTCGCCGCGGTCGAAGACCAGACGCACGCGCACGGCCAGGGGGAGTGTGTCCGAGGCGCCCGAGTCCCAGGTCTCGACCCAGCCCTCGCCATCGAAGAAGGCCAGGTCCATGGCCACGACTTCGGGGGCGATGGGCTCCGGGTCCGGGGGATCCACGCCGGCGGGCTGATCGCGGATGCGGGTGACCGTGCGCACGAGCCCGCGCGCGGGAGTCTCGGGATCGTCGTCGATGGAGTAGACGACCTTCCACAGGGCGCCTTCGCCGGGCGGAGTGTCTTCCCCGAACGCCCGCGCGGGTGGGAACACGGCCAGGGTGAGTGTGTCGCGCTCCTCGAGAGGGAGTTCGTCGGCTTCGCCAAGGTCGAAGGCGGCGCGCGCGCGCTCGGGATCGACCAGGGCCTCGCCACCGGCGCCCACCGCGTCTTCGCCCACGAGCCCCGCCGCGTAGAGGCCGCCCGGGGGGACCAAGGCGCGCAGATCGGAGCTGAGCCGGCGGTCCACGGCGGCGGCGAGGGAACGGAAGTCGCCGTTCGCGCGTACACTGCGCTGCGCCCGGTGGCAGAGGCCGACCACGTGCCCGACGGCGAGGGCGACCACGCTCATCAACGCGGCGGCCAGGAGCACTTCGACCAAGGTGAACCCACGTCGGCGCACGCTCACCGCAGCCCTCCCAGCAGCGGATCGACGAACAAGAGCCGCTCTACGGAGAGGTCGTGGGCGAGGCCGCCCTCGTCCCAGAGGACGGTGGCCTGGATCGAGAGCAGGCCCTCCACGTCGGTGGTGGACACGTGCAGGCTCCAGCGCAGGGCGATGGCCGCCGCGTCCTCCCCCTCGAACACGCCTTCGCCATCCTCGAGGGGCAAGACCCCCGACTCCACCTCCGCGAGGAGCTGCTCGAGGTGTGCGGCGGCGCGGGAGAGGCGCTCGGCGTGGGCTTCGGCACGAACCGCGGCGGCGATGCCGCTGGCCGCCACCGCGAGGCCTGCGCCGCACACCACCACGGCCACCAGGACCTCCACCAGGCTGAGCTCGCGGCCACCGTTCACGGAGCGGCCTCGGGCTCGGCGAGGCGGGCCAGGCCCAGCGCCGCGTCGAAGCGAACCCAGCGCTCCTCGTCCGCGCCCGCGAGGGAGAACACCAGGAGCGCGTCCTCGCCGGTCCCGTCGGGGAAGAAGCGCAAGTCGAAGTCTTGGCCGGGGTCGACCGCGACGGGCGCCTCGGGCGCGCCGCGCTCGACTCGGCGCAGGACGACTCCCTCTCGGAAGGGAAGCGGCGCGGACCAACCCACCGCGTCGCCGCCGAGGTCGAGTTCGGGAGCGTCCTCGTCGCCGGGAGCTGCGAGGGGATCCCGCCGGCGGGCCAAGCGAAGGGTCCGATGCACGGGGTCGATCCGCAGCAGGTAGGTGCGCCCCTCGGCCGCGGCCAAGGCGCGGGCCTTGCGCGCGAGCGCGACCGCCGCGCGGGCCTGCGCCTCCAAGGCGCCGGCACTGCGAGCGCCGGCAAAGCGAGGCGCGACGAGCAGGGCCAGGATGCCGAGCAGCACCAGCACGAGCAGAAGCTCGAGCAGGGTGAAGCCCCCCTCGCCCGGCGACGGGAGGCCGACGCGGACCGCGTCGGCTTCCTCGGGCGCGGCGAGCGCCGCGACGGAGAGGCCCGAGGCGCGGGCCTGGACCGAGAAGGGTTCGGATCGGGCGCGACCCTGCGCCGCGGCGACGGACGGCGAGAGGCGGGGCGGCGCTGCCGAGGCTGCGTTCACGTCCGCTAGTTCTTCTTGAAGTTGGTGATGTCGTCCTCGGTCCCTTCGCGGCCGTCGGGGCCCATGGAAACGAGGTCGTAGTCGGGGTTGTGCTGGCCCGGGGAGCGATAGATGTAGGCGTTGCCCCAGGGGTCCTTGGGAACTTCGCCGTCGATGTAGGGCCGCTTCCACTTCTTGGGCACCGGATCGCTGGTGGGCTTGGTGCGCAGGGCCTCGAGCCCCTGCGCGGTGGTGGGGAAGCGTCCGTTGTCGGCTTCGTACATGGCGAGGGCGGTCTTGAAAAGCGAATTGATCTGGGTCTCGGCCGCCGCGATGTTCGCGTCCTCGGCCCGCCCGGTGAACTTGGGCAAGACGAGGGCCGCCAGGACGGCAAGGATGACCATGACCAAGAGCAGCTCGACCAGGGTGAAGCCACGACGGCGGCGACGGCGCTGGGTCATGCGAGGGGGCTCCTTCAGGAGATCATCGTGTTCAGGTTGAAGATGGGCAGAAGGGCGGCCAGAACGACGAAGAACACCACGCCCGCCACGCACACGATGAGCGCGGGCTCGAGGGCGGTGACGAAGATCTTCAGGGCGTGGTCGACCTCGGCGTCGGCGCGCGCTCCGACTTGTTCGAGGACCTCGGCGAGCTGGCCCGTCTCCTGGCCCACGGAGATCATCTCCACCACCTGAGGGGGGAAGAGCTGCGTGCCGGCGAGGGGTCGGGCGAGGGGAGCGCCCTCGCGCACCGGAGCGACGGCCTCCCCCAGCCGCTCGCAGAAGACGCGGTTTCCGGCCGCCTGCACGCCGATCTCGAGCGCGCGGAGAATGTCCACCCCGCTGGCCAGCAGCGTGCCGAGGGTGCGGGCGAAGCGAGCGATGCTGGCCTGCGCGACGACCGCGCGCACCAGGGGAAGGCGGAGGAGGAGCTCGTCGCGGCGACGCCGGCCCTGCTCGCTGGCCAGGGCCCGCGCGATGGCCATGCCGCAGGCGACGAGGAGCAGCGTGCCCAACCACCACCAGCGCGCCAGGACGTCGCCCGTGGCCATGAGGATGCGCGTGGGGAGCGGCAGCGCGCCGCCGAGGTCGTCGTAAATGGCCGCGAAGCGCGGGACCACCCACGTGAGCAAGAAGACCACGGCGCCCAAGCTGAGGAGGGAGAGCACGGCCGGGTAGGCGAGGGCCGCCTTGAGCCGCCGTTCGAGCGCAAGCTCGCGTTCGGCGAAGTCGGCCGTGCGGAGAAGGGCCCCGTCGAGGGCCCCGCCTTCTTCGCCCGCGCGGATGACCGAAATCGATGCCGGAGGAAAGAGCTCCGGCCGCCGGGCAATGGCGTCGGCCAAGGACGCGCCCTGGGCCACGTCGCGCCGCACGTCGCGAAGCACGGCGCGCGCCCGCCGGTCGTCGCGGCCTTCCCGGGCGCCCCACAGAACCGCCGCCTCCTCCGTGGGCGGCTCGGTGACGGAGTCGAGGGCCTGGAGAATGGGTACCCCGGCGCGGACGAGATCCGCGAGCTGGCGGGCGATGCGGGCGGCGGTCTCCGCGCCCACGCGGCGACGAAGGGCGAACGCGCGCAAGGCACCGAGGGCTTCCGGAAGGGCGGAAGGACGCTGCTGCGCGACGTCCTCGCTGCGAAGTTCGAGGGGGAAGAGCCCCATGCGGTCGAGGGCGGTCAGCGCGGCGCGCTCGTTCTCGGCGGGCAGGCTCCCCTGCACCGCCGTACCGTCCAGCTTCCGCGCTCGGTAGGTGAAGGTCGCCACCGCTCACTCCGCCCGGGTTACGCGGAGGACCTCCGCAGGGGTGGTGCGTCCTTCGCGGACGAGGCGGCAGCCGTCGTCGCGCAGGGAGCGGTGCCCGCGCTCGCGCGCGTAGCGGCGGAGGCGCACGGCCGAGGCTGCCTGGGTGGCGAGCTCGCGCAGCCCGTCGTCGACGGGGAGGACCTCGAAAATGCCCGTCCGCCCCAGGTAGCCCTGTCCCCGGCACGCGTCGCACCCGGCTCCCTCTCGGATGCGCTCGAGCTCGGCCAGCCCGAGCTGGGCGAGCTGCGCGCGCGCCTCGGCTCCGGGCGGCGCCTGGACGGCGCAGCCCGCGCACACGCGCCGCAGGAGGCGCTGGGCCATGAGGCCGGTGACCGTGGCCGCGACCAGGTAGGGCTCCACGCCCATGTCCACCAGGCGCGCCACCGCCCCGGCCGCGTCGTTGGTATGCAGCGTCGAGACGACGAGGTGACCGGTGAGGGCGGCTTGGACGGCAATTTCCGCCGTCTCCGTGTCGCGGATCTCGCCAACCATCACCACGTCGGGATCGTGGCGGAGGATGTGCCGCAAGCCGCGGGCGAAGGTGAGCCCGATCTTCTCCCGCACCTGGATCTGGGACGCCCCCTCGATGCGGTATTCCACGGGATCCTCGATGGTGATGACCTTGAGCGTCTCGCGGTCGATCTCCTTCAGTCCGGCCTGCAACGTGGTCGACTTGCCGCTCCCCGTGGGCCCGGTCACGAGCACGATGCCGTGCGGGGAGTGGAAGAAGTCGCGCAGGAGGCGCTCGTCCTCCCTGGCCATGCCCAAGTCGGCGAGGGTGATGCCCGCGCTCTGACCCGCCGTGTCGAGAATGCGCAGGGCCACTCCTTCGCCGTGCAGGGTGGGCACGACCGACACGCGCACGTCGAGTTCGCGCCCGTTCACCTTGAGCCGAATGCGCCCGTCTTGGGGGAGCCGTTTCTCGGCGATGTCCAGACTGGCCATGATTTTGATGCGGCTGATGATGGCCGCCTGGAAGCGCTTGAGTTCGCGCGGCAGCTTGGCGGGGTGGAGCACGCCGTCGATGCGGTAGCGGATCTTGAGTTCGCGCTGGGTGGGCTCGACGTGGACGTCGGAGGCCCGCGCGGCCAGCGCGTCGAGGAGCAGTCGGTTGACGAACTGGATCAGGGCGGCGTCGTCGTCGTCGCCTTCGAGTTCGCCGTGGGCGTCGTCGAGGCCTACGGCGGCGACCCCTTCGTCCGCGGCGCGGTCGAGGGCGTCGGCGCCCACGCCGTAGAGGCGGTGGATGGTCTCCTCCAGCAGGTCGCGCGGAGCGAGGGCCGGCTCCACGTCGAGCCCCACGAGCAAGCGCAGTTCGTCGAGTTCCTTGACGCAAAAGGGGTCGGAAGTGGCGACCTTCAGGGTGCCGTTGCTGCGCTCGATGGGCAGGAGGCGGGCGCCGAAGACGAAGCGCGTGGGCACGAGGTCGAGCAGACCCGGCTCCGGCTCGAAGCCTTCGAGCTCGGCCACCGGAAGGCCGGTCTGCTCGGCGAGGGCGTCGGCGACGTCGCGGTCGGTGGCGCAGCCGAGGCGGACGAGGGCGTCGCCCAGCCGCTCGCCGCCCGCGCGCTCCTTGAGGGCCCGCGCGACTTCTTCCAGGGTGACCACGCCGCGGGAGACCAGGATCTTCCCCAGCCTCCCCGTAAGGCCTCCCTGCGGTTCGTCCGTCGGCATGGCGCGACCCTCGCTCGCCGTGGCGTTCCCGCGGCCCGTAGCCGGGCCAAGGCCGCGAGATGAGGCCGGGCGGCGCGACTCCTCAGTCCAAGATGTTCAAGGCGACCAGCCGAGCCTCCTGCTCGACGGTCAATACCTCGCGCAGCTGCTCCTGCGCTGCCTTGAGTTGATCCCGGTCGGCCCGGTTGGCATCCCGAAATTCCGCTAGGAGCTTCTGGAGGACTTCGGGATCGTTGGTTTCGCGAAGCTTGCGGCGGAGTTCGTCGCGGCGCCGCTCCTGCTCCTCGAGGATGAGCTGGCGGGTGTGGAAGACCGTGTCGAGCAGGGGCTCGACGGCGGCGCGGGTCTCGGCGTCGAGGCGCAGGGCTTCGAGGGCCTGCTGCTTGAGGCGCTTGCCGAGTTCCTCCCGGTTTCGGCGCTGGTTGCCCCAGGCACGGCCGTAGCGGCGTTGCTGCTGCTTGCGCCAAGCCTCCCACTTCTTGGTTTGTTCGGGGGTGAGGACGGAGCGAACCTCCTCCTCGACGAGCTTGCGGGTCTCCTGGAAGGAACGCCGCAGGGTTCGGGGGTCGAAGGTCCCTTCCTGGAACCGTTTGCGGAGTTCCTTCCAGCGTTCGCGCACGCGCGCGTTGACGGCCTCGAGGCGCTGGACCTGCTCGGGGCTGAGGTCGAGCTCCTTGCGGAGGAGCTCCACCGGGAGCTGGCCACGCTGGAAGCGCCGCGCCCCGCGCCGGGGACGCTTGCGGGGAGCCTCTTCGGCGCCCTCGGGGCGAGCGGGAGGAGGAGCCTCCACCCCCTGCCCCTCCTTCGGCGCAGCGGGGGCGCCGCCCTCCTGGGCGAGGCCGGGGGTTGGGGCGGCGAGGAGCGCGCCGAACCCGATGGCGACGAGGACCTGGATGCGTCCGACCATGCTGCGTCCTTTCGAGCCTCTCGAGGTCTTGCCAGGCGAACGTCCGCCGGGGCCTTGCGGTTTCGGTCCGCCACGGCCGGCGTCTCTGATACGCGTCCTCGGCGACCGGCGTGAGGAACCGGATGATACCCTCGGGCGGAGGGGTGGAGGCGGCCTAAGCGTTTCATGCAGTTCAAGTTGCGCCCCGAAGACTTCGTGGTGGAGGAGCTCTCCGCCCGCGCGGCGTCCGAAGAGGGGCCGCTTGGGCTCTACCTGCTGCGCAAGCGGCGGCTGAGCACCTTCGAAGCCCTGCGTCGCCTCGCCCGGGCGCAGGGCCTCCCCCTCGACCGCTTGAGTGTGGCCGGCCTCAAGGACGCGCAGGGAGTCACCAGCCAGCGCTTGGCCGCGCGCGGCGAACTGGACCTCCGGCGCTGTCCCGACGGCGTGGAGCTGGAGCTGCTCGGTCGAACCGATCGCCCGCTCGAAGCCGGAGACCTGCGCGGGAACCGCTTCACCGTCACCGTTCGCGGCCTCTCGCCGAGCGACCTCGAGCGGAGCCGACGGCGGCTGCGCCAGATCGCGGCCCACGGCCTGGTGAACTACTTCGACGACCAGCGCTTCGGCACCCTCGTGGCGGGGCAGCCCATGCCAGGGCGCAGCCTGGCTCACGGGCGCTTCGAGGAGGCCGTGCGCGCGCTCCTGGCCGCACCCGGCCACCTCGACTCCCCCGACGAGAGGCGCTTCAAGCGGCTGGTCCAGCGCCGCTGGGGGGAGTGGGACTTCCTGGCGCGGCGCTGGGGAGGTCGGCGGGGCGCGGGCATCGTCCGGCACCTGCGCCGCCGACCGGGCGACTTCCGCGGCGCCCTCCGCGCCTGCCCCGCCCGAGAGCGCGCGCTGCACGTCTTCGCCTACCAGTCCCTGGTGTGGAACCGGGCGGTGGCGCACTACCTCACGCTCGCGCTTCCCGCCGAGCGCGTGGAGTGGACGCCGTACGCGGGCGGGGCCCACGTCTGGCCCGACCTCGACCCCGACGCCCCCGCCCCGGACTGGCCGCAGACCTTCCCGCTCCTCGACCACAAGGTTTGCTTCGCCGACGAGCTCGTGCGCGCAGCGAACGAGCAGGTACTCGCCGACGAGGGCCTCAGCCTGGAACGCTTTCGCATCCGCGGGGTCCGCGGCTGCTTCTTTCGCCGCTACGAGCGCTCCCTCTTCGTCCGCCCCGTAGCCTTCGAGCTGCTGCGCGAGCAGGCCGACGCCGCCCGGCCCGGTCGGCGCGTGGTGGTCTTGCGCTTCGAACTCCCCCCCGGGGCCTACGCCACCCTCCTCCTCAAGCGGCTCTTCCGAACGGCCCGACGCGGTCTCCCCCGCGCGGAGGCGCGCGCGTGAAGGCCCTGGAAGGCGCGGTCCGGGCCCTCTCCGCCTGGGACCCGCGGCGGGGAAGCCTCAAGCTGGGACTGGAGGAGCTGTCGGGAAACGAGCGCGGCACCACCCTCGCCTGGGTGCACGGTGTGCTGCGCCGGCGCCGCACCCTCGGCCACGTGCTCGGGGCGGTCGCCCGGCGGGCCCTCAAGGGGCGTCGCCCCGAACTCGTCGCCCTCCTCGAGGTGCTGGCCTACCGGGTCCTCTACGAAGGAGAAGAAACCGAACGGGCGCTCGCCGGACTGGGGGGGAGCAAACGCAGCCGCGAGCACGCCCAGCGCGTTCTCCTGGCCCTGGACGAGGCCATCGCCGAGCGGGTCGCCGGCGCCGCGGAGGGCCACGACGCCCTGCTCCCCGTCGGTCGGAGCGAGGCGGTGCGCTTTCGCCGCCCCCTGCTCGACGTGTCTCGGCGCGGAGCGGCCGGGCGCCTGGCCTTGCTGCACAGTCTCCCCGACGCGTTGGTCGAGGCCTGGATCCGCGACCGCGGCCCCGAAGTCGCGACGGCGCTCTGCTGGGCCGCCAACGACCCGCCGCCGCTCTTCGCGCGGGCAAACCCCCTCTGGGGCGACCGCTCCTGCCTGGCCGCGGCGCTCGCCGCCGAGGGGGTGGAGGCGACGCCCGTCGAGGGCTCCCCCTCCGCCTTGCGTCTGGGGGCAGGCCGCGGCCGCTTTCGGCACACCGCGCCCTGGCGCGAAGGGGCCCTGTTCGTGCAGGACCTCACCGCGCAGGAGGCCGCCCCCTTGCTCGCGCCCCGGCCGGGGGAGCGGGTGCTCGACTTGTGCGCAGCGCCGGGCGGCAAGACCACCCACCTCGCCGAGCTCGCAGGCGACCGTGCCCGCCTGCTCGCCTGCGACGTGAGCGCCCGCCGCCTGCGCCGCGTCGTCGAGAACGCACGCCGCCTCGGGCTCGCGTCGGTGCGCACGCAGGCGCTCGACGGGACCCGACCGGGGGCCCTCGCCGGGCTGGGCCCCTTCGACGCCGTGCTGATCGACGCACCCTGCTCGAACACCGGCGTCCTGCGTCGGCGAAGCGAAGCGCGCTGGCGCTACGATCGCCGCGCACAACGCCGCCTGGTGACCGCGCAGGAGCGTTTGCTCGCGGCGGGGCTGGGGACTCTGGCCCCGGGCGGGCGGCTCCTCTATTCGGTGTGCTCGGTCGAGCGCGACGAGGGCGAGGCGCTCGTGCGCCGGGTCCTCGAGTCCCACGCCGAGGTGCGCCTGGCCGAGGAGGTCCTGCGCCTGCCGACCCCCGAAGGGGGCGACGGCGGCTACCTGGCCCTCCTGCGGCGGGGGGAGGGCTGAGGCGTCGCGGGGCCCCGCCGGGTCGCGACTCCCCTCCGACGGTGAGCAAGCGCGCGCCGCCGGCGAGGACGACCGCACCGATGATCGCCTTGTCCTGGGCGACCGCGAGGATGCGGCCGCGATCGCTCTGGATCTCCTCGGGGGAGGCGACGAACTGGCGCTCCACGCGGCCCTGGGAGGAGAGCAAGAACAGGGTCCCCGAGTTCGTCCCGCAGGCGTAGCGGCCGTCGGGAAAAGGGACGAGGAGGTTCGGGCGAGCGCCGAAGCGCTCCTCGGAGACCAAGGCACCGTCGCGGGCGCGGTGCACGGCCACCGCGTTGCCCAACGCGTCGCGGACGTCGCGGTGGGCGAGGGAAATCCCCGACGCCACCAAGAGCGCGTCTTCGCTCGGGAAGGCGAAGTCGGTGGCCTCGGCCGGCAGGTCGTCGAGCCAGAGCCGCTCCGCCCCACGCTCGACGGAGAACACCCGCGCGCCCCACCGCACGGCGAGTGGTTCCCCCGCGCGCACGTGGCGCTCCGCCGCGGCGAGCCAGCGGCCGTCGGGCGAGTAGCGGATGGCGTAGACCCAGCGCTTGAGGCCGGGCAGGCGCGGCGGGTAGGGGATGCGCTGGACGACGCGGGCGGAGGGGACCTCGATCACGATGAGTTCCGGGCCCCAGCCGGCGACGGCCACTCGCTCGCCGGCGGGGTGCACCGCTGCGATGGTCGGGGTCCAGGGCAGCGGGAGGCGCGCTGCGACCTCGCCTGCGCGCGTCCAGACCTGCACGGCTCGGCGAGGGCGGCTGCGGACGGCGACGAGCCAGCGGTCGCCCACGAGCACGCCGTAGCGGCCGGGGAAGGTGCGCACGGGGAAGCGTTCGCGGGCCCGCGCGAGAAGGGCCTGCACCTCGGCGGTCGCCTCGTGGCCGGCGAAGCGCTTCAGTCACTCCCGCGCGCGGCGGGCGCGCTGGTGGGGCTCCCGCTCGCGCTGCAGGCGCCGGAGCTCTCGCCGTGCCGCGCGGCGCTCGTCGGGCGGGAGGGGCCGCGGGGGCGCGGCCGCGGTGGAGGGGCGCGGTCGCGCGGAGGAGACGCCCGCGGCCCCCGCCGCGGGGGGCGGCGCGGGGTGCACGCCGCCCGCCCCCCGCCGCAACGCAGCGAAGGCGACGAAGGCGAGGGCCAAGAGGCCGACCGCGGTCCGGCCGGCCCCGAGGAGCGCCCGCCGTCTGCGGCGAGCTCCTCCTGGCGCGCCGTTGCCGGCGCCGCCGAGGGCAGCGGCCAGCTCTTCGGCGAAGGCGCGGGCCGACGCGGGCCGCCGGGCGGGATCCTTGAAGAGGGCGCGGAGAACGAGGCGGGCCACGGGCGCCGGCAGCTCGGAGCGCAGCTTGCGGGGGTCGGGGGGCGCGGCGCGGGTGACCTGCAGGAGGAGGCCCGGCAGGTGCTCGGCGTGGAAGGGCGCCTCGCCGGTGAGGGCGGCGTAGAGGGTTGCGCCGAGGGCGTAGACGTCGGTCCGCGGCGAAACGGGGCCGAATTTGCCGGGGTTGACCTGTTCGGGCGCCATGAAGGCGGGCGTCCCGGCCAGCTCTCCGGTCTTGGTCAGCGTCCCGAGCTGCAGGCTGCCCAGACTGAGCCCCTGGGGGTCCCGCTTGACCAACCCGAAGTCCACCAGGACGGGGCGCTGTGTCTGGGCCTCCACGATGATGTTGTCGGGCTTGAGGTCGCGGTGGACGATCCCTTGGGCGTGGCAATGCTCGAGGGCGTCGGCGACCGCGCCGATGATCTCCGCTGCGCGCCCGACCTCGAGGGGCGCGCGCTCGGCGAGCGCGCGCAGGCTCTCCCCTGCGACGAACTCCATGGCGAGGAAGACGACCCCGTCCGCTTCGCCCTCCTCGTAGACCCGCACCAGGTTGCGGTGCCGGAGCCTGGCGAGGACCCGCGCCTCCTGGCGGAAGCGGGCGACCCGGCGAGGAGAGCGGTCGAGGAGGAGCTTGAGGGCGACAGGGACCCCGTCCGCCTCGCGGACGGCGCGGAGGACGGTCCCCTGGCGGAAGCGGGCGACCCGGCGAGGAGCCGGTAGCCCGCGATGCGGTCCCGCACGACCCCCGCACCTCCTGCACGCTCAAGGGCCCGAGTTCCTCCGCCGAAAGGGGAAGAAGGAGGGAGCATGGCCCGCATCCGCATCGTTACCAAGGATCCCCACGTTCGGCGCGCCGCCTTGAGGGCCCTCGATGGAGGCCACGAAGTCGAGGCCACCGTCCCCGAGCGCCTGCGTGCGGCCCCCGCCGCGGTGCTGGCGGGCGATCCGGACCTCATCGCCCTCGACGTGGACCTGCTGGGTTGCCTCGCGGGCGAACTGCGGACGGCGGCCGAAGCGGACTGCTGGCTGCCCGGCGACTCGGCCACGGCGGTGCGCACGCAGGCGCCCCGAGTGCTCGTGCTCCTCGGCCCGGGCGAGGAGTCGCGCATCCTGCGCGCCTTCGACGAAGGCGCCAACGACTATGCCTTCAAGCCGCTCGAGCCCGAAGTCTTCCGGGCGAAGGTCAACGCCCTGCTCGCCCAGCGCCTTGGGCTCATGGGAACCGACACCATCACCTTGAACCCCATCGCCATCAGCGACGACGGCCGCTTCCTCCGTCGCGGCACCGACGAGGAGGAGATCGAGGCCCAGCTCGGACGCTACGAGGTGTGCGGCGTCCTCGGTCGAGGGGGCTACGGGGTCGTCTACCGAGCGCGCGACCTGGCCCTCGGGCGCGACGTGGCCCTCAAGGTCCTCCCCAAGGCCATGAACGACAACCCGGAGGCCGTGGCTCGCTTCTTCCGCGAGTCCAACGCGATCGCGCGCCTCGACCATCCGAACATCGTGAAGTTCTACGAGGTCGGCTCCTACCAGGACCGCCTCTACTTCACCATGGAGCTCGTCGAAGGGCGGACGCTGAAGGACATCGCCGACCGCGAGGCGCCCCTCGACCCGTGGCGGGCCGCGCGCTACGTGGCGGGCATCGCCGAGGCCCTGGCCGCCATCGATTCCATTGGCCTGGTCCACCGCGACGTCAAGCCGGAGAACGTCCTGGTGACCCCCCGAGACGAGGTGAAGCTCATCGACTTCGGCCTCGTCCGCGCCCGCGGCGCGGCGGCCATCACCTCGGACGACGACGTGTTGGGTACCCCCTACTTCATGTGCCCCGAATACATCCGCGCTCCGGGCGTCCCCGACATCCGTTACGACCTCTACGCCTTGGGCGTGACCTTCTTCCACCTGCTGAGCGGCGAGTACCCCTTCGACGGCAAGAACGCCGCGCACGTGATGGAGAAGCATCTCCGCGTGGCTCCGCCCCGGGTGAGCGCGTTCCAGCCGGGCATCCCGCTCCTCGCCGACCGCATCGTCTCCCGCCTGCTCGTCAAGGACCCCGAGCGGCGGATCCAGACGCCGCAAGAGGTGCTCGGGCTCCTGCGACCCATGCTCGACTGAGAGGCTGCGCGCGGGCGCGGGGAGAGGCCACCCTCAAGCGTCGCGCCGCGCCAGCGCGGTGGCGAGCGACTCCAACTCCCCGCAAAGCCGGTCGGCGATGGGGTTTTCGCCAAGAGGGTGCTCGCCGCGCAGCCGGGCGTGGGCGGCCTCGAGGGCCGAGGCCGCGCGCGCGCGGATCGCGGCGTCTCCCCCCCCCGCCAGGGAGGAGAGGGCGTGCACGGCCGCGGCGATGACTTCTGGCCGCGACGCAGCGAGGGCCTCGGCCACCAGCTCCGCGTCTTCGGCCGCGCCGACTTCGCCGAGGGCCCACAAGCGCTCGGCGCTGGCGACGGCGTCGGCGGAGAGGGCTTCGCGCAAGGCGGCGCGCAGCAGGGGGGCGAGCGCCGCAACCTGCTCGGCCGGCGCGGCGGGCGCGTCGAAGGCGTCGAGGGCTCCCTGCCGCACGGACTCGTCGTCCGCTCCCAGGAGCTCCGCGAGCAGACGTGCGCAGCGGACGAGGTCTCCGCCCCGCGCGTGCAGCAGTCCTTCGGCGAGGGCGAGGCGGACTTCCGGTCGGGAGTCGGCGGCGGCGTCGTCGAGGGCCTTCGGGTCGGCGGCGACCGCGGGCAGAGCACGCGCCGCCGCGCGGGCGAGCGCCAGGTCCTCGCCGGCGACGGCCGCTTGCAGCGCGTCCCGCGCCTCCTCGGGCGAAAAGCGCCCAAGGGCCTCGGCCGCCGCGGCGGCCACGCGAGCGTCCCGGTCCGCCAGGTAGGGCAAGAGGGCTGTGGGCTCGGCGGCGCGAGCGACGTCTTGCAGGGCTTGCGCGGCGCGGACGCGCCCCCGGACGGCGCGGAGGACCCCGTCCCAGAAGAGGAACAGGACGTTGGGCGCGGCGAGGAGCAGGGTCCGGACCACGCCGGAGAGGCCCGCGGCGAAGGCCAGGCCGTAGAGGAGGAAGCCGGCGGGAAGGACCGCACAGCCCCAGGGCGCCCTGCGGTAGCGGAGCAGATTCACCAGGGCCGGAAGGCCCGCGAGGGCCAGGAGCCCCAGGGCCAGACCCGGGCGTTCCTCGGCGAGCTCTTGGAGGGCCGGACCGACGGTGAGCGCGAGGAGCACGATGAGCCCGAGCACCGCGAAGAGGAGGTCGAGGTCCGAGTCGGGCGAGAACAGAAGGCTGTGGTTTGGGCGGCGCCCGGGCCCGGCCACTAGAACTGGACCTGCACGCGGGGGTCCGCGGGGTAGTAGGCCGCGAGGTCGTCGGCGAGGGCGACCAGGCGCTCGCGCGCGGCCGCGTCGGCGTCGTTCGCGAGCTCGGGGGTGGCCAGGAGGACGCGGGCGTAGAGGTCGCCCTTGCCGCCGACCCCGAGGCCGCGGAGGCGGAAGCTCTGGCCGCTGCGGGTGCCCGCGGGGAGGCGCAGCCGCACCTCGCCGGTGGGCCCGCCGAAGCGCACCTCGCCGCCCCGCAGGGCTTCGGCGAGGGTCACCGGCACATCCACGTGGAGGTCGTCGCCTTCGCGGCGGTAGACCGGGTGCGGAAGGACGCGCACCCGCACGAGCAAATCGCCAGGCCCTCCGGGTCCCCGCTCGCCGAGGCCCTTGAGGCGGAGGGTCTGGCCGTCGCGCACGCCCGCCGGCACCTTGAGTTCGATGTGCTCGCGTCCCGGCAAGTCCACGCGCAGGGAGGTGCTTCCCCCCCGCACGGCGAGGGGCAAGTCGATGGCCACCTCGGTGGAGAGGTCGGCGCCGCGCGGGGCGGGTGCGCCGCTCCGGGAGCGAACGCGGGCGCCGAAGGCCCCCCCGAGCAAGCTGGAGAGGATCTCGTCGAGGCCGCCGCCCTGCGCGCCGCGCGCCCAACCCGAGAAGTCGAAACCGCCGCCGCCGAAGCGGCGCAGGGATTCGGCCCTCTCCCGGTCGAAGCCGGCCTGCAGCGCGGCCTCCCCGAACTCGTCGTAGAGCGCACGCCGCTCGGGGTCCGAGAGGACGCCGTAGGCCGCGCTGACTTCCTTGAAGCGGTCTTCCCCGGCGGGGTTCACGTCGGGGTGCAACTCGCGCGCGAGCTCCTTGTAGCGAGCGCGGATGGACTCGGGGCTGGCGTTGCGGGGGACGCCGAGGATGCCGTAGAGGTCCTGGGGCATGGCGCCACCCTACCTCTCCGCCGGGGGAGCGGGAAAGCGCCGCGCGGGCCGTACGAAGGAACGCGGCGGTTCGGAAGACCGAACCGCCGCGGACGACCCCTCCCTCGCGGAGGGGCAAAGACTCGGGAGACCCGAGTCCGAACGGCCTGCGAAGGAACTCCCCGCCCGAAGGCGTCGTCGGCCCCAGCCCAGGGGGTGGAACCTTCGGCGCCCGAGCCGGATCCCCTCCGGCAGGCCGCCCGTCAAACCGTCGAAGAGCACCCGGACGGCGTTGCTCGTCGGTCGCAACCCGAAGGCTGCCGGACCTCCTCGCTCCTCGTCAGGGCGCCTCCCGACGGCCCGCTAGCCGACGAGGAAGTCGTGCGCCCGAACGGTCTTGCGGCCGTTCGCCTGGGCGCGCTTGGCCGCCTGCTCGAGGTACCAAGCGACGACGTGGTTGAGGCCGTCGAGGGCGTCGCCGGCGACGTTGCACTTCGCCTTCTTGAGGACCTCCTTGCACTTGCTCTTCACGACGAGATCCGGGGCGGCTTTCTTGCGGGAAGCCTTCTTCTTCTTCTTCTTCTTGGCCATGGGCTCCTCGGGGTGCTGCGATGCACGGTATGTGAGAAAACGAGCCGTGTTCGGCTCGCGTGGCAATCTAGCGCCCTCCTCGGACAAATCCAGTCGGGTTCGGCGACGGAGCGGATTCCTGGATCCGCGCCCGGGGCGACGCCCCGGCGAGAATTTCCTTGCAGCAAGCTCCGATTCGTGCGAGGCGCGCCCGCTCGCCTGAGGTAGCCTGGCGCTCATGGGGCCGGTGGGTCTGTTGGCCGCGCTGCTCGTCGGCGCGTGCGTGGGGTGGCTCGCGTGGCGCCGCGGGGGCGAGTCCCCGTCCTTGGCGGTGTGGAGCCTCCGCCTGGGAGCCGTCGCGTGCCTGGGGGTCGCCGCCTGGGGAGGCAGCGTGCGCGGCCCCCAGGCCCGCCGAGCGCGCGTGCTGGTGGTCGACCGCTCGCGCTCGGTGGAGTTGGGGCGCGGACGGACGGCGCGCCTCGCCCGCGCTGCCCTCGCGGACCTCGGGGCCGACGACTTCGCGGCGCTGGTGCTGTCCGGTCGCGAGCCCGTGGTGGGTCTCGACTGGCGACCGGTCGCCACGGCGCGGGATCGCTTGCGGGCCGCCCTCTCGCAACCCCTCGACCCGTGGGGGAGCGACCTGGGCGCCGCCCTCGCGCTCGCGGGGGAACTCTGCGCGCGGGCCCCCGGAACCGCCGAGGTCTTGCTGCTCAGCGACGGCCGCGACACGGGCGGAGGCGCGCGCGCCGCGGCCGCGGCCTTGGGCGTTCCCTTGCACACCCTCGCCCCCGAACTGCCCTCGCCGCGCGGCGCTCGGCTGGTGCGCCTCGACGCCCCCCGTCGTGTGGCCCCGGGGGAACGGGCGCGCGTGCGCGTCGTCGCCGAAGCCCTGGGACCGGGCCCCCTGACGGTGCATCTGCGCTGCGGCGCGCAAAACCTGCCCCCGCTGCGGCGCGAGGCGACCGCAGGGCAAGCGGTGGTCGCCACGTGGCACACGCCGCCGCTGCGCGGGGGAGCGCAGCGCCTGCACGCGTGGGTGGTGTCTCCCGGCGACCCCGCCCCGGAGGACGACGCCCTCGACGCCGAGGTACTCGTGGGCGAAGCACGCCGCGTGCTGCGCGTCGGTCCGCCCGTGGGCTTGGGCGCCGAGGAGGTGTCCCTCGGCGCACTCGCTCGCCGCCTCGAGGGCACGCCCCCCGAACTCCTCGTCCTGCACGACGTACCCTCCGCGCGGCTGGCGTCGGCCGCCCCCGCCCTCCGCCGAGCCGTGGACGCCGGCATGGGGCTCGCGGTCGTGGGAACGAAAGGGATCTTCGGAGCCGGCGACGCTGCGGACTCACCCCTCGGAGAACTCCTGCCGGTCACCGCCGGCCCCGGCAGCGAGCGCGAGCGTCCCCTCTTCGTGGCGGTGGTCCTCGACGCCTCGGGGAGCATGGCCGGCGACGCCCCGAGCCCCTACGCCCAGGCAGTGGACGCCGCCCTGCCCACGGCGCTGCTCCGGCCCGAGGACCGGCTGGGGGCGGTGGTCTTCGCCGACCGAGTGCGCGAGGTCTTCCCGCTCGCGCCGCCGACCGCGGGCCTCCGCGCGCGCCTCCTCGAGATCGAGCCCGGGGGAGCCACCGACGTGGGGGCGGGGCTCGCGCGCGCCCTCGCTCTCCTCGACGTGCCGCAGGAGGCCGAGCGGCGCTTGATCCTGGCCACCGACTCGGAGGACCCGCGCCCGACGCGCCACGAGGCACGCCTGCGGGAGCGGGCTCGCGCCCTGGACGGCCGGCGCGCGCGAGCCTTGCTCGTCCGCGTCGGTCCGGGCCCCGTGGATTCCTTGCAGACCCTGGCAGCCTTCCTGCGGCCCCACGTCGAGGTCGAAGTCCGCCACGCCGCCGACGCGGGGCCCGCGCTCGAGGCGCTGACCGAGGGAGAGTTGCTCGAAGGGCGCGCGGCCCTCCGCCGGGGAGCGTTCCGGGCGCTCCCGACCCCGGCCGGTCGCGCGCGCCGGCTTCCGCTCCCCGCGCGGATCGCGGCCTACGCCCCCACGCGGATCCGCGAGGAAGTCGGCGTCGGGGCCGAGCTCCTCGCGCGGGTCGACGACGACGAACTCGGCGACCCGCCGCTGGCCGTGCTCGGTCGCTGGGGTGGGGGGCGCACGCTGGCGCTGCCGGTCCCCGCCGCCGTCGCCGCGCCTCTGCTCGCGTCGCTCCGCGACGAGCTCTTGCCGGCCCCCAGCGAGGTGGCGCTCGCCGTCGAGCGCGACGGGTCGCTGGTGCGCGCGCGCGTCCGCGCGCCGACCGCGCTTCCCCCGGGGGTCCGCCTGCGCCTTGCCGGAGAGGGGACCGCGCCCGTGGAGGCGCCCCTGCTCCCGGTCTCGCCCCGCCGCCTGCGAGCAACCCTCCCCGCGCCGACCCGGCGCGCCCTGCGGGCCGCGCTCGTCGACGCGTCGGGCCGCGTCCTGGCCAGCGCCGGCGTGCCCGACGCGGCGCACCAGGAGCTGGCCTCCCCCGGTGTCGATGTCGCCCTCCTGGCCGACCTGAGCGAGGCCACGGGCGGACGAGTGCTCGCCGCGCCGCCCTCGCCCGAGCGCCCGTTGCCCCCGCCGCCGCAGGCGGAGGGACGCTGGTTCCTCGCTCCGCCCGCGGCGCTCGCGGCGCTCCTCCTGGTCCTCGCCGAGTCGGCGGCGGGGGCGGCGACGCTCCGCCGCCACCCGTCCACGGCGACTCGTGGCGTAGACGGCAAAGCGCCGGCCGGTCGCTGAGCGCCTCCGGCGAACGCGCCGGAGGCACGCCGATCTCCCCCGGGCCGGAACTCCCCTGAGGCGGAACCCTCCGCCTCAGGCCTCGCCGGCGGGTCCCGCAGCGCCCTCGCCGGCCGCGAAGCCGAAGCGCTGCTCCTGGTGCGGGTCGTAGCCGGCGATCTCGAGGCGTTGCACCTGGCCGGGCGGCACGAGGAGGAGGCAGGTGTCCTCGCTGCGCTGGGTGAGGGAGGGGTCGTCGGCCCAGGCCACGAAGCCGAGCAAGGCCTCCCCGCCCCGTCCGGGGCCAGCGAGGACCTCGCGCACGTGGTAGGCGCGGTCGGCGAGGACCAGCAACACCCGGCGCTCGCCCTCGCGGGCGGTCGCGCAGGCCTCCGCGACCAGGCCGAGGGCACCCGCCCAATCCAGACCGCGGCTCATGCTTGGAGGGCGGCGAGGGCCGCACGGAACAGGTCGCTGGCGGTGACGATGCCCACCAGCTTCCCGTCCGCCAGCACGGGAAGGCAGCCGATCTTCTCCTCGACGAACAGGCGGAGGGCGTGCTTGAAGTGGGTGTTGGGCGAAGCCGTGACGGGGTCGGCGCTCATGATGCGCGAGACGGGCGTGCTCCGGACGATCTTCTCCCACACCTCGCGCTGGCTGGGATCGAGGGCGCTGGGCGTGGCCCGCTTGATGTCGCGGTCGGTCACGACCCCGACCAGGACGCCGTCGTCGGTGAGGACGGGCAGGTGCCGGACGTGCAGAGCGCGCATCGCCTGCATGGCCTCGAGGAGGGTCTGGTCGTCGCGCAGGGTTTCCACGTCGCGGCTCATGATGTCGGCGATGCTGGTCACGGCGTTGCCTCCGGATCGGGGACACCATAGCAGCGCCCGCCCCCGTTCGAGCGAAGAGGGAGTGCTTGGACAGCCTCGGCGAGCGGTGCTATGGTCCGCGCGTGTCCCTCCGGCTCGTGGTCGTCAGCGGACCGTGCATCGGCTCGCAGCTTCGGCTCGGCCAGCACACCGTGCTCGAGATCGGTCGCTCCCCCGCAGCGGCCTTGACCCTCGCGGACCCTCAGGTCGCCGACTTGCACCTCAAGCTCTACCGGGAGGGGGACGGCTTCACCTGCTTCGACCTCACCGGCGCGGGCTTCTTGCACAACCGGCAGCGGACGCTCAAAGCGCGGCTCGCCGTGGGCGACGTGATCGAGGTGGGCGCGCACGCAATCCGACTCATCTCCGATCTCCCCGAGATGGTCCCGCGACTCGACCGCGCGGCCATCCCACCGGCGGCCTCCGCGGCGCCTGCCGGGGGAGCCGCTCTGCGAGCACTGCAGGGCAACGACGCAGGGCGGGTCTTCCCCCTCGACGACCGGGCCGTGACGATCATCGGGCGCGGGGCAACCACGGACGTGACCCTCTGGGACATTCGGGCCTCCCGTGCGCACGCGCGCATCGACCGGCAAGGGTCGGCCTATCGCCTCTCCGATCTGAACTCCTCCAACGGCACCTTCGTGAACGGGCGGCGGATCACAACGCATCACCTCAGGCCCGGGGACACCATCCGCATCGGCACCTCGCTACTGGAATTCGTGCGGTCCGGCTGAGCGCGTCGCGGTTGCGCCCGCTCGCGCCGCCGCAACCGCACGACGAAGCACCGACACGCCGTGGAGGCGGCCGGGTCGCTCTGATAGGCTGAGCCGCCCGCGGAGGGAGCCATGTCCTTCACCACCTTCCTCAAGTCCGTGCCCGCCTTCCGCTCGCTCGCCACGCGCGAAGTCGAGCGGCTCTCCAGCCAGTGCGAGCCGGTCGCCTACCCGCAAGGGCAGCAGATCATTCGCAAGGGCGACCCCGGGGACGCCATGTACGTCATTCGGCGCGGCGAAGTGAAGGTGCCCATCGTCGACGAGCACGGACGCGAGAAGTTGGTCATTCGCCTGGGGGCCGGCGAGTTCTTCGGCGAAATGGCCCTCCTGACCGGCGAACCGCGCAACGCCGACGTCTTCGCCGAGACCGAGGTGGAGTGCCTGGTCATTCGCCGCAAGCCCTTGCAAGACTTCCTGCACAAGCATACCGGCGTGGCCAGTTTCCTCACCGAGATCCTCGGTCGTCGGCTGCTCGAGGGCGATGGGATCCGTACGGTGGGCAAGTACAGGCTGGTCGGCGAGTTGGGCCGCGGCGGCATGGCCCACGTCTTCGAGGGCCTGCATCCGCAGCTCAACATGGCCGTGGCCATCAAGATGCTCTCGCACGAGCTCGTCTACGACGAGGAATTCGCCAGCCGCTTCCGCGAAGAGGCCAAGATCATGGCCGGCCTCAAGCACGAGAACATCGTCGAGGTCATCGACAGCGAAGAGGCCTACGCCACCTTCTTCATCATCATGGAGAAGGTGGTCGGGACCGTGCTCTCGCGCATGATCGACACCCGCGGGGTCATCCCCTTCGACGAGACGCGGCGGATCCTCAGCCAACTCGCGTCGGCCCTCGACCACGCCCACACCCACGGGATCATCCACCGGGACATCAAGCCGGCCAACGTGATCATCGAGGAGTCCGGGCGAGTGAAGTTGATGGACTTCGGCATCGCCAAGACCCAGAAGGAGGCCGAGCAGGAGGACGAGGACATCGTCGGAACGGCGGAGTACATGTCCCCCGAGCAGGCCCTCGGTCGGAAAATGGACGGTCGTGCCGACATCTACTCGCTGGGCATCCTCGCCTACGAGATGCTCACGGGCCGCCTGCCCTTCGACTCGCCGGACCCCTACGAGATCCTCCGCCGCCACGTCCGCGACGAGGTTCCCTCGCCCAAGCTGCTCAACCAGCGGGTCCCGGACGACCTCGCCGAGCTCGTCCGCCGGGCTTGCGCAAAGAAGCCCGAAGACCGCTTCCAGCGCTGCGCGGACATCGTGAAGTTCCTGCAGCAGGACGCGCCCGCGGCCATCGACCTGAGCAAAGCGCGGGCGAAGGTCTTCACCGTGATCTACGATCCGGAACGCGAAGAGCAAGTGACCGGGCTCTTCCGCCGCGCCCTCGCGGAGGCGCGCAAGATCCGTGGAGCGCGGATCTCCATCTCCGACATGAACCGCATCTACTGACCGCGCTGCCCGCGCGC
>RFHU01000063.1 GCA_003695705.1 Planctomycetota bacterium
CCCTGCCCCCGCGCGCCGCGCCCCCGCCAACGCCGCGCAGGACCCGCGAAGCGGCCACGGCCTCTCCGATCCCGGCCGCGGAGATCCCCGACCCGATCCTTCATCCAAACCCCCGCGCGGCCCGCCGGAGGTCTCGGGAGAAGACCACCGAGCGCTACCCCGACGCGGCTCCTCGCCTGGAATCGAGCGCGCCGCCGCCGTCCGGAGCCCGACCCTTCCGCAGCGGAGCCGAACTGGTCGTGTGCGTGGAGCCCATCGACCCCGCCGATGGCGAGGCCTTCGAGCCCGTGCCCCTCGGCGTAGGAGATCGCCTCGTCCTCGGGCGCTCCGCCGAGGGCAACGACATCATTCTCCCCAGCCCCAAGGTCTCTCGCCAACACGCGGTCATCGAGCGCACCCCCGCCGGGGTGACCGTGCGCGACCTGATCAGCCGCAACGGCGTCTTCGTGGGCGACGAACGCATCGAACCCGACACCGAAGTCCCGCTCACCCTCGGGCGTTCGGCGCTCATCGGCGCCTACCGTGTCGTGGTCGTGAGCCCCCGCAACGCGGCGCGGCGGACCACCTCCCGCCAGCGCGCGCTCAAGGACTGACCGCTCCGCCCGCCCGCAGTCCAAGCCGCGCACCCCCTCGCACGAAGCCCGGACCTACGCTCAGGAGAGCAGGGCCTCCACGCTCCGCTCGACGCAGCCGAGGTCGTCGAGAAGCGCATCGGGGCCTGCGGCCTCGAGTGCCTCCCGCGAGGCGAAGCCGGTGGCCACGGCAATCGCCCGGGCCCCGTGAGCGCGCGCAACGGCGACGTCGCGCGGGGTGTCGCCCACCACGACCGCATCCGCCGCGACGAAGGGCCTCCTTCTCCCTCTTCGAGCGTTGGCCCGACGAAGCGCGAGCGGCAAGAGTGCCTCTCGCGTTCGGGCCTCGTCGCCAAAGGCCCCGACCTCGTGAAAGCGCTCCAAGCCCGCCGCGTCGAGCTTGGCGAGCGCGCCGCCTTCGACGTTCCCCGTGAGCAGGCCCGGCACCACGGATTCGTGGCGAAGGCGCGCGAGCAACGCCGGCACGCCGGGCAGGGCGCGGCAGGGCCTGGCGCCGGCGCGGACGAGGCGACGGAGTTCGGCCACGTAGTCGGCAAAGAAGCCCCGCTCCTCGGCGCGTGCCCGCGCCGCGTCTTGCCCGTGCTGGACGAAGACTTGCGCCACGATCTCCGGATCGATGGCCCCGGCGAAGTCCACGTCGCGGGTCGCGTTGCTCCAGCCGTACCGGTTGCGGAACACCGCGTCGAGGGCCATGCGACCCAAGCCCTCCGAACGGAGCAGCGTTCCGTCCAAGTCGAAGAGCACCAGCCTGCCGCCCACCATGACGCGCCGTCCCACAAGGCCCGTTCGCTGCCGTGCCCCGTATTGACAGCGCAGAGGGGCCTTCCTAGAGTTACCGCCCCCGTGGGTCGCCGGCAAGCGCGCCGAGTCCCGGGGCCTCAACCCCGGCCCGACCGGGCCGACCCCCTCCAGGAGCGACGATGGGCGTGTTCGAAGCGATGAAGGCGGAAGGCGGCCACGAACAAGTCATCTTCTGCGAGGACTCGGTCGCGGGCCTCAAGGCAATCATCGCCATCCACGACACCACCCTCGGTCCGGCCCTCGGCGGTTGCCGCATGTGGCCCTACGAAACCGAGGAAGAGGCGCTCATCGACGTGCTCCGCCTCTCCCGAGGCATGACCTACAAGGCGGCCGCGGCGGGGCTCAACCTCGGCGGGGGCAAGGCCGTGATCATCGGCGACCCCAAAACCCAGAAGTCCGAGGCCCTCTTCCGCGTTTTCGGCCGCTTCGTCGAAAGCCTCAACGGCCGCTACATCACCGCCGAAGACGTCAATACCTCGGTCCACGACATGGAATACATCTTCATGGAGACCAAGTACGTCACGGGCGTGGCCCCGGCCCACGGCGGCTCGGGCGACCCCTCCCCCGTGACGGCCTACGGCGTCTTCCAGGGCATGCGCGCAGCCGCCACCGCCCAGTTCGGAAACGACGACTTCTCGGGCAAGCGCGTGGCCGTCCAGGGCCTCGGCAACGTGGGCTCCAACCTGTGCCGGCATCTCAAGGAAGCGGGCGCCTCCCTGGTCGTGACCGACATCGACCCCGAGCGCTGCGCCCGCGCCCGCGACGAGTTCGGCGCAGAGGTGGTCGACACCGACGAGATCTACGACGCCGATTGCGACATCTTCTCCCCGAACGCCCTGGGTGCGGTCATCAACGACGAGACCATCCCCCGCCTGCGCTGCAAGGTCGTCTGCGGCGGCGCCAACAACCAGCTCGCCGAAGATCGCCACGGCCAAGTCCTCCACGAGCGCGGCGTGCTCTACGCGCCCGACTTCGTGGTCAACGCCGGCGGCCTGATCAACGTCTACGTGGAAATGGAAGGCTACGTGCGCGAGCGCGCCCTCCGCATGGCGGCTGGCATTTACGCCAACACCATGAACGTCATCGAGATCTCGCGGGAGCGAGGCATCAACACCGCCGAGGCCGCCGACCGTTTCGCCGAGCGCCGCATCGAGACCATCGGCGCCGTCAAGAAGGGCTTCTTCGGCGGCATCTGAGCGACGGCCGCCAGGCCGCACGCCCTCAGCGATCGCGCTCGTCCTCCCCCTCGCGCTCCCTGCGCTTGCGCTCTTCCTCCTCGCGCGCCCGCTCGGCCTCCTCGTAGGCCGCCCGCAACCCTTCCAACCGCTCGGTCTTGCGCGCCAGCTCGCGCAGCCGCTCCACAAAGCGTGGGTGGAGGCGAGCGGTGAGCGCGATGCGCTTGTAGCCGACTCCGGGCGCCCCAAGGGCGGCCAGGCCTACCGCCAGGGGACCCTTGGCCTTCCCCTCGAGCACGGTCACGTCGCGCAGCTTGCGGCCGGCCCGCAGCTCGATCTCCACGTGCCCTTCCTCAGCGGAGGGCCTGCGGACCACGACGAACTTGGTGCGCTTCTTGAGGCGCAGACGCACCATCTTCTCGCCTCGGCGATGCCGGAACAGACCCGCTTCGCGGAAGACAGCGAGGCAAGGCCCCCGCTGCCGGGACTGGCTGATGGTGCGCTCCATTCGCTCGAGGAGATCCTTGAGCCCCGCGCGGTTGCGCTTGTTCCAGGCCACGAGCTGCGCAATGGGCAGCGCTGGGTAGACGAAGCCCAGCCCCGCCAGGGTCGCTCCGTCGCCGCTCCCGAAGCCCACCATTAGGTTCTGCTGCCCGCGGGCGTCCAGTTCGACCTCGACCGGAGCCGCGGCGTCGAAGGTGGCCACGTGCTGCGCTCGCTCGAAGCCGTAGCCGACTAGGTAGCCGCGCACGACGCTCCACGGCGGCGCCTTCTGCGCAGGGATCCGACGCGACAACCACTCGCGCAGCGCGCGCTCGCGGGGATTGTCCGCCTGCGGGGCGCGACGCCAGTCCTCCGCCTGGGCTTCGTCACGGAAGTCGTACTCGACCCGCACACGACCGTCGTCGAGCAACTCCGCTCGCCCGCGAAAGAAGGCCGCCACGACCTCGGCGAGGGGCGGCCCCTCCCGCTTGGCGTGCAACGCCTCGCGCAGGGACTGCGCGCGCTCGCGGAAGGCCGCGGAGGCTTCCGCCCCGGCGCGCTCGGTCGCCCGCTCGATGAGCCGTCCCGCACGCCCGAGCTCCCCCTGGTCGAGGGCCTCGCGCGCGCGGTCGAGCATGGCCAGGGCCTCTTCCTGAGCCTTGGCCGCGGCGGCCAAGGAGTCGCCCTCGCCTTGATCCCGCCGCCCGGCCAAGGAGACCTTGCCCTCGTCGGCTCGACCGTCGCCGCTGCCGCTCTCCTCCGGCGGGGCCGGCGTCCCGGCCCGGGCCAGGGCCTCCGCCCCCGCCTGGCTGCGGAGGCGCGCCGCCACGTCCTCGCCTGCGTAGGTCGCCACTCGGGACAGCAGCTCCTCCGCCGCGGCGCCCTCGCCGCGGGCCACCAGCTTCGAGAAGCGGTCGGCGTCGGCAGCGACCCGCGTGCGAATGCGCGCCTCCAGCGTCTTGGCGGCCAGAAGGGCTTCGGCGCTCCCCGGCGCCTGGGCGCCGTGGTCTTGAACGAAGGAGGCGTAGAGCCGCTGGGCCTCCCACAGCCGGTCCTCGTCCTGAAGGGCCGCGGCACGCTCCTCCACCTCCGCCAGGAGTTCGCGCAAGCGAGCGGCCGTGCGCGCAGCGACCCGGCGCGCACGCTTGCCCGCGGGATCTTCCGGATACGCCGCGGCCAGCGCGCTCGCCTCGGCGTGCAGTTCGCCCAAGGCCTCCGGCTCCTCGACCAAGCGGCGCTGCAGCTCCGCTAGGCGCAGCCGAGCCGCGGGGTCGCCGCGCGGGGCGGGCTCGTCGCGGACCGAGGGAGCGCGCGGGTCCTGCGCTGCCGAAGGCTCCGAGGCCCCGTCCTCGGACGGTCTGCCGTCCTCGCCTCCTTCGCCGGCAGCCTGCCTCTCGGAAACGAGCACCGGTCGGCCTTCGCCTCCAGAGGGCGCGGGCGCTCGAGGCGCCTCGGCGGCGGTCTCGAGACGCCCTCCCCCGCTGCGCCCGACCACGTAGGCACCGAAGAGGGCCAGCGAGACGAGCACAGCCGCTGCCGCGGCGAGGGGCGCAGCCCCGCGAGGGGCCCGCCGGGGAATCCGCCCCTCCGAAGAACCGAGCCGCCCCAGACCCGCGACCGGCCCCTCCGAGGAGAGGCGGCGACGCGCTCGGCCCGAGCGTCGCGCCACCCGACGGGAGGACCCCGCCGCGCGCGCCCCCCCCCGAAGGAATCGCTCGAGCGCCTCCCGCAGCGCGGCCGCGGTCTGGAAGCGGTCGGCGGGAGACTTCTCCAGGCAGCGACGGAGGATCGCGCGCAGCGCCGGGTCGATCGCCTCCCCGCGGACCACGTCGGGAATGGGAGGAGGATCGCGCAGCACCCGCGCAATGACCTCGACGGGCGAGCCGCTCCCGAAGGGGACCTCGCCGCTCACGGCGTGCAGGAGGGTAGCCCCCAGCATGTAGACGTCCGAACGGTGGTCCGCCCGCCGAAGGTCCTCGGCCTGCTCGGGAGACATGTAGTTGGGCGACCCAATGACGGTCTTGGAGCGCGTCAAGGAACCGTCGCTGTCCTCGGTGTCCTTGGCGAGCCCGAGGTCGGCCAGCTTGATCCCCCCGTCGCGGGTGAGGAGGACGTTCGCGGGCTTCACGTCGCGGTGCACGATCTTGTGGGCCGCGGCCGCCTCGAGCGCCTTGGCGAGTTCGAGCGCGATCTCCGCGGCCCTGCGCTGGGGCAGCGCTCCGTCGCGCGCGAGCACTCCTTCGAGGTCCTCCCCCTCGACCAGCTCCATGGAGTAGTAGAGCCGGTCTCCGTCCTGTCCCACGTCGTAGATGGCAACGAGGTTGGGGTGGCTGACGGTCGCCGCCAGGCGCGCCTCGCGCAGGAAGCGTGCCAGGTACTTCGGGTTCTGCGAGAGCTGGGGCGCGAGCACCTTGAGGGCGACCGGGCGGTCCATGGAGAGCTGAACCGCGCGGTAGACGACGCCCATGCCGCCGCGCCCGAGTTCGTGCTCGACCCGGTAGCCGCCGACGAAGTCGGCGCGGGGCTTCTTGGGCGCAGCCCACTTGTCGACCGCGGCGCGCACCGGGTCGGACGAACCCTCTGCGGCAGGCTCGCCGCCCACGGGGAGACTCTCTGCGGCTCCTGCCGAGACGGTCACCTCGATGGGCTCTTGCGCGCGGGCGGCGAACAACGCCCGCAGCTCGCCGCCGAGGCGCTCGAGCTCTTCCTTGGTCTCGAGGCAGCCCCCGCAGCCCTCGAGGTGTCCTTCCACGAGCGCCTGCTCGCCGGCGTCGAGCTCGCGGTCGAGGTAGGCCTGAAGGAGGGGCTCCACGCCCTGACAACTGGCTGTCATGCCTCGTCTCCCTTGCCTCGAGTACGCGCGAGGTGCGGACGCATCCGCTCGCGCAGGGTCTTCGTTCCGCGGTAGAGGAGGCCGCGGACCGTGCTCACCGGCACCCCGAGGACCCGCGCGATCTCCGCGTAGCTAAGGTCTTCGCCAAAGCGCAGGTCGAGGGCCAAGCGACAGTCGGACGAGAGCGCCGCGAGCTGGGCTTCGAGCTGCGCCCGGTCCGCCTGGGCCAACTCCCGCGCCGAGACCTCTTCCGAAGGGGTCGGGGAGGCGCGTCGGGCGCCACGCTCGCCGGCCGCGAGCGCGTGCTTCCGCTCGCGGGCGGCCTTGCGCCGCGCGTCCTGTCCCGCGGTCCGCGCGATGCCGCGCAACCAGGAGGGAAAGCGTTCGGGGGAGGAGAGCTTGGGGAGGCCCTGCAAGGCGCGCACGAAGGTCTCCTGCGTCAGCTCCTGCGCTTCGTCGCGATCGCCCGTAATGGCAAGGCTCATGGCGTAGATGCGCCCTTTGTAGAGGTCCATCAGACGTCCGAAGGCGTCTCGATCGCCGTCCTGCGCGGCCAGGACCAGTTTGAGGTCGACCTGCTTCAATGGCTTCCTCGCTCCGTCGCTCGAGGGCGAAGATCGTCACGCGCCCTCCCGTGCCGAGCGGCCACGGAGGTATAAGTCCTTGCCATGCAAGGGCGCGGCTGGATGCTAGCCCGCTCGGAGCCCGTGGTAAAGCACTTCGCTCTTCGCTCCTCGGTTTGAAGGACCCCCACGGCCTGGCTAGGATGGACACGGTCCCAACTGCATACGGAACAAGGGATTCCGCGTGTCCCTAGCGCGTCGACTCGCTGGCCTGGTCCGCCGCCGCGCCCGAACGCTCCTTTCGACCTGGATCGGGCTGGGCGCTCTGGCCACCGCCTTCGTGTTCTCCGCCCCCGAGCACTACCGCGCGGAGGCCGTTCTCGGTGCGGACGCGCCGGGAGGCTACGCCGGCCCCGCCCGCCGGCTCGTGGCGCGCGTGAACTCCCGCTCCGTCCTCTTGCGGGCAGCCGCCGAGGGGGGGCTGCTCGGCGCCTCCGGCCAGGCCGCCGGCGACGACCCGGCGCCGACCGACGCCCTGCGACGCCTCGGCGCTCGCTTCGAGCTCGAGGGACGCCCGGGCGCGGTGCAGGCCCTGCGGGTCTCCGCGCAGGCCCCCTCTCCGCAGGGCGCGTTGCGAGCGGTGGACCTCCTCTGCCGCGAACTCCTCGACTACGACCGGCGACTGCGCGAGCGGACCCTCGCCCAACGAGCTCGGGGCGAAGACGCGCGCCCCCACGGCGCCAAGCCTGCGCGCGTCCTCCTCGAGGAACTGCGCCAGAGGCACCCGCTCCTGCGCGACCCCGACTTCCTCCAGCGCCACCAGCGCGAGGCCGAAGCGATCGCGACCGAGGAGCTCGCCGTGCTCGCCCTGCGCAAGCGCCGGGATGCCTTGCGAGCCCGCGCCCAGCGGCTTGGCGAACTCGTCCGCCGGGAGGCCGAGGTTGCCTACCGCGCCCACCGAGAGCAGCTCGCCCGTCGGGAGCGAGAAGCCGCCGAGGCCGCCGCCCGGGAGCGCGAGGCCCGCGAGGCAACCGAGAGCGCGCCTCCGCAGGTCGTTGCCGAAACCCGCCGCGAGCTAGCAGCCCACGAAGAGGAGCTCCAGCGCATGCTCGCGACCCGCACCCGCCGGCATCCCGACGTGCGTCGCCTGCTGAGGAAGATCGAGTTGCTGCGCAAACGCGCGTCCGAGGAGGCACCCGCGCCGCCCGAGGGGGCGGGAACCGGTGAGCGCTCCAAGCCCGTTTCCCTGCGCGAGGCCGAGGTCGTGCCCATCGCGGAGCCTGCGGAGGATCCCGTCGCGCTCGCCGACGCTCCCCTCGAGACTTGGCGGCAACAGGCGGCGCACTACGCCGACTGGCTCGCCGCGCAGAGCGAGGCCGACCAGGCCTCCGTCGCCCTCGAGGCTCGAGAGCAAGTGCTCCTCCGCCGCAAGCAGCGCCACGCCGACCGCGAGAAGGCCGTCCAGGAGTTGGAAGTCGCCCGCCTCGAAGAGCAGCGACTCCTCGCCCGCATGGAGGAAGAAGAGGCCCTTCGCAAGGCGGCCCCGACCCTTGCGCCGCCCCACGAGCCCCTCCTTCTCGCGACCGCTCCCCGCGTGGTTTCGAGCGACACCCCCCGCGACTACTTGCTTCCGCTGTGGGTCTTGGCGGGGCTCCTGGCGGCAGGGGCCGCCGCCTTGGCCGAGGCCACCGACCGATCCTTCTGGACCCTGAGCGACGTGCAGCGCACCGGCCTCCCCGTCCTGGGCGCGGTCCCGCGGATGCGCCGGGGGCGTTGATGGAACGCTCGCTGACCCTCAGCGCCGTATGCGAGGTCTGCGCCGAGCGGCAAGAGGTCGCCGCCGAGGATCTCTTCGACTTCGACTGCGCCTGCCCGACCTGCGGCGGCCTGCTCGTCCTCGAGGAGGAGGACGAAGGCCAAGGCCAGCCCTCCACGGGCGTCCTCGCCCCTTCGAGCGAAGACGAACGCCAAGCCGCCGGGGTCCCGCTCCCGCAGCCCTCGGCACTCGACTCCGAAAGCCTCCCGCGCGAGCTGCTGGAGACCCGGGAAGACACCCGCGAAGGCGACCCGGCGGTCGAAGACGCGGGAGAGGGCGCCGACCGGAGGACGAAGGCCGACACGGAAGACCCTTACGAGCAGGCAGCCTTCGCCCTCGACCCCGAAGGCACGGCGCGGATTCGTCGCCCGCGCGCGGCCCTGCCCCTCGAAGGCGCCGTGGCGAAGCCCCTCGCCGAGGAAGGCACGCTGGCCTCTTCGGAGCCGCCCCTCCCCGCCTGGGACGGCGGAGACACCCAGGTCGTGCGCGAACTCGCCGACGGCGAGCCCGCGACCGCCGCCCTGCCCCCGGCCGTCGATCTCGGCGGCCGCAGCCTGCGAGAGGTCGCAGCCGAGTCGGAGGGCGTCGACCCGTCGGCGGCCGAGGACATCGCCTCCCTCGACCCCTCGCTCGAGGTCTTGGAGCTCCGGGGAAGCACTGCCGGGCGCGGATCGCGCACCTACGAACCGGAGCAGCTCGCGGCCAACCTCGAGGACGCCGGCCCCGCCCGGCCGCCCATTCCCGACGCAACCCTCCATCCGCCGGCGCCAGGACGCCGCGGGACGAACGGCAGCGCCCGCACCGAAGAAGGGGACGCTCTCTTCGGCCAGGACCTCGACTGGCTCGCGCTCATCGAAGACCGACTCCCCGAAGGGGAAGGCGACGCCCCCGGCGACGACGCAGGCCGCGTCGTGATCACCCTCTCGGAGGACGCCGCTCCCTCGGAGGACCGCCTCAAGGAGACCATCCAGCAGCTCGACGCCGGCGGCGGTCTGGACCTGCTCATCCTGGGCGGACTCCCGGGGGGTGCCCAGGCCACCGTGGGCGAGAAGACCGCGGCGCCCGACGACGCGGAGGACTCCTCCGAACCGACCGACCCGACCGCCAGAGAGCAAGACGGGAACGCCGCGGACGAGGCCTCCGCCCCGTCCGAGGGGCAGCCGACCCTCTCCCATCAGCGGCTGGACACCAAGGCCTGGGAAAAGGCCTTCGCAGAGCAGGAGCAGGAACGACAGGAAGACCCTCGCGCCGAACTCGAGGACGGACCCACCCGCCCGTGGCCCGACGCTGGCTCCCCGAAAAGCGAGGCGCCAGCGGCTTGGGAGAACGCAGAGGACGAACCGACGCGCGCCTGGGAACAGAGGCGACCCGCGCCGTCGGGCAAGGAAGAAGTCGATACCCGCGACTGGAAGCCTGGGGCCGACGCGCCCGAGCCCGCTCCGTCCCCTTCTCGCCCGCCACCGCGAGGCTCCAGCGCCCGGCATCGACGCCGCCAAGGCGACGGCGCCCGGAGCATCGAGAAGTTCCGCCGCGAGAGCCTGGACGCCGCGCTCGTGTGCGCCACCGACGTCAGCTCCCCCGAAGCCGACGGTTTCCGCCAGCTCCACCAGCAGATCTTCCGCGCCCGCAACGGGCACTCGCCCCGCACGGTGCTGGTGACGAGCGCCCGCCGCGGGGAAGGCAAGACCACCGTCGCCGCCAACCTCGCCATCGCCGGCGCGCGGGTCCCGGGGAGCGGCGCCGTGCTCGTCGACGCCGATCCCCGCGGGCGCGGCGTCTTGGCCGCCTTCGGCGAGCGCTCCCCCATGGAAGGACTCCTCGAAGCCCTCGAAACCGGCAAGCCGCCCCACGAAGTGGTCGTGCAGTTCCCCCTCGGCAACATGGACGTCGTCCCCCTGGGAATCCGCGGCTCCAACGCCGCCGAGCTCATCGCCTCCGACCGCATGGGCGAGTTCTTGCGTTCGCTGACTACCCTCTACCCCCGCTGGCCCATCGTGATCGACGGATCCGCCGTCCTCCGCTCCGGCGCCGACCCGCTCACCCTCTCGGAACTCGTCGAGGGCGTGGTGCTCGTCGTCCGAGCGGGGCGCGCTACCGAAGACGAGGTCTCGCGAGTGGCGGACATGATCGGCCGCGAGCGCCTGCTGGGCGTCGTCCTCAACGACGCCGAGGAGTGACGGCGTGCTCCCTCGCCTCGCCCCCGCCCTCCTGCTCCTCCTGGCCGGCTGCACGACCCTCGCGCCTCCTCCGGAAGAATCGGCACCCCCGCCCTTCGAATTCCGCTTGGGGCCAGGAGACCGAATCTCGGTCAGCGTGTGGGGGGAAAAGGACCTCCACCGAGAGCTCGTCCTCGGTCCCGACGGTGCGGCGGCCTTCCCGCTCATAGGCTCCGTCCAGCTCGCCGGTCTGACGCCCGACGAGGCGCGGGTCGAACTCGCCAAGCGCCTTCGCTCCAGCTACGTGGACCCGGTCGTCTCGGTCTCCCTCCTCGAGAGCCGCAGCCACGTGATCCACGTCGCCGGAGAGGTCGCGCTCCCCGGGAGCGTGCCCTTCGTCCGCGGCGCCACCGTCCTCGGCGTCCTCGGCGCCGCCGGCGGCTTCCTCCCCGCCACCGCCGCCCTCGACCAGGTGCGGGTCATCCGCGCCCGCCTGAACGACCCGCACGCCTTCCAGGTCGACGTGGAAGCGATCCTCGCGGGGCAGGCCTGGGATATGTGGCTGCTCCCAGGCGACGTGGTCTACGTGCCCCCGCGAACCCTGACCCGCTGGAACCGCTGGTGGCGGCAGGCCTGGCCCTGGAGCGACCCGGTGGACCGTCCGCCGGCGCGTGCCCGCTGAGCCCCGACCGCCCCGGCGCCCGCGGAGGCTGCGATCGACCTTGCACGCTGGCGGGCATCGGCTAAGCTCCTGCCTCGGTTCGCGAGAAAGGACAGGAGCGGTTTGGCGAAGGAAGAGGCGATCACCCTTGAGGCCGTGGTGAAGGAGGCGTTGCCCAACGCCACCTTCCGGGTCGAGCTCGAAAACGGGCACGAAGTTCTGGCCCGCGTTTCGGGCAAGATGCGCAAGTTCTTCATCCGCATCCTTCCCGGCGACAAGGTGCTCGTGGAGCTCTCGCCCTACGACCTGACCAAGGGCCGGATCATCTTCCGCGAGCGCTGACGGCGCCCCGCTCCGCCGCCTCGCGCGCGACCGCGCTCGCCTCAGCCCCGCGAGTGCCCGTTGCTCGGGCCGAGCTCGCAGGCCAGCCAGCGACGCATGTCTTCGTCGACGGCAGGCTGCTGCTGTTCCAGCTCCTCGAGCAGCTCGCCGGCAGCGCGGGCACGCTCTGCCCGTCGCTGGGGGTCGAGCTCCTGCAATAGCCAGTGCAGGCTCGACTCCCGATCGTCCATCAGCCGCTGGAGCACGGCCAGGGCCTCGGCCTGCTCGGAGAAGGACCCCCCCGCCACGCTCCCGTCGGCCAGAACCGCGCGCTCCCGCAGGCGTCGCTCCAGCCTCCGAACGAGCAAGGCCTGGTGCTCGCAGCGCGCGCGCTCCCTGGTGAGCTCGACCTCCAGCGCGGCCCGCTCGCTCTCCATGGACTGCAGGGCGCGCAAGGCATCGGCCTCGACTTTCCGCCGCAAGGCTCGCTCCTCGACCACCCGCCGGGACAACGCGTCCATGTCCTCGCGCACTTCCTCGAGTTCGTCGGCGAGCTCGCCATCGCGCGGCGCCCTCCCCACCGCCTCGAGCAGCCACACGCGCAGGTCCTCGAGCCGAGCGAGACGCTCTTGCTGGGTAAGCAGGCTGGCCTCCATGACCTCGTCGAGCCGCTGCAACCGGCGCGTCGCCAGCCTTGACTTGCGGTCGAGACCGTCGCTGGGAACACCCGCCGCCTGCGCCGTCTGCAGCGCCCGCTCGGCGGCGGACCGTTCCTCGTGGAGCGGTCGGCGCTCGGCATCGAAGTCGGCTCGGGACCTGCGTGCCTCGCGGCGCAGGGCGCGGATGCGCTCCTCGAGGTCCACGAGCACCTCGAGCGCCTCCTCGGCGAACTCCGCGTCGAGTACCGTGGACTCCACCAGCCAACGCGCCGCGTCCGCTCGCGTCTCTGCATCCGCCTGGGCGGGACCGCTCGAGCGAAGCTCCGCGAGGAGGCGCTCGAGGTCTCGGACGCGTTGCTGCGCGAGCACCAGGTCCCGGTGGGTCGCCAGACCGCGCCAGCACTCGGACTCGTGGGCGCGCTCGAGGTCCCGCAGCTCTTGGCGCAGGCGCTCGTTCTCGGCCAAGGTGGCCTGGTCCACCACGTCGACCGCGGCCTGTGCGGCAACGGCCTCGGCCCGCTGGACTCGAGCCTCCGCCTCCTCGAGCGCGGTGCTCAACTCGCGGACGCGCTCCAATGCGGCCTCGAGCTCTTCGCCGAGTTCCTCGTTGCGGGCGTGGGTCTCCTCGAGCTGCCGCTCCCACTCCTGCCGCAGCGAGAGCGCTCGCTGCTGCGTGGTCCGCAACCAGTCGAGTTCCTCCTCCAGTTCCTCGCGGCGGGCCCGCTCCCGCTCGAGTTCCTCCGCCCTTCCCGACCCGTCGGCGGGCGCCTCCTGGCCGGTCGGCGCGGCCGAGCGGAGCTCGTCGAGTTCGGCGGACAACCTCGCGGCCTCGGCGCGCTGCGCTTCGCCAGCGGCCCTTGCTGCGGCAAGATCCGCCTCCAGGCGCTCGATGCGCTCGCGCGCCGCCGCCAGCTCCTCCGCCGGCTCTGCCGCCGAGGCGGGCGTCGCCGCTCGCTCCCGAGCCTCCTGGAGCTCGCGCTCCAACAACCGCGTCGTGGCCCGCGCGCTCTCCAGCTCCACCCGCAGCGCGTCGCGCTCCCGGCGCGCCGCGAGCGCTTCGCGGCGCGCGAGCCCCGCGGCCACCTTCGCCCCCTCGATGCTCCCCAGGAGGGCGGCCAGCCGCCCCTCGAGGGCGTCCGCTCGCTGGCTGGCGGCGCGCGCGCGCGCCTCGGCCTCCTCGCGCAAGCGGGCTTCGCTCCGCAGGGCCTCGGAATCGGAAGACGCGCGCAGCTCCGCCAACTCCGCGCGCAGCTCCGCCAACTCGGCCTCTCGCTCCCGCGCGCTGTCTTCGCTACGCTCGCGCTGCTCGCTCAGGTCGGCGAAGACCTGCTCGGCCGCGGCCAGGCGGCGCTCCAGGGCACCCTCGAGCGAGTCGAGCCGCTCGGCCAGCGCCGCCTCGGCCAGCCGGCTCTCGGCCAATGCCCGTCGCCGGAGGAGCAACTCGGCCTCGAGCGCGTCCGCCGCGCTGGAGAGGTCCCGGTAGGCGCGCCGCGCTGCGTCCAACTCGCTGTCGAGGTGGTCTACGTCCTCGAGGCGAGCCTCGAGCTCCTCGGTGGCCGCTGCAAGCTCCGCGCGCAGTTCGTCTCGCTCGCGCTCTCGCTCCGCCAACAGCGCGCGCGCCTCGTCCAGCGCGCCGCCGACGGCCGTCAACTCGCACTCGAGTGCTTCGCGAATGGACTCGCTCGCCTCGCGCGCGGCGACCAGCGCCGAGAGGGCCTCGTCGCGCTCGCGCGTCATTGCCTCGAGCTGGGCGCGCAGGTTGGCCACGATCGCCTCGGCCTCGCCTGCAAGCGGATGCTCGAGGAGCTGGGTGCGCCGCATCCCCCCCCCGCCCCCCCCAGCCCCGTCGGGCCCGAGGGGCAACGGCACCGCTTCGTCCGAGCTTTCGAGGCCCTCGGCGCCAAGCCGTCCGCTGGGGCGATCGGACACCGCAGGAACCGGCACCGGGTAGACCGCCGTGTCCGCGTCCGGCGTGCGCTCCGCAGCGCCGGCCTCCGCAGCGCCGGCCTCCGCCTCCGCGCGAGCGGACGCGAGCGCTCCTTCCAGGCTCGCGTAGCGCACCGAGAGCGTCTCCACCTCGAGCCGGCCTTGGGCCACCGCGTCCTCGAGTTCGCGCACGCGCAGGAGGAGGCGATCGCGCTCGCGCCGCAGCTCCTGCGCGCGGGCCTCCAGCTCCCTCCGCGACCGCTGCTGCTGATCGAGCTGCTCGCGGAGTTCGGCGAAGGCTCGCTGCCGCGCTCGGTCGGGGTCGCTCCCGCCCTCGAGCTCCCAGACCATGTCCTCGAGCGCCGACAGGCGCGCCGTCCGCTCCTCGCACCGCGACAGAGCCTCGAGGGCAAGCTCGACGGCGCCCGAACGCCCTCCACCCTCCCCTTCGGACGCGCGCAGCTCTTCGAGCTCTCGCTCGCGCGCCGCCGCCTCGGACTCGAGCTCTTCGATCCGCTCCTCGAGGAGTTCGAGCTCGCCTTCGAGCAGCTCCGCGCGCTCCCGCTCCTCCTCCACGAGCCGGGCAAGGCGAGGGAGCTCGTGACGCGCCGTAAGCGAGCGCGAGCGCAAGGCCTCCTCGAGTTCGGCCTCGAGCTGAGCAATCCGCTCCCGCAGGCCTGCCTCCTCGGACTCGATCACGGTCCGGACGAGGTCCTCGAGCTGGTCGCGGCGAATCGCCTTGACCCTGCTCCGCTCCACCGACTCCGGCAGGGGCACCGCCGCCTCTGCGAAGCGCCGCAGCAGCCGCGTGGAGGGGTTGTGGGACCCGCCGTTGCGCGGCGAGCCCTCGGTGGGTGCGTTCACCCCCTCAGTCTGGCGCTCGACCTTCCGAGAGGCAAGGCGCACGAACCCTTGCGCAACCGCCGGGGGAACTCCCCGGCCCGAAGGGCCGTGCGCGTCTGCAAGCCCCCCGCCTCGCTGGGAATTTGCGCCGGCCAGCGCGAACCCCGCCTGCGCTCAGGCGGCAGGGCCGCTCGGATCGTAGGCAAGGTGCGCGGCCAACCAGCGCTCGGTCTCCTCGACGCTCGAGGCCATGCGCTGCGCGTAGTCTTCGACCTGGTCGCGCCCCAGCTTGCCCACCGCGAAGTAGCGCGCCTCGGGATGGGCGAAGTAGAGGCCGCTCACCGAAGCCGCAGGCTGCATGGCAAGGCTCTCGGTGAGCCGAACCCCCGTTCGCTGCTCGGCGTCGAGCAGAGCGAACACGGTCCGCTTCAGGCGGTGGTCCGGGCAGGCCGGGTATCCGGGCGCCGGCCGAATCCCCTGGTAGGGCTCGCGGATCAATTCCTGCGGAGCGTAGCGCCCGAGGGGCTCGTAGCCCCAGACCGCCCGCACGCGCTCGTGGAGCCACTCCGCGAAAGCCTCTGCGAGCCGGTCGGCGAGGGCCTGGAGGAGGATCGCCTGGTATTCGTCCTGCTCCGCGCGAAACGCGGCGACGCGCTCCGCGCAGCCTCTCCCCGCCGTGACCACGAAGGCCCCGAGCGCGTCTCCCTCGGCAGCCACGAAGTCGGCGAGACTCAGGCGCGGGCCGCGCGCGCTGACCTGCTGCTGCCGGAGCATCGGCAACCGCGCGCGAAGGCTTCCCCCCGGACGCTCGAGCACGAGCACGTCGTCGCCTTCGGACCGGGCGGGAAAGATCCCGTAGACCCCGCGGGCCTCGAGCCACCGCTCGGAGCAGATTCGCTCGAGCAAAGCGTCGGCGTCGGCCTTCAGGGCGCGGGCTTGCTCGCCCACACCCGCACGCTCCAAGATCGCCGGGTAACTGCCCCGCAACTCCCAAGTCGCGAAGAAGGGCGTCCAATCGATGTAGGCGACCAACTCTTCGAGGGCGGGAGCAGCTTCCTCTACGCCGAAGCGCTCCGGTGCCGGTCCGCGCGGGGGCGAAGGACGATGCCGCCGCGCGCGGGCCACCGCGAGATCGAGCAGCGGCCGCCGGGCCGGACCGCCCGCGAAGGCCTCCCGGTCGGCCGCCTGCTCGCGCGCGTTCCGCTCGCAGAAGAAGTCGCGGCGCGCAGGGTCGCAGAGTTCGCTGACCACCTCGACCGAGCGCGAGGCGTCGAGGACGTGCACGACCGGCCCGGAGTAGCGAGGCGCAATGCGCACGGCGGTGTGCTTCTTGCTGGTGGTCGCGCCGCCGATGAGGAGAGGGCAGCGCAGGCCCCGGCGGTCCATTTCCTCGGCCACGGCGACCATCTCGTTGAGGGAAGGGGTGATGAGCCCGCTCAGGCCAACCATGTCGGCGCCCTCACGCACGCAGGCATCGAGGATCTGCTCGCAAGGGACCATGACGCCGAGGTCGACCACGTCGAAGCCGTTGCAGCCGAGCACGACACCGACGATGTTCTTGCCGATGTCGTGGACGTCGCCCTTGACCGTGGCCAGGACCACCTTGCCGCGGCCTCCCTCGGCGGACCCTTCCATGTGGGGTTCGAGCAGCGCCACGGCCTTCTGCATGACCCGCGCGCTCTTCACCACCTGCGGAAGGAACATCTTCCCCGCCCCGAACAGATCGCCCACGATCGACATCCCGTCCATCAGCGGACCCTCGATGATCGCCAAGGGACTGGGGTAGGCGGCCAGGGCCTCCGCGACGTCCTCCTCGATGAACTTGGTGATTCCGTGGAGGAGGGCGTGCTCGAAGCGCTTGGCGAGAGGCTCTTGGCGCCAGGCGAGGTCTTCTGCGCGGCGTCCTCGGCGGGCGCCAAGTCGCTCGGCGAAGCCGGTCAACCGCTCGGTGGCGTCGGGGCGTCGGTCGAGGATGACGTCCTCCACCGCCTCGCGCAGTTCGGGATCGATCTCGTCGTAGACGGCCAACTGCCCGGCGTTGACGATCCCCATGTCGAGGCCTGCCGCGATGGCGTGGTAGAGGAAGACCGCGTGCATGGCCTCGCGGATGACGTCGTTCCCGCGGAAGGAGAAGCTCACGTTGCTGATGCCGCCGCTGGTCTTGATCCCCGGGAGGCGGGCCTTGACCTGGCGGACGGCCTCGATGAAATCGACTCCGTTGCGACGATGCTCCTCGATCCCCGTGGCCACCGGGAAGACGTTCGGATCGTAGATGATGTCCTCGGGCGGGAAACCGACCTCCTCGGTCAGGAGGCGGTAGGCTCGCTCCCCGATGCGCACCCGGTGGTCGAGGGCGTAGGCCTGCCCTTCTTCGTCGAAGCCCATCACCAGCACCGCTGCCCCGTAGCGCCGCACGCGCCGCGCCTGCTCGAGGAAGCTCTCCTCCCCCTCCTTCAGGCTGAGGGAATTGACGATGCCCTTTCCTTGGAGACACTTCAGGCCCGCCTCGATGACGGCGAAGTCGGACGAGTCCACCATCACCGGCACGCGAGCCACGTCGGGCTCCGCGGCGAGTTGGTTGAGGAAGCGGGTCATCGTCGCGGGGCCGTCGATGAGCCCCTCGTCCACGCAAACGTCGATGATGTTCGCGCCCCCCGTGACCTGCTGCCGCGCCACCTCGACGGCCTCCTCGAACTTCCCTTGCTTGACCAGGCGCAGGAAGCGCCGCGAACCGCTCACGTTCGTGCGCTCGCCGATCAAGGTGAAATTCGAATCGGGACGAATGGTGTAGACGTCGAGCCCGCTGTAGACGCTGAGCGGTTCGCGCTCAGGCGCCCGACGCGGCGGGATCCCCCGCACCGCCTCGGCGATGGCCGCGATGTGCTCGGGGGTAGTGCCGCAACAGCCGCCGGCGAAGTTCAGCCAGCCCTCGCGCGCGAACTCCCGCAGTGTGCTCGCCATGTCGTCCGGGGTGGCGTCGAACTCGCCGAAGGCGTTGGGCAAGCCTGCGTTCGGGTAGCAGCCGAAGGGGATGGAGGCGATGCGGGAGAGCTCCTGCACGTGCGGCCGCATTTCCCGAGGACCGAGCGCGCAATTGATCAACACCCCCAGCAGGTCGACGTGCTCGATGCTCCGCCAAAAGGCCTCGATGGTTTGCCCCGAAAGGGTCCGCTGAGAGCCCTCCTGGGTAAAGGTCACCGAGGCCAGGAGCCCCACGTCCCGTCCGCTGGCCGCTCGCGCCTCCTCGCAAGCGAACAAGGCCGCCTTGAGGTTGAGGGTGTCGAAGCTGGTCTCGCAGAGGAGCACGTCGGCGCCGCCATCGATCAGGCCGCGGGCCTGCTCGTAGTAGGTTGCCCGCAGGGCGTCGAAGGTCGTCGCCCGTGCGGCGGGGTCGCTGACGTCCTGCGACATCGACGCCATGCGGTTGGTCGGGCCCAGCGCACCGGCGACGAAGCACGGTCCCTGCGACTCCGCCGCGAAGGAGTCCGCGGCCTCTCGCGCGACCCGGGCCGCGGCGAGGTTCAGCTCGTAGACCTCGTGCTCGAGCCCGTAGTCCGCCAGGCTGAGGGCGTTCGCGTTGAAGGAGTTGGTCTCGATGATGTCGGCCCCGGCCTCGAGGTAGGCGCGGTGGATCTCGGCGACGAGCTCGGGCCGGCTGATCACGAGTAGGTCGTTGAGGTTCAGGAGCGGAGCGGGATGGTCACGCCACCGCTCGCCGCGGAAGTCCTCCTCGCCGAGCCCGTGCCGCTGGATCTGCGTACCCATGGCGCCGTCGAGCAGCACGATCCGCTGTTCGAGGAGAGACTCGAGCTCCTGGCGCCGACTCACCCGCGCGTCGATGGCCCTACCCCTCCCAACGCTCCGAGAGCGCCGCGTCGACCATGTCCGCGGGAATCTCCATCTTATCGGCCAAGACGTGGATCATGGCCTGCTCGCGGCGGGTGATCTTGCGGTCGGCCCGCAGAATGCGGACGACCGCGCGGAAGGCCGCCTTGCGCGCCTCGGGGCTGCGCGGCTTGACGAACTCGCTCAGCTCGCCCGAGTGGACGCGCTCGAGGATTTCCTGCGCCTTCTCCTGGCCAAGGCGCAGGTTCTCCGCGTGCCGCTCGAGAAGGGCTACTTCGCTCTCGTCGAGTTCTCCGTCGACCATCGCCGCCAAGACCAAGTTCGTGAAGTACTGTTCGGGGTCCATGAGTCCCCTCCTTGCGAAGGCCGGATTCTACCAGCCTATCGAGACGCGCCCCTCGACGGCGCACTCCGGGCTCGGGTGGCGCCGCCGCGAGGCTCCGCTCCCCGTGGCCGTCGCCCGATCTCGGACCGGGACCCGCGCGCGGACTCCGCGACGACGGGGGCTGGACGAAGGCGCATCCTCCGAGGACGGACCCCGAACCGGGCCCAGTGCCCTCAACGAATGCGATCGAAGAGCTCCGTGGGCCGGTTCCCGGAGTTGTAGCCCTCGTAGCTGCGCGACCCTCGGGCGTTCCGCGTGGTCTCCCGGTAGCCGCCGCCCGGGTCGGGCGCCACGCTCCCCGCCCCCGAGCGCCGCCGCGCAGAGGACCGCCTACCTCCCTGCCGCTGGGCCTCGAGCAGAGCGGCCACGTCCTCGTCGCTGCCCAGACTTCCCCCGTAGCCGGACTTGAGGACGAACTTCCCCCGGTAGTCGCGCGCGAGATGGACCCCCGCGCTGCGGCAGATCAGGTCGAGGGCGACGGTCCAGTGCACCGGGCGCACCAGCCGCAGGCGCACTCGCTTCTCCGGTCCGTCCCAGCGAATGGAGACGCCCGCCTGGCGGGCGAAAATCGGCAGCACCTCGCCGCGCAAGGGGGCGTCGTCCACCGAAAAGCACACCTCCTCGGCCCGTTTGGCGGGCGCCTCCGGCGGAGCCTTGGGAGGCGCCGCACGCCGCGCGCGCTTGCGCGGCGCGTCCCGCGCGGGGGCCGCCCCGCACCCGCACGAGAGGACCGCGACGACGCAGCCCAAGAGCATGCCGACTGCGCACGACGCGAGTTCCTCACGGCGCGAACGCGCGGGTCTTCGTCGCACGGACTCCCTCCCCGGGACCGCCGCCTCGCTCGGAGGCCAGCCCCTGCCTCCTCTCCGAATAGCCGTCCGCAGACGAGTGGTCAACTCCGAGCGCTGCGGGCCGCCGTGGTAGAGTCGCCGGCCGGAGACCGCGCGTGCCGATCCTGAAGACCGAGGCCATCGTCCTCCGGGTCATCGACTACTCGGAGACCTCGCTCGTCGCTTGGAGCCTCACCCGCGAACACGGACGGCTCCACGTCATTGCCAAGGGCGCGCGCCGACCCCGCAGCCCCTTCGAAGGCGCCCTCGAACCCCTCGTCCGCGGCGAACTCGTCTTCTACCGCAAGAAGAAGGCCAGCGACGCCCTGGAAATCGCCAAGGAGTTCGACCCCATCGACCGGCATTCGGGACTCCGCAGCGATCTGGCCCGCGTGCACCGAGGCCTCTACCTGGCCGAACTCGCCCTCGAACTCTCCGAACGCGAAGACCCCGCTCCGGAAGCCTTCGACGCCTTGGCCCGTGGGCTGCACGACCTCGCCAGCGGGCCGACCAGCGCCCTGGACGCCGCCCTGGTCGCCGCGGAACTCGGCCTGCTCGCGGCCGCCGGGCTCTCGCCCTTGCTGGAAGGCTGCGCCCGCTGCACCGCAGGCGCTGCGAACGTCTCCGGCGTCGTCTTCTCCGCCGCGGCGGGTGGCCTGCTCTGCGACCGCCACGCCCAGGGCGATCCCGCGGCGCGCCCGGTCTCGGCGGGGACCCTCAAGAGCCTCGCCGCGCTCCAGCAAGGGACCGCGGTCGCCCTCCGCGACGGTGTGCAGCGCGACCTGCGCGCGCTGCTCGACGCCTTCGTCCGGCACCACCTCGGCAAATCGCTGCGGCTCTCCCGCTACCTGGGAGCGCAGCGTCCGGTCCGGCACCGGCCACGCCGCAGCCCGCGAGGCGCGCATGCCTGACGTCCGCCTCGCTGCCCGCTGCACGCTCCCCCGCGCCTACGAAGGGCTTGACCCCGTCCCCGTGCTCCGCCCCCCTTCCCCGCCGCAGCGGCTCCCGAGGGGGCGCGGGCCCTTCCTCGCGCTCCTCATGCTCCTCTCCGCGGCCGGAGCGATCGGCTGCGGCGCGGCGCCCCCCCGCGCGGCACCGCCTGCGGTCGTCGTAGCGCCCGTGATCAGCGGGTCCACCCCCCTGAGCGAGCAGGCTGCGGAGTTGCTCGCAGCCCGGCGCTACGCCGAGGCCGGCGAACTCTACGCCTCCCTGTCCCGCAGCGATCCCAGCCCCGAGCATCGCGCCGAGTTCGCCTTCGCCGCCGCGGAGTGCGCCTTCGCCCGCGGCGACTACTACGCAGCCTACCGCCTCTACAGCGAGCTCCTGCAGCGGTATCCCACGACCCCACGCTTCGCGGGAGTCGTCGAGCGGGTGTTCACCATCTCGCGACTGTTCGCCGAAGGGCGGGCCACGAAGCCCTCTTGGCTCCTGGGAGCGGAGCTCACCGACCGGTCCTTCGGCGTGGAGCTGTTGACGGCCTTCCAAAAGGCCCGCGAGCGCCATCCGCTCGCCGACGACGCCCTCCACCACAAGGCCCTCGCCCTCGTGGAGCTCGGCGAAGGCGACGAAGCCATCGAAGTGTGGCAAAAGCTGATCGACGACTACCCGGACTCCGAGTGGCTCGAAACGGCCGAGTTCCGCATCGGGGTCACCATGCTCGCACGCTCCGAGGGGCCCGAATACGACAAGCGACCGCTGCTCGCCGCCCTCGAACGCCTGCGCTCCTACGCCCGCAAGCACCCCAACGGCGACTACATCCAGGAGGCCAGCCAACGCATTGCGGCCATCGAAGAAGACCTCGCCGGGCACTGGCTGGAGGTGGCGCGTTTCTACCTGCGCCGCGACCGGATCTACTCGGCACGGATCTACCTAGAGGCGATCGGTCGCGAATACCCACGCACGCGAGCCGCCCAACGAGCCCGCGCCTTGCTCGAGGAGCTCCCCCCCAGCAGCCTGCCGCCGCCCCGCCCCGACCCCGACG
>RFHU01000064.1 GCA_003695705.1 Planctomycetota bacterium
CATCCTCTCCGTCGCCTTCGAGGGGCAGAACACGCTCAAGTGCTTCGTCTACCTAAACGCCTTCAGCGTGGGCCTTGCCTCGGTGCTCATCGCCATCGCGAGCGCCATGGTGCTCGGCAAGCGGGCCTTCCTCCCGCGCGAACCCGGGCCCCGGCTGCGCCAGTTCCTCTCGACCCTGCCCCTCCTCAGCTGCGTGGCCATCGTTCTGGTGGGCGTCTTCCTCTGCGTGCAGGCCTACGTCCCCGGACTGAACGAGCTCATCAAGGGGCTCCTCTTCGGGTGATTCCCCCGCGCGGCCGGCCGACCGCGCGGGCCGCGGTCAGTCGGAGAAGACCTGGAGCTCGCGGAAGGCGAGGCGGCAGGGAGCGCCCGCGACGACGCGCAGGTAGCGGAGGCGCACCGGGCGCGGGAGGCGCAGCTCCCAGCCCTCTGGACGGGGCACCTGCGAGATCGTCCCCAGCTCGAAGTAGCGGCGACCGTCCAGCGAACCGCTGAGGCGAAGCGGACGGCGATTCAAGAGGGGAAGCCCTCTCGCCTCTCCGCCCGAGGACTCCAAGGGGGCAAAGATCCGCACCTCGAGGAAGGGATTCGCCAGGGCCTCGTGGCCACGGACCCGCCGCACTGCCTTCGGCGCGCCGAGGTCGAGCTCGAAGTAGGGGGCGGGCTCGGCGCCCGTCGTGGCCCCGAAGAAGCCGACGGCGCCATCCACGGCCAACGAAGGGCACACCAAGTGGGTCTGTTCGGCGGGGAGCACACTGCTGGCCCGAAGGCGCTTCCCGTAGGCCAGGCTGGCCAGAGGCCCCCGGGCGGGCGTCCATTCGACCCGCGACCCGAGGTCTCGCCCGGTCTGCAGGCGGACGACGACGGGCACGCACGCCGCCCCGAGGAGCGCGCAGAAGAGGAGCCAAGGCCAGCGCCCAACCCGACGGAGCGAGGCACAGGCGTAGACGCCAAGGCCGAGGAACACGGCGACGCCCAGCAAGACCCCCGCGAGCGAGGCGGGGCTGCGGTAGGAGAGCTCGACCCTGCTCTCCCCGGCCGGGACGGGGACGGCCAGTTGGTGTCCGTTCGCCTTCACCGTCCGCGCAAGACGTCCGTCGACCCGCGCCTCCCAGTTCGGGAAGGCGAGAAGCCCCGTGAGCAAGTACCCGGGCACGGGGCTGCGCACGGCGAAGACGAGCCGGTTGACGGTGGCGAAGGCGGTACGGACCTCCGGCGGGGCGGCCCGGCGCGGGCCGGGCCGCGGGGCGGGAAGCGGCTCGGAGGAGGTGACGTAGGCGAGGTCGGGGCGGAGCTCCTTGTGCATCTTCGCGAAGGCCTCGGCCGGCGAGGCGACGGCAACGCCGCGGGTCACCACCCGGGCCAGGTAAGGCTCGAGGAACGCGCGCTCGTACTGCTCCTTCGCCTCGTGGGTGTAGAGCCCGTAGCCCGCGGTGACGAAGGCGCGAGGGTCCCGGGCGTGCGCCGCCGCGAGCTGCGCCCAAGTGCGCGAAGGAGCGCGGGGCACGATCCACGTACCGTACGCCAGCAGCAAGCCCAAGTAGACCAGGAAGGCCGCGCAGGTACCCGCGAGCGCGGTTCTGCTCCTGCGCCGCAAGTAGACCAAGAGCGCGAGGAGACCCCCTACGGCCAGGACGAGGAGGAGCGGCTCGACCCCGACGGGGGGTCGCCGGATCGCCAGGGGAGAGAACGGATCCGGCGGGCTGGAGGGGAGCAGACCGCGGACGAGCAAGAGGCCGAGCGCGCAGGCGACCGCGCACCCCCCGGGGTGGCGGAGAGCGGAGCGCGCGGAATTGGGCCGGAGCAGCCAGCCCCCGATCGTGAGGAAGAGGACGGGCAAAACAAGGGTCGCACGACCGGGACCCCGGGTGTTCTTCAGGAAGGGGATCGTCTCCCAAGCCCAGCGGTAGACCGGGGTGGCCCCCCCCATGGCAAAGAGGAGCACCACCCCGGCCATGGCCCAAGCAACCCACAGCACGCGCGGGATTCGGCGGACGACGAAGCGCGCGGCCGGCAGGCTGACCGCAAACAGGAACAAGGGGGAGCCCCCGAAGTTCCCGGACACCTCCGCACGCAGGGGGCGCACCAGAGAGTCGAACACCCGCAGCGGACGATTCCTCCACAGCTCGCCGACCCGCGAGGGGCTCTCCACCCAGCCCAAGGACCACTCGTAGCTCTGGGCCACGCGCCCGGCGTTGCGGGGGAGGAATTCGACGGCGAAGGGGAGCCAGAAGGGGGCGGCGAGGAGGACGCCGGCGAGGGTCCAGGCGCAGGCCTCCAGCCAGTAGCGGCGGAGGCTGGGCCAGGAGGGCTCTGGGTGCACGCCGAGGGCGGCGAGCCAGAAGGGACAGAGGAGGGCGAAGGCGGCCGCGCCGAGGAAGCCGTAGTAGGCCATCTGCGGCTGGCCGCTGACGGCGAGCCAGTAGCTGGCGGCCACCACCCACAGGGGACCGCGCGGGCGCGAGGCCCCCAGGCACAGGAAGCCCAGCGCACAGCAGAGGAGGAGATGCCCGGTCCAGGCCTCGAAGGCGGCGCCGTAGCGGAACATGTCCAGGGCGCGCAGGTTGTAGACCGTCGAAACCGAGAGGAGGAAGGCCGGCCCCGTACCGAAGCGCAGCCGCCGGAGAAAGCGGAACAGGACCCAGTGCGTCGACCCGAGGGCAAGCAGGCGCGCGGCCGTGTTCCAGTCGAGGGCGTGCCCCTCCCAGTAGCCCGGCAGCAAGGTGACGAGGTGGGCGAGCGGGTGGTAGAGCTGCCCCTGC
>RFHU01000065.1 GCA_003695705.1 Planctomycetota bacterium
CCCTGCCCCCGCAGGGGCCCGTCGCCGCCCTGCCTCGCCCCGCGCCTCCTGGCGCGACGACGACGCCGCCGGCGATTCCTGGCGCGACGACGACGCCGCCGGCGCCTCCTGGCGCGACGACGACGCCGCCGGCGATTCCTGGCGCGACGACGACGCCGCGCCCCGGCGGGGCACGGCGTCCCGTCCTCCGCAGCCTCCCCTCGCGACGCGCTCGCGCGGCTCCGGGATCCGCTTCGGCGAGGACGCCGAGCTCGACGACGACGCCGAGGGGACCGCCGAAGTCGACGCCTCCAACCTGGCGCGGGCCTCGCGCCGCGGACCGGACGAATCCAGCAGCGAGCAGACGGCCGAACTCGGCGCGGCCGAAGTCGCGCGCGACCTCGACGACCCCGACTACGATCCCTTTGCGGAGGTCGAGGCCACCCAGAAGAAGACCAAGCAAGCGGATCCCGAACGGGAGAAGGCCATGCGGGTCCTCTCGATCGTGGGGCTCTTGGGCATCGCCATCGCGGTCGGAATTTATTTGCAGGCGACCAAGCCCGGCGAGTGGAAGAAGGTCGACGCTCCCGAACCGATCCGCGTCGCCGTCGGTCAGACGGTCCGCTTCGACGAGCCCTGGGCCCCGGTGGACCCGCCCGCGGGTCGCTACATGCCCGACGCTCGGGGCGAGCCCTACGTCATCGAGGACGGCGCCGTCGCGCGGGTGGAGTGGGTCGTACCCCACGTGGAAGGCCGCGCCATCTTCCTCATCCACGGTCTGCAAGAGGGCGAGGCCTACTTCCAGCTTCGCTTCGACCGCAGCCGCAGGGTCAAGGTATTCCGCATCATCGTCGAGGGCGACGACCCCCACGACCTCGCCCGGGACAAGCGACGCGCGGAATTCCGCAAGCTGCACCCGAAGAAGCTCCGCGAGATCCTGGCCACCGCCAAAGCGACCGGGGACACCTACCGGGAGCGGCGAGACTTCGTGGGCAAGGAGAGCTACTACCGCCTCTCCTGGCAAGAATACGCCCGCGCGGTCGACGCCGCCGAGGCGCTGCGCTCGAAGGGCCTCGCCCTCCCCGAGAAGGAACTGCGGGCCATCGAGGAGGCCGAACAGCGCGCACGCGAGGAATACGACGCCTTCGTTCAGCGCGAGCTGGCGATTTACCGCGACCTCGTGCGCAAGAACGAGCCCCGCCGCGACCGCGTCGACCAACTCCGCCGCCTCTTGCGCGGCATCAGCCACTCCTGCGATGCGCGCTACAAGCGCTTCCGCCTAATTCTCAGCAAGCTCTACGAGGAGCCCGTCAACGCCGATGGCAACGAGTACTGCGAGCACGACCCTGCCCGCTGAGCCGACGGGGACTCGCGCGGCTCGCCTCGCTCGAGGACCGGGCCGCGACGGCGAGGAGGCACCCTCCCCGTGCGCTTGATCGCCAAGCGCGGGCGCGAGCGCATCGCCTTCCCCATCGACGAGGGCGAAACCTACATCGGGCGCAAGGACTACTGCGAGGTGTTCTTCCCCGATCCCAGCCTGAGCAAGCGGCACGCGCGCCTGCTCCGCCGCGGCGGCCGCCTGCTCCTCTTCGACGCGGGCTCGCGCAACGGCACCTTCCTCAACGGCGAGCCCGTGGACGAGGACGCGGGCGTCGAGCTGCGCAGCGGCGACGTCATCCTCTGCGGCAAGGTCCGCTTCACCGTGGAAGGCGTCGGCGGCGGGTCCCGGGCCGAAGACTTCGAGGTCCTTCCCGAAGAGCCCCCCGGGCGCCGCTCCCGCTCCGCGCGCACCGCCGGCCAGGGGCTCCTGGCCGCACGCGCCGTCGCCAGCGCGGACGCACGCCCCTCCATGCTCGACGTCCTTCCCGAACTACCCCCTTCGGTGGAAGGCCAGGCGTACGCTGGGGAGGCGGCGGAAACGAGCGAAGCCGAGCCGAGCTCCGCGGAGCCACGCGCTCGCTTGCGGCTGGTCGACGGAGGACCCGAGCAAGTCTGGGAACTCCAGGGAGACGTCCTCACGCTGGGGAGCAAGCCCGGGAACCACATCGTCCTCGCCGGCGAAGGCGTCTCCCGCTACCACGCCGAGCTGGTCCGCGAAGAGGGCGAGTGGTACCTCAAGGACCTCGGGGCCCGCAACGGCGTGTTCATCGCCGGCGAGCGGATCGACGTGCACAAGCTCTCCCCCGGCGACGAAGTCCAGATCGGCACCCTCCGCCTGCGCTTCGAAGTGGAGACTCCGGGGCTGGCGCAGGCCTACGCCGCCGCCTTCGCCCGGCTGCGGGAAGACCCTGTGGGCGCCCTCAAGAGCGACCCCAAGATCCGCATGGCCGCGGCCGCGCTCGTTACCGCCCTCCTGCTGCTCGTCTTGGTTCTCCCCAGTCGCGGCGGGCCGCACTTCCGCGACCCCGGCGAGATCAGCGTCGGCGGAAACTGGCTGCAAACGGGCAGCAAGCTGTTGATCTCCGGAGACTACAAGCAGGCCCGCGACCTGTTTCGCAAGGCCAAGGTGCAGGTCCCCCAGCACCAAGAGCGCGTCCCGAACACCCTCGAGCGCATCGCCGACCTGTGGGGTGCCATCGCCGGCGACCCCGAGCGCTTCCGCTGGAAGCGCGCCGCCGAACTCCTCGCCGTGACCCCCCGCCTCAAGGGCCTGCCCGACGAGCTGCGGGCCTGGCTCGCCGCTCAGACCGAGTTCGTCGACGGGAACCTGCGTGCCCGCGACCTGCTCGAGCGCGCGCGCACGCTCTCCGAGGAGGCCAAGGAACACGCCCGGCACAACGACGTGGCCGCGGCTCTACGCAGCGCCTCGGGGGCGCTGCAGGCCTTCCAGTCCATCGACCGGGAAAGCCGCTTCGCCGAGATCGCCGACCGAGAGCTCGCGCAACTCCGTCGCGGCATCCTCGACGCGTCGATCCGAGAGGTCGAGCGGCGCATGCGCGCGTCGAACCCGAATTGGGTGGGGACCCTGGACTTCCTCGAGCGCGTGCGTCCCTTCGCCGAGACCCTGGAGGAGAAGCAGGCCCTCCGCCGTCTCGCCGAGCGCTGCGAGACCAACCGCCGCGACGAGGTCCTCTACGTGCGCGCGGCCCGCTTGATCGATCAGCGGATCGTCGCCAAGTATTCCGACGCCCGGCGGATGTTCGAGCAAATCGACCGCCGCTCCCGCGTCTACCCCGACGCCCAGGCCTACATCGACTGGATCGAAGCCGACCTCAAGGTGCGCAAGGCTCAGCGCGCCTACGACATCGGCGACGCGGCGGAGGCCTTCCGCCTCCTCGAGGCGGCGCGGCAATACGCCTCCCTGGGGCCCAAGGCGAAGGAAAGCATCGAAGACCGCCAGGTTGCCTGGCAGCGCGTGGTGCGCGAATACAAGGGCGGGATGCTGGCCTTCCGCAAGGGCGACCACAAACTCGCCCGCCGCCGCTTCCAGAGGGTGCTCCGCCTGGAGCCCAACCGCAAGAACCGCTTCTACGTGCGCTCGCGCGACCTGCTCCGCCACATCGACGCAGCCCAAAAGACGGCCCTGGATCAGAAGTTGCAGAGCGGCCTGGAGGCGCTGGGGCGAGGAGACCACGCGGAGGCGCTCAAGTGGTTCCGCGAGGTGCGAGAAGACCCCAACCACCGAGAGCGCGACCTCGAACGCATCCGCAGGTCCGTTGCTCGGCGCGAGAAGGAGCAGCACCTGCTGGAACACTCCAAGGCTCGCCTCCTGCGGGACGAGCGAGAAAGCTTCCTCGAGTTGCGCGACACCTTCAAGCTGCTCACCCTCTGGTTGCCTCGGAAGGACCCGCGACGTCGCGAGGCCCGCAAGCACCTCGATACGGTGGTCTCGCGCATCAAGAACTGGGCCGCCGGCAGCGGGCGGCGCCCGCGATGAGGACCCTCGCGCCCGTCTGGCCCCTCGCGCTCCTCTGCCTCGGCATCGGCCCGCTCTCGGCCCAAGACTCTCCCCCCAAGGCCGCCGAGCGCTGGTACGAAGTCCTCCGCCACGGGAAGAAGGTGGGCTACGCGCGCGTGGTCTGGGCGCCTTCGACGTGGAGGGGGCGCTCGACCATCCGCGACGAGACCACCATCGTGCGGCGTACCTCGCGCAACATGGGCGGCGCCCTCGACGTCTTCGAAACCACCGTGGAAATCGAGCTCGAGCGCGCTTTGGACGGGACCCTCTGGTGGATGCGGACCGCGACCAGCGAAGGCGACCGGGTAACCCGCGACGAACTCACCTGGACCGGCTCGGGCTACGACGAGGTCATCCAGGTGGGCGACGACCCCCCCTTGCGACGCACCCATCCGCTGGAGCGACCCGTAGCAACCGACGCGGAAGCCTTCTTGTGCGAGCGAGCGCGCCAAGGCCTCCTCGCCGCGGGACAGACCCTTCGCTACCGCGTCCTCGACGCGCGGGCGCGCACCGCCCGAGAACGGACCGTGCGCGTCCTCGGGCGCGAGACCGTGACCGGTCCCGGCGGACCGGTGGACTGCCTCAAGGTCGTCGAACGGGACGCCGTCTCGGGCGAGGAAACGACGCTCTGGCTCGACCCCACGGGCGCCTTCGTCCGCCTGCACGCCTCCGACGCTCTCTACCGGCGGGTGTCGGCCGAAGCGGCCCGCGCCCTGCCGGTGCGCCCTCCCGCCTTCGACATCACCACCCCCTCCTTTCCTCCGCTGGAGCGCATCTTCTCCGCGGAACGCGTGCTCCTCGACCTGCACCTGCAAGCCGACCCCGAGCGACCGCTCCCGGATTTCCCCGACTCGCCCTGGAGCCGCGTCACGGCCCGCCGCGGCGACGACGAGCACGGCTGGGTCTACCAAATCGAGCTGCGCCGCTACGACGACCCCACCGCGCGCGCGCGCATCCCCGTCCGCGAGCCGCGTTTTCGGCGCGACCTCGAGCCCACTCCGCTCATGCCCGTGGACCATCCTCGCCTGCGAGCCAAGGCGCGCGAGATCATCGGCAAGGAAACCGACGCCCGCAGGGCCGCCTACCTGCTCGCTCGCTGGGTCCACGGCCACCTGGTCAAGCAAAGCCCCCGCGTGGCCAGTACGACGGCGCTGGAGATCCTCGACGAAGGGCTCGGGGACTGTTCCGAGCACTGCGTCCTCTTCGTCGCTCTCTGCCGTGCCGCGGGAATCCCCGCCCGCCGGGTGAGCGGCTACGTGAACATCGGCACCCTCTGGGGCGCTCACGACTGGGCCGAGGTGTGGGTCGGCGCCTGGATGGGCGCCGACCCGACCACGGGCGAAGTGGGCACGCAGGCCCGCTACCTGTTCTTCGGCTACCCCGACCTGCCGAACAGCTTTCCCGAGTTGGTGTCGCGGCGCGCCTCCGGGCGCATGCGCTTCGTCGTCCGGCGCCTGTGGGAGCGGGGAGGCCGCAGCTACGACCTCAGCCGGGCGGACGCGCTGCGGATCCACGATCCGGAGCACGGGCGCTACGCCCACCTGCTCTGCGGCATCGAACTCGAGGGGGTTCCTTCCGACTGGACCGTGCGCCTGAGCGGGGGCAGCTTCGCCTCGGTGGAGGGCCCTGGATTCCGCGCCACGGTCAGCGCCACGGCCGATCAGGGGTACGACCTCACCCAGTTCGGAGGAGCCAACGGGACCTTCTCTGGGGCCCCGGCCTGCCTGCAAGCCTCCGGGGCGCGCCGTACCGCCTGGGTCCACAGCCGACGCCGGATCGTACGCGTCAGCTTCACCGGCAGCGAGGAAGAAGCCTGGCGCGCCCTCGAACGCGCCCTCCAGCCGACCTTCGCCCCCCTGCTTCGCCCGCGGACCGCGGCGGGGTCCCCCGCGGAGAGCGGCGCCACCCCGCCGCGCTGAGGTCCTCAGCCGTCCGCGGCGCGGCGCGCACCGTAGAGCCCGGCCGCGAGGAAGATCTGCACGATGGCCGCCACGGCGAAGATGATGCTCTCGAGCTCCCGTGGGGTCTGGTCGGCGCGCAGGAGGCGCGCAGGCGCGCGCAGGGGGAGTTCGTCCTCGAGGCGGCGGCGCAGGGTCTCCGGCGTGGGGTGCAAGACGCCGGTCACTGCGGTGTCCTCGCGCACGCGCCGCAGAACCCGCTCGATCTGGCGCTGGGTCTCCGCCTCGACCGCAGCCTGGGGGTCGCCGTCGACGGGCTGCGGAGAACTGCCGATCGGCGCCGCGCCGTGCTCCTGGAGGAGCAAGGCGTGCTCTGGGACGGGGAGAAAGCGCTCCGGAGCCCCGCGCAGGCGCGCGAAGCGGCGCACGAGGCGCCGGCGCGCCTCGGTCGGCGACGGCGTCCCGTCGGCGGTCCGGCCCTGCCGGCCCTCCGCCTTCCCCTGGGCGATGAGGCAGAGGGCCAAGGTCTCGCGCCACCAAGCGGCCGCGGGGTCGCTCGGATCGACGAGCAAAACCACCGGCGGCAGCCGCGGAGGCTCGGACGCCAGCAACAGGAGACGGTCCACCTCGAGGCGCAGGCCCTGAACCCGGACCCAGCGCACGTCCGGGGCGCCCTCGGCGGCGATGGGCACCGGGCGCGGCTTGCGGTTCTTCAGGCGGATCGCCGCCGGCTCCCAGGTCCACCAGAGCGCGAGCGGTGCCAGGAGCCACAGCCAAAAGGTCCCCTGCGCGCCGAACAGGCGGTAGAGAAAGGAATACCAGGGGAGCTTCCCCACCGCCGGTACCGCCCGAGGCTCAGAGGCCTTCGAGGGCGGGCGTGGGCTCGAGGGAGCAGATCTCCTCGGGCTTCAGAGCGGGGATCCGCGAGGTAAGCAGGTGGCGAATGCGCAGGAACTCGGCCGGCCAGGCGAGGCGGTGCAGCAAGTGGACCTTCTCGTCGGCCGACTTGGTCCCGAGGTGCCGCCAGTAGTCGAGCGGCACCGAGGCACCGGCGCCCGAGTAATCCCCCATGAGCATGTTCGCCCGGCCACCGCCCTTGGAGGTCTTGCGCCCCGAAGGATCGGTGACGAAGAACACGTCGTGGAACAGGTCGGGGAGGACGACTTCGGTGTCCTGGCTGCTGCGCCCCGAGGCGTCGAGGTCCACCGAAATGATCTGCCCCTCGATGGTCTCGTAGACCATGGCGAACACGATGCACGTCTTGAAGGCGCCGAGTTCCATCAGCCGGTTGGCCACGAAGGGCACGATGCCGGTGTCGTTGATGACCCCCAGGCCGACCACCGCCACGGTCGTGTCGTACTGGTCGACCAGCGCCAGGGCTTCGCCCAGCTTCCGGTACCAGGAGAGCGGGTGGCGAATCGCGCGCAGCTTCTCGAGGATCTTGTGCCCCCGCTCCCCGAGGATCTCGTCGAGGTAGCGGAGGGCGTCGATGGTCGAGTCGGTGTATCCCTCGGGGTTGACGCCAATGAGGTCGGTCTCGATGCCCAGGCGAGCCACCACCGCCAGGCGGAAGCCCTCCTCCCCCGCCGTGCGCAGGTCCAGACCGAGGTTGCGCATCACGTGCAGCATGATGGCGGACGTCGCCTGCCCGCCCGAGTAGCGCACGCCGACGGAGTTGGGCAGGTCTTCGAGGTCCGACTGGCCGCGCCGGTGGTGATCGACGAACAGGATCCGCTTTTCGCGCAGCTTCTCGGAGCGCTTCAGCAGATAAGCGAAGTCCGTCATGATCTCGGGCGAGGTCGCGTCGAGAACGATGATCAAGTCGGCCTTGTGGGCGATCTCCGAGAGGCCCTCGGTGGCCTCCGCCCGCCGCAGCACACCGGACGGCATGAAGTTGGTGGCCAGCGAGCGGTTCATGAGGAAGGACATCCGCTTGGAGTAGTAGCAGGTGTAGCGCCGCTGGTAGAGCTCCTGCAGGATGAACGCCATGATCCCGTTGGCGCCCATGGTGTCGGGGTCGATGCGGTCGTGGGCCCACCCGATGACCAAGGGCTCCTCTTCGCCCTCGACCTTGAGCACCTCGTCGAGGGTGCGCAGGATCAGCTCCGTGGCGTCTTCGAAGTAGCGCTGCGGCGCCGCGGCGGCGGGCACTTCGCCGGGGAGCAGGGGCACTTCGCCGCGACTCACGGGCGGCGCGGGCGTGTCGCCGGCGGGGAGGGGCGTCGGCGAGGGGGCCGGGACCGGAGTGGCCGTCGCCGGTCGATGCACCGCCCCGGAAACCGCGGGAGCTCGGGGGGCGGCGGTCGACGCCGAGGCGGAGGCCTCCGCCGGTGGCGCGGCGGCGACCGGGGAACCGCCCGCGACCGCGCCCGGCGCGGCCGCCGCAGCAGCCTCTCCGCGGGCGGCGGCCCCCGCCCCGTTCGACGAGCCCGCGGGAGAGGGCCCCGCGGAGGCCGGAGCGGCAGGGTCCACGGCCTGAGGGGCGGGCCCGGGGTTCGCACCGGCGACCGCCGACGCGAGGGGCGGGCTGGGCTCGCTCGCCGGGTCGGCTTCGTTGGGCTCCGGAGTCGAGGTCTCTGCCGCCTTCTCGCGGGCGGCCTTGCTCTCGGGAGGAGTCACGAGGGAACCATAACACCGCCGCCAGAGCCGGACTAGGGCCACCACGTGCCCTCGTCCAGAGACTAAGGCCTTGCGTTCGTTCTGCTTAGCTCAGCCATGGTTCACACTGCCGTGACGCGCGCTCCGCCGCGCTCCCCTACCCTGTCCCCGGCGCGAACCCGGCGCAAGGGCGGCCCAGGGACGCGCGGAGGGTGCCATGCGACTGCGCTACGCGCTGATCCTCGCGGCGGTGTTGGGAGCCCTGGCCTCGGCCCGCGCCGACGTGATCCACCTCGTCGACGGCGGCAAGCACCGGGGCACCATCATCAAGGAGACCCGCCGCAAGGTGGTCATCGAGACCGCCGTGGGGCCCGTGACGGTCTCCCGCGACGACATCGTCGAGATCGTTCGCGAACAGGATCCCCGCAGCGAGTTCCTCCGCCGCCTCAAGAAGCTGCGCGAAAAGACCCCGGACGACGCGGACGCTTGGTTCGAGCTCGGCCGCTGGGCGAGCGAGCGGGGCCTCGAACGCGACGCCCGCCGCTGCCACCGCCGGGCGGTCAAGCTCGACGCCTTCCACGAAGGCGCCCACCGCGCACTGGGCCACAAGCTCTACCAAGGGCGCTGGTACACCCCCGCGGACTACGAGCGGGTCTCGCGGGGCCTCGTCCGGCACGACGGACGCTGGGTCACCCCCGAGGAAAAGGCCCGCCTCGAGCGAGAAAAGACGAGCGCGGCGCCTCCGGTGCCGGCCTCGAGTTCGGGCTCCGCCGGCCGTGCCCTCCGGCCGGCCGCGCCGCGGCGGCCCACCCCGGCGGGCGCCCCCCGCGCCCCCCGCAAGGCGGCCCCCGCGAGCGGAGAGGACACGGCCTGGTATCGAGACAACACCAAGGTGTGCGAGTTCGCGGACGCGCCGGTCTACGAGTCGAAGCACTACGAGATCAAGACCAACGTCAAGCCGGAGTATGCCGAGCGTTACGGCCGCATGATGGACCGCTACTACCGACGCTTCCTCAAGGTCTTCCGCGACTTCCTCCCCAAGGGCGAGCTCCCCAAGGGGACCATTTGGATCTACAGCAGCCGTGCGGAATTCCAGCGGCACGAACGCGTGGGGCCGACCACGGGCGGCTTCTACCAGACGGGCCTGCGCCGGGTGACCGCCTTCCACGGCCCCTTCGGCAACACGGGCACGACGCGCGAGGTCCTCGCCCACGAAGGAACCCACCAGTTCGAAGACTTCGTCCTCGGCGGGCGAGGCTTCTCCAACGCCCCCATCTGGATCCTCGAGGGCCTCGCGGTCCTCTTCGAATCCGCGGTCTACGACGGCAAGGAGGTCATCGTGGGCCTCGTCCCCCGCGATCGCCTCGCCTCCCTCAAACGCGGGCTCGCGGCCGGAACCCTGATCCCCCTCGACCGGCTGATCCGAACCCCCCAGCCGTCCTTCACCGCCTACCACTACGCCCACGCCTGGAGCCTGATCTACATGATCCTCTACTCCAGCGAGAGCAAGGCGGTACGCAAGAAGACCCAGCAGTGGTTCGCCGACCTGTTCATGCTCTCCCGCACCCGCCGCGTGACCCCCGAAGACGTCATCGAGCGCTGCGGCGGACCGGAGGGCTTCGCCGCCCTCGAGGAGCGCTGGAAGAACTTCATCCGCGACCTCCCCTACGACTACGACCCCCGCCGCCGCTGAACCGGTGCGCAGGGCCACCGCGCCCGGTGCGCCGTGGCCTCAGGCCCTCGCGCCCTCGGGGCTGTCCCTCCCCGCGGCGTCCCCTTCGGGGTAACCTCTCGCCCATGAGCAACCCCTTCGCGCCCGACGCGCTCTTCGAGCTCGACGGCTTCGCCCACCGGGACTTGTTCGCCGGCGTCGAAAGCGCCTGGGAGGCCCTCGGCGAGCGGCTGGCTCGCTACCTCGAGTCCCACGCGCGGCGCGCCCTGGAGGGCACCGTGGAGGACGGGGCGGTGGTCAAGGGCGCGGTGTGGCTCGCGCCCGGCGCGACCATCGAGGCCGGAGCCTACGTGAACGGCCCCGCGATCATCGGACCTGGCGCCGTGGTTCGCCACGGCGCCTACCTGCGCGAGAACGTCATCGCCGGAGCCGGCGCCATCCTCGGGCACGCCACCGAGGTCAAGAACGCCGTCTTCCTCGACCAGGCCAGCGCGGGGCACTTCGCCTACGTGGGGGACAGCATCCTCGGCCGCCGGGCCAACCTGGGCGCCGGAACCAAGCTGGCGAACTTCCGCGTCTTCCCCGGCGAAGTGCGGGTGTGCGCGCCGGACGGCCGCAGCGTAGCCACGGGCATGCAGAAACTCGGCGCGCTGGTGGGCGACGACGTGCAGATCGGCTGCAACGCGGTCACCGCGCCCGGAACGGTGATCGGCCGCGGCTCGGTCGTCTACTCCCTCGCCTCGGTGCGCGGAACCCTCCCCCCTCGCACCCTGGTCTCCTACAAACCCGAACTGCGGCGCCGTCCCCTCCGAGAGCCTCGGTGAAGCGGCTCGGGGCGGCCCTCGCCTTCGCTCTCGCCGCCGGCGGTCCGGCCCGCGCCCAGGAAGTGCTGCGGACCCTCGAACCGGCCACCCTCGACCGCGCCGAAAGCCCCGTGGTCGTCCGCGGAGCCCGCTTGCAGCGCCTGCTCGGGGCCCCCATCGACTCGCTGCGTCTCTACGCGTACGGGGAGCAGGGCCTGCGGCCCGTCCCCTTCCAGGTCGACGAGCGCACCCCCCAGGAGACCTACGCCTACCACCACGGCCTCCAGCGCAGCTCGGACACCGACGAACGCCGCCTCGACACCAACGACGAATTGGTCTTCATGGCCGCCGACGTGGGCGCCCGCGTCCCCCTCGAAGCCATCCGCCTCGGACAGCTCGAGCTCGAGGAGGTGCGCGTGAGCGACCCGAGCCGCCCCGAGGCCGCCGGCTGGGTCTACGCGCTCGCCTTCGCCCTCTCCCCGCCTCCCCCCGCCGAGCGACGCTACCTCGAACTCACCGTCCGCCAGCGCGAGTTGCGCGGCTGGCGAGGCCCCCTGTGCCGCGTCGACGGTCCGCCGTGGGGGAACAACCTGCTCGACATGCGCAGCCTGCGCTTCCGGACCGCCTCGGGCGACTACGGGCGCAACGTCCTCGACCGCTCCAAGCTGAGCTTCCAGGGCAGCTACTTGTTCCTGCGCCTCGACCGCCGGCTGGAGGAAGTCTACGCGCGCCTGCTCGGCTACCTGGCCGGACCCGTGCGCCTGGTTGCGGACTTCCGCCTGCAGGCCTACATGATCTGGGGACACTGGATCGAGACGACCCGCGCGCGCCTGGTGCTCTACCACAACCGGCTCGAGCTGGAGTTCTCGGCGCGCCTCCCGGTGACCCTGGAGCGCAAGCGCCCAAGCACGCTCCGCTTTTCGCTCGACTTCCGCGAGTCCGCCGGACCGCTCGCCCTGCTCACCGACCGGAACCTCACCGGACTGCCCGCCGACGGACGGCCCCGCGAAGGACGCACGGTCAACCGCAGCTTCCCGCGCTGGGTGTGCTACTCCCTCCCCGGCGGCGCGGTGCTGGCCCGCTTCTGGCTCCCCGAACGGCTCGCGCGCAAGGAGCACTCCCTGTTCCTCGCCGAGCAAGGGTTCCGCGACGAACCCGAGGACGAGCCCGGCTCCTACGGGAACGCGGGCTTCCTCCTCGACCTCAGCGGCTGGAAGGCCGGAGACGACTACGAAGGGCGCCTGGTCCTCCAGTTCGGCGAGCCGGTCGGCCCCGGCCGGCCCGAGGCCCTCCTCCGGGTCGACGACGCCCCCCTGCGCGCCGAGGTCACTTCGCGCCCGTGAACCCGCGGGGCCGCACCCTCGACCGCCCGCCCTACGCGGTCCGCCCCTTGGTCCTCGCGGCCGGCGCCTCGTCTCGCATGGGCCGTCCCAAGGCGAGCCTCCCCTTCGGCCCCGAGACCGCCCTCGGCCGGATCCTGAGCACCTGCGCGGCCTGCTCCCTCTCGCCACCGCAGGTGGTCGCGGGAGCCCACCCCGACGCGGTCCATGCCGCGGCCGCGCCCTACCCCACGGCGCGGGTCGTCGTGAACGAGGAATGGGCGCGCGGCCGCACGGTCTCCATTCGGTGCGGGCTCGAGGCCGTGCCGCCGGAGGAGGGCGTCCTCCTCTGGCCCGTGGACTGCCCCCTGCCCGGAGCCGAGGTCGTGCGAACCCTCCTCGCCGCCGCGGCGGCGGCTCCGGAGGCCCTCGGCTGCGTGCCGTCGCACGGAGGACGTCGCGGACACCCGCTCCTCCTCGCCCCCGCCGCAGTCCGCCGCCTCGCCGCCCTCGGGCCGAACCAGAGCGCCCGCACCCTGGTCCGTGCGCTCCACGCGGAAGGTCGCTTGGTGCACGTCCCCGCCGGCTCGGAGGTGCTCGCGAACATCGACACCCCCGAAGCCTACCGGCGCGCCTTGGAGTTCCTGGAGCGGGCCTGACGGCGCAGGGCGCGCGCGGCGCCCAGGGCCCCCGCCACGACGCAGCCGAGCGAGTCTCCCTCCCGCCTTCGGCGTCTCCCTCCGAGGCGTGCCAGGGTGCGTCGCAGTTGCGTCTTCCCGAAAGGCGTCGGAGGGCGTGCATCGGGGGGAAGTGTTGGCTACAACAAGACGGTTTCCGTGGACTTAGATCGGCCCCAAGGATCGGCGTAGCGCTTGCTGCGTCGCCCAGGTCGACGGCTTTCGGTCGCTCTCCCCCGCTCCAAGGAGCATCGCGCATGGGCAACGCCGCCACCCGCGCCCTCTCGGGCCTCCTCGCGCTGAGCTTCCTCGTCCCGCCGCAGGCCCTCTTCGCCCAGGACCTGCCGCCGGGACCCGCGCAGCCGCCCGCCCCGCGCGGGGAGGCCAATGAGGCCCCCCTCGACCTCACCGTCCTCGACGCCCTCGACGTCGACCCGCGCACGGGCCGCCTGCGCCTCTCCCGCACCGACCTGGTGGTGGGCGAAGGCGACCGAGCCTTCGCCTTGCGCCGCCACTACCGTCCGGGCGCCGGCGACGCCCTCAACTTCTCCTACGACTGGGTGTCCGTCCTCGACCACCACCTCGACGTGCACCCCTCCGGCCGCCGGGCCTCCTTCGTCGACCAGGACGGAACGCGGGTGTTCTTCGAGCGCGGGGCCTCCGGGCGCCTCGTCGCCACCCACGGCCCCCGCGCCGTCGTCGAAGTCAAGCAGGACGGCTACGTCCTCCGCGGCCTCGGCGACGACGCCGTCTACCGCTTCGACCGCGCCGGCTGGCTCCTCAGCCGCGCCGACGCCAACTACACCCTGCGCTACCGCTACGACAAGCGCGATCTGCTTCGAGCGGTGGAGGGGCCCTGGGGGACCCTGCGCATCCGGCGCGACGCCGCAGGCGTCCTCCGCGCCGTCGAGGCCCCCGACGGTCGCGTGGTGCGCTACCTGCGCGACGCCGAAGGCAACCTCGCCGAGGTCCGGCGGCCCGCCCGCCGCGAGCGCTACGGCTACGACGTCGCCGGCCGCTTGAACTCCGTGGCAGACGGCAAGGCCGAGGTGCGCTACGACGCCCTGGGGAGGGTGATCCGCCTGGGCGGCCCGGCCTTGCGAGAGCGCCGCTTCCTCTACCTTTCCGGCGAAGGGGCCTTGGGCTCGATCACGCGCATCGTTCAGGGCGAACGCGCCTGGGAAGTCCGCGTCGCCGCCGACGGGCGCCGAATGGTGACCCGCGATCCCCGCGGGCTCGAGACCTCGGTCGCCTTCGACGAGCGCGGCCGCGCCGTGCGCCTCGAGGCGCCCGACGGTCGCACCTGGCGGCGGGTCTTCGACGAGCGAGGCCGCCTGATCGAGCGCCACGCCCCCGAGGGGGTGACCCGCTACGAATACGAGAGCAAGGTCACGGACCGCCCCACGCGGATCACCTTCCCCGACGGGCGCTGGCTGGCCCTCGACTACGACCTGCGCGGCAAGCTCATCGAGGCGCGCGCGTCGAGCGGCGCGCGCACCCGGTGGCGCTACGACCGCGACGGCCTCCTCGCCGAACGCATCGACCGGCGCGGCGCGCGCACCCGCTACGCGCGCGACGACCAGGGCCGCGTGGTGGCGGTGAGCGAAGACGGCCGCGGCACCACGCGCTTCGTCCGCGACGCCGAGGGGCGCCTGCTCGGCGTGAAGCTGCCCACGGGCCAGGTGGTCCGCGTCGAGTGGACGCCCGACGGGCGCCTGCGGCGCATCGCCGACGGCCGCGGGCCCGCCGTGGAGAAGGTCTACGACGCGCGCGGCCGCCTGCTCGGGCTTCGCGGACCGCTCGGCCGCGAGTTGAGCTACCGCTGGACCGAGCAAGGCGAACTGGCCGAGGTGCGCGACGCCCTCGGACCGGTCTTGCGCTTCGACTACGACCCCTCCGGCCTCCTCACCGCGGTGACCGACGGCGCCGGCAACACCGCCCGCATCGTCCGGGGCGAGCGGAGCCTCGAACTCCGCGATCCGACCTGGGGCGAGCGCCGCCTCCGCTACGACGACGCCGGTCGCCTCGTCGAGGAAGTGCTCGGCGGACGCAAGATCACCTACGCCTACGACGCGCGCGGCCGCTTGGTCGGCCGGACCACCCCCCGCGGCGAGGAGCGCTTCGAATACGACCGCCACGGGCGCCTGACCCGCATGAGCGGCCCCGACGGCGCGCTGGAGCTGGCCTTCGACCCGGAGGGGCGCCTCGCGCGCCTGACCAACCCCGCCCTGGGCAAGAGCGTCGAATACGACTACGCGCCCAGCGGCGACCGCACCGCCCTACGCCTTCCCTGGGGCACGCTGCGCTACACCTACGACGTCCAGGGGCGCGTGACGGCCGTGCGCCTGCCCGAGGGCGGCGAGTTGCGCCTGGAATACGCCGCGGACGGGCGGCGCACGGCCATCCACTACCCCAACGGAGTGAGCACCCGCTTCGCCTACAAGCGAAACCGGCTGGTGCGGGTAGAGACGACCAAGGGCGACGAACTCCTCGAACGCCTCCGCTACGGCTACGACGCGATGGGCCGCCTCGCCTGGAGCGAGGACGCCAGCGGCGCGCGCACGACCTACGCCCACGACGCCCGCGGACGACTCACCGAAGTCCGCCGCGGCGAGGAGGTGACCCGCTACCGCTACGACGCCGCCGGCAACCGCATCGCCACCGAGCGCGCCGGGAGCGTCGAGAAGGCCGAGGTCGGGGCGGGCAACCGCGTCGTCGCGCGGGGCCAGATCCGCTACGCCTACGGACCCGCCGGCGAGCTGCGCGAGGCGCGCGGCCCTGGGGGCACGACGCGCTACCAATACGATGCGGACAACCGCCTGGTGCGCGTCGAAGCCCCCGGCGGGAAGGTCGTCCGCTACGGCTACGCCCCCAACGGCACCCGCCTCTGGCGAGAGGACGAGGCCGGACGCGTCCACTACCTCTCCGACCTCGCCGACGTGGTGGGCGAGCTCGACGCCGAGGGCACGCTCCTCACCAGCTACGTGCACGGCCCCGGGGTCGACGACGTCCTCTCCGCGCGCCACGGAGACGAACGCTTCTTCTACCACTACGACCTCGTGCGCAGCGTGACGGCCGTGACCGGCCGCGGCGGGCGGGTGGCCGCCCGCTACGCCTACGACGCCTACGGCCAGCAGCGCCGCGCCGAAGGCGACGCCGTGGCCTGGAACCCCTTCCGCTACACCTCACGCGCCTTCGACCCCGCGACCGGCCTCTACGACTACCGGGCGCGGACCTACGCCCCCGAGTTGGGTCGCTTCACCACGCCCGACCCGGCGGGGCTGCGCGGTGGACCGAACCTCTACGCCTACGCTGCCGGCGACCCCGTGCTCTTCAACGACCCCTTCGGCTTCTGGCCCGACTGGCTGGATTCGGCGGCCGACTGGGCCCTCGGCGCCCTGGACACGGTCGGCGGTGCCATCGACACCGCCGTGACCGCCGTGGGAGGCGCCATCGACGACGGCGTGACCGCGGCCGGCGGCTGGGTCGCCGACAACCTGCTCCCCGAGGCGATCCGCGAGGAAGTCTCCTACCTGGGCCGCCAGACCTGGGCCTTCACCCGCGGTTTCGGGAAGGGGATCTACGGCGCCGGCAAGGGCGTGGTGACCATGGTTCGCCACCCCGTCGACACCTACCGCGGGATCAAACACGCCATCGAGAACTGGGACGAGACCAAGGAGCGCCTGGTCGCCCTCTGGGACGAATACAAGGACGCCGCGGTGAACGACCCCGAGAAGTTCGCCGAGTGGACCGGCATCCTCACCGCCGAAGTCGTCTTCGCGGTGGCCGGCACCAAAGGCCTCGACAAGCTGGGCAAGTCGGGAACCCTGGCGCGCATGGCGTCGAGCGAGTCGCGCGTGGCGCGGGCGGTGGCCCGCACGGCGCGGGTCGCCGCGCCCGTGGTGGACAAGGCGCGCGAATTCCGCGGCGACCTCGCGGGCCGCTTCCCGAGGGTCGCGAGCGCGCTCCGCCGCGCGCGGACCCTCGACCGCGCCCGCCGCATCGAGCTCGCCCGGCGCGCGGCCAACCCGGGGCGCTTCGTCACCCGGGTGCCGCGGCGCCTCGCGAACTTCGGCCGCGACCTCGGGCGCGGCGCGCGCCTCGCCGCGCGCGAGCCGGGCGCCTTCGTGCTCTACTCGGGGCGCCGCCTGGGCAGCGCGGCCCGCGGCCTGGTCGCCGAGACCGGCCGCGGCCTGTGGACCGCCGGGAAGTACGGGACGATCCCCGTGCTGGTTGCCTTCGAAGACGAGATCACCGACGCGGTCAAGCGCAGCGCAACGCGCGAAGCCGCCCTGGGCGAGGTCACCCGCGCGGGCCGCGCCCTTCTCGAGGACGCCGCCCGCCTGAGCCCCGAAGCGCTCGCCGAGCGAGTCCGCGAGGTGGGCCTGGTCTACCGAAACTACCGCAACCGCCTCATGGGACCCATCCACGAGGAAGACGCGCGCCTCGACCGCGAACTGCGCGAACTCGACGCCCTGGTCGCGGCCGGGGAGATCCCCCCCGAAACCATCGACTCGCGCCTCGACGCCATGCTCGAAGAATACGGGCGGCGGCGCCACAACCTGATGGTCGACCTCTACGACCGCAACCGCGACGCCGAGCACGACATGCTCCACCCGAGCCCGAACCGGACGATCTCCTTCCAGGACGAGATCGACCTGCTCGCGGCCGTGGCCGAGCGGGTGCGCGACCCCGCCGCCCGGGCCCTGCTCGACGCGCGCCGGGCCGACCTCGAAGAGCTCATGGAATACGAGTACACGCTCTTCCGTTCGGGGGACCACGACGCGCTCATCGCGGGCATCGCCGGGGCGCCGCGACCCGAAGGCGAAGCCCCCGCGCTGGGCGGGTACGACCCCTACGGCCTCGGCGACCCCGCGGGGCTCGACTCGGTGGACTTCCAGCCCGACGTGGGGCCGAACGCAAACGATCCCGTCCGCCTCGACGACGGCGGCTGAGCGCGCGCGCCGAGGACACCCCCGCGAACGCGCGCTGCTCCTCGGCGCAGGTGCACCGCAAGCGGCGCCCGCTACTCCTCGGCGTGGGCGCGGTAGAGGGCGCGGGCGAGCGCGCGCAGGGCCTCGGGCTCGGCGCGCGCGAGGCGGGCAAAGGCCAAGGCGTCGGCGCGCGGACTCCCCTCGCCGCGGCGGACGGCGGCGGCGAGCTCGGCCACGAGTCGCTTGGCGGCCCGCAGGTGGGGCGCCTGGGCTCCGGAGCGCAAGCCGACGGCGGCGAGGGCCACGACGTCCGCGAGGGCCCCAAGCGGCTCTCCGTGGATCATGGCGGAGAGACTGCCGAGGAGGAACAGTCGCGCGCGCGCCTCGGCGTCGAGGGGGGCCTCGGGGTCGGGACAAATGCGGGCGGCTTCTCGTTGTTCGGCCACCGCCCGAAGCTCGGCGCGCTGGGCGTAGTCGTCGACGAAGCGAGCGAGCTGCTCGGCGCGCGGGCGGGCGGAGACCGTCCCCCAGAGGGGCTCGAGGGATCGCCAACGCAGGGCGGCCTTGGTGAGCATCAGCAATTCGGCGAGGGGGCGCTCGGCGAGGGCGAGGAAGGCCCGGTCGTCACGGGCGAGGCGGGCGCTGCGCTCGAGTTCGGCGAGGTGGGGCAAGAAGAGCCGCTCCCCGACCTCGCGCGCCGCGGCGCGATCCACCCGTACCTCGCCGTTGCGCGCGTAGGTGGCCGCCTGGCGGGTGGGCGGCAGGCCGAGGCGCTCGGCCCGGTAGGCCGGGTAATCGAGGGCCAAGACCTCGTCGAAGACGGTCAACCGGTAGCGATGGGCCGTGCCGAACAAGCGGACCTCGCGGGGAAGGTCGCGGGCAGCCACCCGCAGCACCGAGAAGGAGTCCGCATCGGCGCCGAAGCAAAGGGCGTAGCGCCCGCCGCGACGAATGCCCGCGTGCGCCTCGCGCAAGAGCGCCGCGTCGTCGCCGAGGGCGGTCGGATTGGCGCCGGCGGCCCGCAGCGCCTCCCGCAGCCCTTCGCGGGCGCGTCCGAGGCGCTCGGCCAGCGATCCCTCCTCGCCGGCGAACTCCTCGGGCCGCTCCCTCGCCAGGCGCAGGGCGTAGCCCGCGTAGAGGAAGTCGCGCAGGGCGCGCACCGTCCCCCGATCCGCCATCCAGTGCGCGACGCCCGACGGCGGTCCGGGGGCCGCGGGAGGGGGACCCGCGCAACCGGTCAGGAAGAGCGCAAGGCAGAGGATGCGGGCCGAAGGCGTCACGAAGCGCGGAGTATACCCTCCGCGCCGCACGGGACACCTCGTTCGGGCGACGTTCGGACTCGCCCGCAACCGGAAGGACAACGCAAGCATCTTTTCAAGAAAGACTTGCGATCTCCTCTCGGGCCCTGTCGGAGCCCCTTGCTACCGTGCTTCGGCCTGGGGAGAAGCCCCAACAGGAACCGAACGAAGACCGACGTCGCGCGCCCCTGGGGGCGCGCAAGGAGAGTTGCCGTGGCCAAGCGCAAGAAGCCCCAAATGGCGGAAGACCCGGACGCCAAAGCGCGTCAGAAGAACCTCGAGCTCGCCCTCGAGCACATCACGAAGCACCACGGGCGCGGAGCGATCATGCGCCTCGGCCAAGACGCCAAGGTCCAGGTCCCCGCCATCCCCACCGGATCGCTCTCCCTCGACCTGGCCATCGGAGTGGGCGGGATTCCGCGCGGCCGGGTCACCGAGGTCTTCGGCCCCGAGTCCTCGGGCAAGACGACCCTCGCCCTCACCGTGGCCGCCAACGCGCAACGGCAAGGCGGCACCGTGGCCTTCATCGACGCCGAGCACGCCCTCGACCCCGCCTACGCGCGCCGCATTGGCGTCGACCTCGACGCGCTCCTCGTCTCGCAACCCGACTCGGGCGAGCAGGCCCTCGAGATCGTCGAGCTCCTCGTGCAGTCCAACGCCGTCGACGTCATCGTCGTCGACTCGGTCGCCGCCCTGGTCCCCCGCGCGGAACTCGAAGGAAACATGGGCGATTCCCACGTCGGCCTCCAGGCCCGGCTCATGTCCCAGGCCTTGCGCAAGCTGACGGGCATCGTCAACCGCAGCCGCACGGCGCTGATCTTCATCAACCAACTCCGCATGAAGATCGGCGTCATGTTCGGCTCCCCCGAGACGACCACCGGCGGCCGCGCCCTCAAGTTCTACTCCTCGCTGCGCCTCGACATTCGGCGCATCGCCCAGATCAAGAACGCCGAGGGCTCCATCGGCAGCCGCATTCGCGTGAAGGTGGTCAAGAACAAGGTCGCGCCCCCGTTTCGGGTGGCCGAGTTCGACATCCTCTTCAACAAGGGCATTTCCTGGCACGGCGACGTCCTCGACCGCGCCGTCGAGGCCAAGATCGTCCAAAAGGCCGGCTCCTGGTTCTCCTTCGGCGAGACGCGCATCGGCCAGGGACGGGACAACGCCGTGCAATTCCTCGAGCAGAACCCGGACATCGCCGCGGAGATCGAACAGGCGCTCTTCGCGGTCCTCTTCCCCCCCGAGGAAGAGGCCCCCGAGGCCCCCGCGGCGGCGCCGTCCCTGGTGGGCGCAGGCGCGTCGGCGGCTTCGGCCCCGGCCAACGGCAGCGCCAAAGCGACCGCGACCAAGGGCAAGGCCAAGGGCAAGTCCAAGAAGTAACCGGCGCCGCCGGGCGGTCCCGGCGCCCCCCCCAGGGGAGCCGGGCAGCGCAAGGCGGTCCGCCAGACCCCATCTCCCCCTGCATCGGCACGAGCCCCAGACCGCGCGCCCCGGCGCAGTCTGGGGCTCGGTTCTTGCCAGGGCGCACGGGCGGAGCGGTCCCGAGTCCATGCCCCGGCAAGCAAACCGTGAACGGAGTGCGCGGCTCGGACCAGGTGCGTCTTGCGCTTCGCCTTGCGGTGGCAGAGACTGTCTGCCATACAACGAGTTAGCCTCTGGCAGAGGACTTGCAGACCGTTCCCTCGGGAGCAGGAGGAGGCCATGGCGGCTGCAGTGCAGGCGACCTCGGATCGACTGGCGGTGGTGGCGACGTCCTACCGGCGAGTGGGCTTCGGCCGGCTGGGCACCTTCGCCATCGCGCCGGACGCCACGGAAGAGCTACGCGCCCTGCGCTCGGCGCTGGGCGCCGAGGAGCTCGTGTTCCTCTCCACCTGCAACCGCGTCGAATGCTACCTGCTTCTCCCCAAGGGAGCGGTTCCTTCGGCCGAGCACCTCTCGGAACGACTAAAGGACTTCTACGCGGCCCGCGGCGCCGAGCCCGCCGCGGACACCTTCTTCGCCCGCACCGGCGCCGAGGCCCTCGAGCACTTGCTCCGCGTCGTCTCGAGCCTCGACAGCCTCTTGGTCGGGGAGACCGAGATCGCCGGCCAGGCCCGGCGGGCCCTCGAGCGCTGCGCGCGCCAAGGCCTCTGCGGCGCGGGCCTGCGGCCCTTCTTCGAGCGCGCGGTCGCCTGCTCGCGCCGGGTGCGCAGCGAGACGGCCGTGGGGAGCATCTCGCCTTCGGTGGCGACCATCGCCTTGCAGAAGGTGAAGAAGCATTTCGGCAAGGAAGGGCCGGGGGTGGCCGTGCTCGTCGGAGTGGGCGACATGTGCCGCAAGGTGGCGCAGGCCCTCTCGGCGGGCCGGAGCCGGGTCGTGGTGGTCAACCGCACCCTGGAGCGCGCCCAGGAGTTTTGCGACCGCTACGGCGGCGAACCCATGAGCCTGGAGCGTTTCCGCGCCTCCCCCCCGGCCTGGATCGATCTGCTCTTCACCGCCACCTCCGCCGAGGAGACGGTGGTGCGGGCGACCGACCTCGAACCCGCCCTCGCCGCGCGCCGCACGGCCGGCCTCCTGCGCCCGCTCGTCGTTTGCGACCTCGGCCTACCGCGCGACGTGGACCCCGCCCTCGACGCGGCTCCGGGCGTCCGGGTCGTCGACATGGAGCGCATGCGGACCATCGCCGAACGAAACCGCGTGGCCCTCGAGGCCGAGGCCGAACGCGCCGCCGAGGTCGTCGCCGCCGAGCTGGCCCGCTGCCTCCGCGAAGAGCGCTTCGGCTGCCTCGCCGAGGTCAGCACCTGCTCCATGCTGGAGCGGCGCCTTCCGCACCTCGGCGCCGAGGACCGCGAGGCGATCCTGCGCTTCGTCACCGGCCTCGCCCGGCGCATGGCCCGTCAGCCGTACGACCTGACGGGCTGACGGCCCTCCGGCGGAGGGAGCCCGGAACGCCGCTCCCTCGCGCGGGCGAAGCCCCTTCGCGACCCCAGCGGCCGCGGGCGCCACGCTCGAGAGCGCGGGCCTCGGACGAAGGGAGCCCTGCGCCCTCGTCCCAACCGGCGCCGGCCGCCGCCGGCACCCCGCTCAAAAGCGGGGGTCGAGGACAAAGCGGTAGCGGGTGAGGTGCTCGCGCGCCTCCTCGGGGGTCTCGTAGCTGGGCTCGCCGGGCACGAGGATGGTCTTGGAGCGGTAGCCCACTTTGCGCAGGGCGAGGGGAAGGTTCGCGCGACCCACCCGGAGGTCGAGGACCTGGGTGGGGGTCTCGCCGAGGAATTCCCCGGTGTCGGCGCGGAACACCATGGCGCCCGGGGGCTCGCTGTCGACCTCGACCGCGATCCACCCCCGACAGCCGGTGAGGAGGAGCAGGGAAAGCACGAGCCAGAAGAAGAGACGCGGGAACTCGGCCATGCGCAGACCCTACCCTTGCGGTGGCGTAACTCGCTACCCTGACGGCAGGTTAGACTCTGCGCGTGGGCAACCGACGCAGGCGGCTCTTTCCCGTCCCCGACCGGCTGGGCCCCTGCCGGGGCCTGACCCCGCTCGGGGCCGGCGCCATGGGAGCGGTCTTCCTCGCGCACCACGAGCAAATGGGCATCGATGTGGCCGTCAAGGTGCTCAACCCCAAGCTCGGACGCAAGGAACCGAAGACCTTGCAGCGCTTCGTCCGCGAAGTCCGCCTGCTGGCCAAGATCACCACCCCCCACGTGGTGCGCATCTACGACGCCGGGCAAGAGGGCCAGTACGCCTACATGATCATGGAGCTGGTCAAGGGCAAGAGCCTCGACGCGATCCTCGCCGAGGAAGGCCGCCTCGCCCCCAGCGCCGTCGCCTACTACATGCGCGAGGTCGCCCACGGCCTCGAGGCCGTCCACCGCTGCGGCGTCGTGCACCGCGACATCAAGCCCGACAACATCATGGTCGACGAGAGCGGACAGACGAAGATCGCCGACTTCGGGCTCGCGCGCGGTCAGGACAGCGTTCAGCTCACCCTGAACGACGAAGTCGTCGGCACCCCCGAATACATGTCGCCCGAGATCATCTCCCACGAGGAAGTCGACGGCCGCGCCGACCTCTACTCCCTCGGCGTCACCGCCTTCCAGCTCCTCACCGGCTCGACTCCCTTCCATGGCGGAACGCTCCTGCAGATCGTGCAGCGCCACCTGCGGGAACCGCCCCCCCGCGTGTCGAGCGTTCTTCCCGAGGTCCCCCCCGAGCTCGACGCCGTCGTCGCTCGCCTGCTCGAGAAGGAACCCCAGCGCCGCTACGCCAGCGCAGAGGAACTCGCCGCGGTCGTGAACCCGCTGGCCGCCCCGTCCCCCCCGCACCGCCCGCAGGCGGCCTCCGACCGCCTTCCGCAGGCCGGACGAGACACCATCGGCGGCCCGCGCCCCACCCTGCCGAGCTGGGAGGAGTTGTTCCTGATTCGGCTCCTCATCCAGCACCGGGTCTACGACCAGGGCACCCTCTTCTCGGGGGTGCGCGCCTGGCGGCGCCTCCTGGTGCCGATTCCCTTCGTCCAGTTCCTCGTCGGCCAGGGCGGACTCCCTGAGGATACGGCCTTCAAGGCCCTGCAGGCCGCCCAACAGGCCTACGCCAACCTGCGCGACCGCATCGGATTCGACCTGCTCAAGCGCTCCGGGCTGCTCCCTCCCGACCGCCTCGCGGCCATCGCCCGCACCCCTCTGCCCCCCGGCCTGAGCCTCAGCGAGTTCCTCGTTCGGCAGCGCGTGCTCGGCGAGCAAGACCGGCAGACCTTCGAACGGCACGTGGACGCCCGCCTCGCCGGTGCGGTCCAGCACTGCGTCTCCTCCGCCTGCCAGTCCGCGGGCTTCCCGCCGCAACCCCTCGAACACCTCGAGGGCCAGCTGCCGCCGCCCCGCTTCGAGGCCGTCTACCGGACGGCGCTGGCGAACTTGCTCGCCCAGCTGGGCTGACCGGCTGCGCGACCGCCCAGCGCCTGCGCCCGGCGCGCTCCGCCCCGCCGTGGGAAGTGGGCAGAAGAGCGCAGGGGACCTACTTGAGCAGGGCTTCGAGTCCGCGGTCGAGGTTGTGCTCGGGCGGGGTCTCGCCCACGATCATGGTGAACACGCCCTGGGTCCAGGTAACCACCGTGGCGAAGGCCTCGCGGCCCCGCTCGGTGGCCGTGTAGGCCGCGACCGGACTCCCCTGCTCGAAGAAGACCTCGGCCTGCCCCTGGGGCCCCTGCACGCTGACCTTGCAGGTCTTGCGGCCGAGGGAAAGCACCCGAAAGAAGTCCACCAAGGGCATGTCGGCGAGGTTGCCCTGCGCGCCCTGTCCCTGCGCCTGCGCCTGGCCCTGCTTGGCCGCACTCAACGCGCGCAGCTTGGCGAAGAGGACGTCGTAGTTGACCGGCTTGGCGAGCACGTCCTTGGCGCCGAGCTTGAGGGCCTTGTTGAGCAGCCCGGGATCGGTGCGGGCCGAGGTAAAGACGAGCGGGATCCCCTTGAGTTCCGGTGTCCGGCGCATTTTCAGCAGGAGCGAGATCCCGTCCAGCTTGGGCAAGACCGTGTCTGCGATCACCACGTCGGGTCGTTCGCTGCCGATCATCTCGAAGCCCTTGGCTCCGTTGTTGGCCGTGAGCACCTGGAAGCCCGCGGACTGGAGGCGCATCTCCATGACCGAAAGCGAAGAGGCCTCGCCGTCGATGACCAGCACCTTCGCCCCGGTGGTCCCGCTCTCCATGCGGTCCACGTAGGTCTCGTCGCGCAAGGCGCCGAAGAAGGCTTGAATCACCTGCGGGTCGTAGGCTTGCCCCTGCTTGGTGCGGATCAGCTCGGTGGCCGCCATGGGGTCGGTCCCTTCGGCGACCATGCGGCAGTAATCCCGCGTGACGGCGATGATCCGCGCGCCCACCGGGATCTGCTCGCCGGCGAGCCCGCGGGGCCGCCCGCGGCCGTCGAACATCTCGTCCACCGCCTCGATGATCCGCCTCAGGTCGTAGGGACAGCGCAGGGCGGCCAGGGCGGCCAGCGAAGCTTGCAGGTCGTGGCTCAAGCCGCCGGAGGCCCCCTGGGTCGGGTCCACTCCGAAGCGGAACTTCACCAGGCTTGGCCCCAGGGCCACCAGCGCGGCGGCGCTGGCGCAGGCGTCGACTTGATAGCGCGAGAGCCCCATGCGCAGCGCCGTGAGCTCGGTCATGCGACCGAGCTTTTCCGCCGAAGGCGCTCCCCCCGCGCCCTCCTCGGCGAGGATCGAGAGGAGCAGGAGCGCGTCGCGCGCGAATTCGGCAAGGCCGCCTCCCTCGGCAGCGCCGTCCATGAGCGCGTCCGCATAGGTCGTGGGCACGAGGACGTCGATGTTCGCCTGCAAGGCCGAGAGGTCCTCGGCCAAGGTGGGGTATTGGGCGCTGAGCGACGGCGAGACGAGGATCGCGGTGGCGTTGCTGGCACGGAGCACGTCGGCCGCGTGCCGGGGGTCGTTGGCCTCGATCACCGTGTTCCCGTCGCGCTCGAGCAGCGAGCGGACCATCAGACGGGCCTCGGGGTCCGGTTCGAGGAGGATGACCTCGCTAGCCATGCGCGCACTCCAGGGGGATCTTCGGGCAGCCCGCAGAAGGAGTCCCCGCCCGGATCTCTCGTCGGTTGCGGCCCTTCGGGTCGCGGAACCTCCTCGCGCCGGGACAGAGCTCCTTCAACGAACTGCTAGGCCAAAAGGTAGTCGGGGACGTTGATGCCAAGCTCGGTGGGGTCCACCGAGCCGGTGATCTCGGCAGGGTAGCGCCCGTCGATCTTCTCGGCGAGGTCCAAGAAATCGCCATCGCCCTGCAGACCGTTGCGGTCCATGACGATGGCCACCAGGGGGCGCTTGGGCTTCTGCGGGTTGGGGTGGACGACGACGGCGATCTCCCCCGTGCTGAGGGTGACCGTGGTCCCCGTGGGGAAGAGGCCCATCATGTTGGTGAAGACCGTCAAGATCACCTCGTCGAACCATCCCTTGGGCGCCGACACCATCTTCTTGATCGCCTGGTCCGGGGACATGGCCGGACGGTCGGCGAGGTTGCTGGTGAGCAGGTCGTAGGCCTCGCACACGCGAATGATCTTCGCGTAGGGGTGCTCCTCGGGCAGCGGCTTGCGCAGGTTGGTCTGCTTGCGCACCAGGTCCCATTCGAAGCCCGCGGTGCTGGCGACCAGAGTCTTGCGGGTGATCTTCCGCCCTTCGGCGACCGCTCCCAGCAGGCGGTAGGGATGACGCCCCAGCTCCTTCATGGCCTGCGGCGGCATCTTCGTCCGGTTCCAGAGCCGCTTGTCGGTGCGGAACTTGCCGAGCCCGTGGAGCATGGCGGCCAGCCCGAGGTCCGAGAGGTTGACCCGGCTGATCCCCAGGTTGTGGCCCAAGACGATGGAGAGCATCCCCACGTTGGCCATGTGGTTGAAGAGGAAGTCGTCCACGTCGCGCACGCCGGCCATGGCGAGAAACTTGTGCGGATACTTGTTCACCAAGCGCACCAGCTCCTGGATCGCGCGGTGGAGCTTCTGGGTGAAGTAGCGGTTGAGCTCCTCCTGGCGGAGGTTCTTCACGTATTCCCGCAGGAGGACCAGGGTCCGCGCGTAGGCGAGCGGGAAGTAGGTCTTCTCGTCGATCTCGATCTGCTGGATCTGGGCCGCGCCCGTGGTCTCGCCGGGTCGGTAGACCTGGATCAACTCGGCGAGCTTGGCGTTCTTGAGCCCTTCCTTGACGGCGTCCACGTCGAGCTCGCGCACCCCCTCAGGGAGCTTGAGCAGGCCGAAGAAGGCGCGCAGAGCGTCCACCGAGACCGCGCCCGTGAACGCGATCTCCGCGATCCCGATCTGGTCCAGGGCCTTGACCAGGCCCTGAATGGTACCGAAGGCGCGACGTCCGCCGCGAACCGGGTCCTTGTTGAAGTAGAGCATGCCCTCTTCGGACTGGACCCGGGCCGAACCCATGCGGTCGGAAACGCGAATGATCACGTCGCGCAGCTTGGTGAGCGGCTCGGTGAAATTCACGTTGTCGGTGTCGTAGAGGCGGGTCAGGCGCAGGCTCTGCAGCATGTGCTTGCAGAACTCGAGCGCCTGCTGCTGGCCGCTGTTCTCCTGCAGGTCGAGGGCCACGGGGCTAGCCTCCGGTCTTGAGGTCGCTGAGCGCCTTGGCGGCGAACTCGCGGATCTCGGCGACCGACTTGCGGTTGAAGATCAAGGCCCGGCGCCGGGTCTGCTGCTCGAGGAAAGGAACGGCCGCGGCCCCGCCCAAGAGCCGCAAGGCTTCGATGGTCGCCGCGCGCTCGTGCACGTCACGACGAGGGAACTCCGGCGAGGCGATGACTTCCTTGAGTCGCTCCGCCGCGGGGTGGTAGGCGCGCCGCACCAAGGTCTGCAGAGCCTTCACTCGGTCGGCTCGTTTCTCCGCGCCGAGCGCGTCCATGAGCTGGGCCGCCTGGCCGGCCTTCGTGTGCGTCCGCCAGAGATGGTCGGCGTATTTCGCGATGTCCGGGTCCGCGTGCTCGCGGCAGCGCTCGAGCAGCTTGGCGAGCTTCTTGCCTTTGATTCGCCGCTCGGACTTGTTGATGACGAACATGCCCGCCTTGACGGTCTCGGCGTCGAGGGAGGGGTCCAGCATGGGCAAGAGCGCCAGGGGCGCCTTGTAGAGGTTCGCCTGCAGGAACGCGGTCAGGGCCTCGCGAAGCTCGACGTTGTCCTTGGCCTCGAGGTAGGTGGCGACGCCGGTGGTCACGCCGGTCGGTCCCATGGCCGCCAGGATCTTGCAGAAGGCCACCGGACCGCCCACTCCCTTCCCGCTGGTCGCCAGCTGCACCATGCGGACGATGTTCTCCTCACGGCCGAGCCACTCGAAGACGCGGGCAAAGAGCGCGCGGTCCTCGTCGCGCTCGAGGGCCGGGACTTCCTCCTCGTAGCGGGCCAGGATGTCGCCGAGCAGGTCCATGTCCTGGCTGCGCAGGCTCATGGAGGCCGCCTCGGTGAGCAGCCACTCGATCATGTCGCGGGTAATGATCTGCGGCTCCACGGCGTAGCCGTCGAGCATGTGGTCGACGTAGACCCGCAGCATGCGGTCGGGGCCCCACACGAGGACCTGGCGCTGGAAGCGCGCGAGGGCCTCCTCGTCGACCTGGAAGATGTCGTCGTCCTCCTCCCGCTCCTCGACCTCGTCGAGGTCCTCAATGGACTCCAGCTCGCGGGCCCCGTCGGTGAGTTCGAAGGCGTAGGCGCCCCGGTCGGCGTTGGCGGTGAGCTGCTCGACGATCCGGTCCACGTTGGCGTTCATTTGCTTGAGCAAGTCGAGCTGCTCGTTGGAAAAGTAGTCGGGCGCGTCCCAGGCCTCGGAGAGCTGGTTGATGGCTGCGTAGTCGACGTTGGTGAAGTCCGCCTCCCAGAGGAGGAGGGTCGAGTCGGCGTCGGGATCTACGATGGCCTGATAGAAGACCATGCACAGCTTCTCCGCCTCCTCGGCGGTCACCCCGTTGCTGATGCTGATCTCGCGCAGACCGTCTACGTAGAGGCGGAAGGCGAGGTTCTCCTTCTGCTCGGGGTTCTCGTAGACCGCGTCGTCCCCGATCCCCAAGGTCTCCTGGTTGACGGTGATCCGGAGCACGTTGTGCAGCGAGACGTAGGAGCGGAGGCGGTTGGAGAACTCCTCCACGGCCGAGGTGCAGTGCACGTGGTGGTGGGGATAGAGTTTGAGGTTCGTGTAGGCCTTGACGAAGAGGTTGAAGACCTCCCGGGCGAACATGACCTTTTCGTGGTCGGCCCCTGCCATCTCCCCTCCTCGCGGCGTGCGCCGCGGACGCCGCCCGAAAACACTCTACTCACGCCCTTCCGACCGGACCACCCCGCACCGCCGGTGCGCCGCGCCCGTCTCGCCCCGATACGCGAGGCGGCGCCGAGACTCGGGCGGGCGACCGCGGACCCGGCCTGCGGCGTCCCACGAACGTCGCCCCGGTGGTAGGATCCGGGCCATCCCGGCACGCGCACGGAAGGATGGTCTCCATGGTCCGCCGCCTCCCCGTCTTCGTCTTCCTCGCGTCGGCCGCGGCGCTCCCCGCACCGGCCCTGGCCGTGGACGCCAAGGAGTTCAAGAAGAAATTCCTGGCGACCCAGAACTCGTGGGAACGCCGGGCGCTGGTTTCCCAGCTCGACCCGAGCGACGAGGACTCCCTCGATCTGCTGCTCAAGTTCGTCCTCAAGACCCAGGACTGGTACATGCGCGAGGCGGCCGTCCAGGTCCTCTCCACGGTCTACGACGAGGGCGTCATCGGCAAGCTGACCAAGCTCAAGGACAAGGATCCGGTCATCTGCGAGGGCGTGTGCATGGCCTTCGGGTTGAGCAAGAACCTCGATCGGCTCGACTACCTGATCGAAATGATCGGCTCCAAGAAGTGGAACGTGCGACGCGCCGCGGCCATCGCCCTGCGCACCATGAAGGACAAGCGGGCCATCGACGCGCTCATCTCCGCCTGGGAGGAAGAGGACAAGTTCCTCGTGTGGGTGCAGATCCTCGAGAGCCTCGAGACCCTCACCCGCCAAAAGAACATGCCCACCGCGCAGGACTGGCGCGACTGGTGGACCGTTGCACGGGACAACTTCGAGTTCAGCGACGGCAGCGACGAACTGAGCGAGGACGAGAAATCGGGCGAGGTCATCAAGACCCGCGCCCGAGGCACGAACCTCTCCATGCGCCGACGCGGCAAGGGCCTGCCCCTGCTCGTCCTCCCCGACTACGGCTACGAAAAGGACTACCTCGAGACCTACCTGCGCAACCTCGAGGACACCAACCAGATCTTCTACATGGACCTCCCGGGAGTGGTCGACTTCGTCGATCCGCCCCTGCAGAACGCGCCGAACCTGCCCAACCCCTACTATCCCCTCGACCGGATCGTCGACGCCTTCGAGGAACTGCAGCAGGACCTCGTCAAGAAGGGCGTCATCAAGGAAAAGTTCGCCCTCCTCGCCCACGGGATCTCCTGCTGGATCGCCATGACCTACGCCGACCGACACCCCCGCTCGGTGCGGCGCATGATCCTCATCGCCGCCAGTTCCGGGCAGAAGGCCGCCGGCGAAGGCATCAACGCCCTCGAGCGGCGCGGCCAGGAACTCGGGGACCTCGAACTCGAGCACTACGCCCAGTCGCGCATCTACGACCAGCAGAAAGGCGGCTACAAGTACCAACCCCAGCCGGGCGAAGAATCCGCGGCCATCGACCGCAAGGCCTTCACCGTCCGTTTCGCAGACCAGCGCGACCTGGAAATCGGGCGGATCTACGGGCCGGTGGTGGAGAAGAAGGTCGGCAAGCAAGGAATCGCTCGCGTCCCGCGCATTCGGCGTCCCATGGGCGGCTGCTTCATCCCCGAATTCTCGCTGTTCAACCTCAAGCGGGTGCCCATTCCCACCCTCGTCCTCCACGGGAAGTACTCCGTGGAGACCTCCGAGGCCGACGCGCGGGCCATCGCCAAGCACTACGGACGCAACGCGCGCGTAATCACCTTCAAGCGCAGCGGCCAAATGCCCTTCATCGAAGAGAACGAGAAGTTCGTCGAAGGCATTCGCCGCTTCCTCGGTGGCAAGAAGGCGAAGAAGAAGAAGAAAAAGAGGAAGAAGAAGCGCTAGCGGCCCCGAAGCACGTGCCTCCACCGCGCCGCAACCCGGTCGCACCGCCATGGCCTCCGTAGTTCCTGCGGTCCCTTCGGACCGACGTGGCCCGGGGCGGCGACCCGCGATTGCGAGACCCGGGCCGGCCTGCCCGGGGCGGCCTCCTGGGGGGTGCTCCGCTCCGCCCCCCGCGAGGAGTCCATTCCGCGGCGGACGACGAGCGCGCGACCTCGCCCGCCCACCGCGAAGCGGGAGGATCCGTGGGCGCGGCCTCGCGCTCGCCCTCCTCACCCTCCTCCCCCTCACCGCGTGTCCGCGCGGACGCCCCTCTCCGGCCTCGCCCGCGGGGTCCTCCGCGGACCCCCGCGGCCAAGCGCCGGGCTCGGCCTCTGCGGCCGAAGGCATCCTCGAACGTGTGGTCCGCGCGCGCTGCTCGGACCCCGCCGAGCCCTGGGCCCTGGCCCACGGAATCCTGGTCTTCGGCGCCGAATTCCGCGTGGAGGGGCGCCCGGCCGTCGACGTGCTCGTCGAACGCTGGGTGCGCCGCGACGCCGCAGGCCGGCTCGGCTTTCCTCGCGGCGAGGCGGGACGCCCGGTGGAGCCCCACCCGGGCCTCTTCACCAAGACCCTCCTCGAGGTGGGCGTGCCGCTCGGCCACCGCTTCCGAGCGCCCGACGGCTCTCGCTTCACGCTGGCCGAGCTCGCCCGGGACCAGGCCGCCGCCTACGCCCCCGGCGGCACCCCTCCCTTCCACAACCAGGCCTGGCTGCTCGAAGTCCTGGCCGGTACGCAGGATCCACGGGCAGGCCAGCTCGGCGACGAGGCCCTCGCCGTCCTCGCCGAGAACCAGGCCTACTTCGAGGCCTACCGCGACCCGACCCGCCCCTACCAAAAGCCCTTCGTGCGCCGCGGAAGCCGCCGCGAGCCCGCCCACATCCACCGCTACTACTGCGGCGGCCTACACCTCTTCCAGGCCGTGCAGCGCCTCCACGGTGGGAGCTGCCCGCCGAAGCTCGCGCACCAGTACGAGCTCCTGCTCCTCCGCCTCGAGCGCGAGACCGGCTATTGGAAGGACGCCCTCGCAACCGCGCGCCGACGCGCCCACGGCGCAGCCCTCGCCCGCCACGAGCGGGTCATCCTCTCGCAGTCCCTCAAACTCCAAGGACATGCCCTCGAAACCTACGCGCGGGCCGCGCGCGCGGGGGTGCTCCGACCGTCCGCCGAAGACCGAGCCGCCCTCGACCGGGGGGCTCGGGCCCTCGAGCGCACCGTGGAAGCCATCGAGTCCGCCGGGCTCTACGCAAGGCTCGACGCCCTCCGGCGCAGCGAGCCCCAGACCTACCTCGACCTCGTCGGCGACTCCGCCCACGCCCTTCACGCCCTCCGGCTGCTGCGCGCTCTGCAGCCGAGCGCTCGCTGACGCCGGCAGGGCGCGAAGCCCGACCGCCGGCGCCCCTTCCCGGAGCCGCGCCGCCCGCGCCCCCCCCCCGCGGAGCCCGCGGCCCAGCGCCCTGCCCCGACCCGAACCCGCCGGCCC
>RFHU01000066.1 GCA_003695705.1 Planctomycetota bacterium
GCGCCGGCGGCCCGAGGGCTTCGAGAAAAGGCGGTTAGACTCCGAGGAGGAGCCCGAGGCCGTCCCGCAAGCCCAGGGAACCGATGGGGTTCATTCCGGCCGCGACGCCCAAGAGGCGCTCGAAGGTGCGGGGAGAGCGGGCCAGATTGCGGACCGCCCGCGCGGCCAGGCGGGGACGCTCGGAGAGGGAGAGGACCACGCGGGTCAGCCCGGCGAGGGCGCGCACTTCCTTGGCCCGGCGGCGCGTCCAATGGGAGAGCTTCCGGGCGCTGAAGTCGCCGGCCGCGTAGGCGTCGACGAGGACCTCGGCGGCGATGCCGCTGGTCACCAAGGCGAGGGAGAGGCCTTCCCCCGTGATGGGGTCGAGGGCGCCTGCGGCGTCGCCCACGAGCAGCAAGCCGTCCGCGTGCGCGCGCGCGGGCTGGAGTCCCAGGGGGCCGAGGGCTCGCACCGGTCCCACGCGCAGGGAGTCCGCCAGGACGCCGCAGCGCTCCCCCGCGGCGCGCAGCCGGGCGCGCAGCTCTTCCTCGAGGCGGCCTCGGAAGGCGTCTAGGTGACGCCGGCGGACGAGCAGGGCGACGCAGGTCAGGTCGGGGGCTACGGGGGTGGTGTAGATCTCGTGGTCCGCGTGGACGAAGACCTCGACCCGGGTGCGCCCCTCGGCGAAGGGGGCGTGGCGGAAGTGGGCTCCCACGCCGAAGCGGCCGTCCCTAGGGAGGGGAGGGGCGAGTCCGGCGGCGCGGCGGACGGCCGAACGACCGCCGTCGGCACCGACCAGGACCGGAGCCCGTACCCGCTCGCCGCCGACGGAGACCTCGGCCGGAGCGCCGTCCGCGGCGAGGCGCAGGTCGCGGACCCAGCTCCCCAGGCGCAAGTCGATGTTCGGCTCCCGCGACGCCGCGCGCACCAATCGCTCGTCGAGGGCGCGGCGCCACACCCCGAGTCCGGTGGCGCCGTTCGGGAAGTCGGCCTCGGCCCGGGTGCCGTCGGGGAGGCGGTAGCGGATCCCGCAGAAGGGCTCGCCGTGCTCGCTGAGCGCCGCCCGCAGGCCGAGCTCCTCGAGGACGCGGACGCCGGCGGGCATGATCCCCTCCCCGCAGACCTTGTCGCGGGGGAAGTGCGCTCCGTCGGCGAGGAGGCAGGTGCGTCCGGCGCGGGCCAGTCGGAGGGCGAGGCTCGCCCCCGCCGGACCTGCGCCAACGATGATCGCGTCGTAGTGCGCCATGAAGGACCTCTCCCCGCGGGGTGAACAAAGGGCGTGCCGCCGCAGGGTCTTGCGCGGCGGTCGTTGCGAAGCGGGAGCCTTGTAAGGATTGCCCGCCACCGGCAAAGACGACAACGAGGCCGACCTTCCCACGGCGCCACGGCCCCGCCAAGCGGTGGCTTGCCCGCGCCCGGAGTTTGGTCCGCGGGCTGCTCTGCGCTTGGCCATGACCGCCATCGCCTACGACCGCCGCCAGCGACTCTTGGCCGTGGGCTACGGCCTTCTCTGCCACGCCCTCTTCGCGGTTGCCGTGATCGCCATGGTCGTCGGCCTCTACACCGGCCTGGACACAGGACTGGGAAGGCTCGAGGGCCGCGCGGGCCTCCTGGCCGACCTCGCCTTGGCCTTGCAGTTTCCCCTCCTGCACTCGCTCTTCCTCTCGCGCCGCGGGCGGCGCGCGCTGAACGCCCTGGCCCCGGCGGGGTTGGGCAATTCCCTCGCGACCACCACCTACGTCGGCTTCGCGTCGCTGCAGCTCCTGTTGGTGTTCCTCCTCTGGTCGCCGAGCCGGCTGGTCCTTTGGGAGGCCACGGGCTGGGTGCGCCACGCCTCCCAGGCGCTCTACGGTCTGAGTTGGGTGCTGGTGGCGAAGACCATGCGCGACGCCGGCCTCGGCGTTCAGCTCGGGACGTTGGGGTGGACCTCGGTGGCGCGGTGCCGAGCGCCGCGCTACGGCGGGTTCCCTCAGCAGGGGAGCTTCCGCTACTGTCGCCAGCCTGTCTACGCCGCCTTCGCGCTTACCCTCTGGACGGGCCCCGTGGTGAGCGCCGACCGACTCCTCCTCGCGGGCCTCTGGACGGGGTACTGCCTGGCGGGTCCGCTGCTCAAGGAACGCCGCTACCTCGAACGCTACGGCGAGGCCTTCCGGAGCTATCAAGAGCGGGTGCCGTTCATGATTCCCCGCCTGCGGGCTGCGGTCCGCGCTCCGCGGGCCCTGGCGGAGGCCACCCGGTGACCAGCCTGCACGCCTTCGCGCTCATCCTCGGCGCCTTCGGCCTGCAGCGCCTCGGCGAGGTCGTCGTCTCTCGTCGCCGCTGCCGAACCCGCCCGGCCGTCGCCGAGCCGCGGTTGTTCCCCGCCATGGTGGCCCTGCACACCGCCTCGCTCACGGTCCCGCTGGCCGAGGCGGCCTGGCTCGAGCGCCCCTTCCTGCCTTGGCTGGCGGGGCTCTCCGCCGCTGCGCTCCTCTGCGCCGAGGTCCTGAGGGGGTGGACCCTCTGGAGCGTGCGCCGTGCCTGGAACGTGTGGGTGGTTCGGCCAGCCCCCGAGGAGGTCGTGACCCACGGCCCCTACGCCTGGGTCCGCCATCCGAACTACCTGGTCGTGGTCCTCGAACTCGTGTTCCTCCCCCTCCTGCACACGGCCTGGATCTCGGCCATCGGCCTCACCGCGCTCAACGCGCTCGTTCTCGCGCGGCGGATTCGGACCGAGGAGGCCGTCCTCTCCCAGATCCCCGCCTGGCGAGATGCCATGCGGGATCGCAAGCGCCTGTTGCCAGGCATTCTGTGAGGTGATCCATGCAGACGCCTTCCCCCGCGGGCGACGACCTCCGCCTCGGCGACAAGCTCCTCGCTCGCGGCTGGCCGTGCCTGGCGGCGAAGGCTTACGCCCGGGCCGCCGACCGGCTCATCGCCGAAGGGCTCCTGCGGCGTGCCCGCGCGGAGGTGGAGCGCGAGCCCCGGCGCGCTTTGGACACCTTGCGCCGCGTCGAGGCCCTGGCCGGCCCCTGCGCCGAAGGCCTGCGCCTCCTGGCCGAAGCCTACCGCGCCCTCGGGCAGCCCGAGGTGGCGCGGCGGTTCGCCCGCGCCGCCGAGGCACCGCGGACGCGTCGGCAGGGCCACGCCGTGCCTCGCCCCGCGTGACGGATCCAGGGCGGGCTCCCCTTGGGGGAACTCCGCTCGCTCCGCAGGACCGGGTCCTTTCGGGCGCCCCAAGCCCTCCGCCGGTTCCGTCCCAGGGGCACGGCGTCGGAAACGGGCCTGCCGCGCCGTCGGCATTCCCTGCGGACCCTTGCGTCGCTGGCCTCAGGCGCCGAGGCCGCGTGGGCAGGGACTTGCAGGTGCGCCCCGTGGGGACCCCTCGCAGACCCCGGAAGAGTGGGCATTCCAACCGCCTCCATCGTCGACTGCGACCCGACGGTCTCCGGTCCCCCTCGCGCCTTCGCCGGACGCAGCGAGCCGTCTGCGGTCCTTAGAGCCTCCTCAGCCGCGGGCCGCCGCGCGTCCTCCATCCTCCAACGACCCGATCCGGTTGCCACTTCGCATTGGAGCCTTTCCGTGCCTCCCCAAGAAAACCGCTGGATCCTGCCCTTCGCCGCGGCGAGCTACGGCGTCAGCCTCGCGAACACCGCTCCTCTGTTGCGCTTCGCCGACTGGTCGGGGATCTCCTCGGCCTGCTTCAACCTCGCCGTCCTGTTCACCTACGCGCTGATCTACCTCCTCCCGGCCATCGCCCTCACCGGCCTCGCCTGGCTGACCGCCCGGCTGTTCGTGCCGCGCGTGGGTCCGCGCGCGGTCCGCTGGGCGGGCTGGGCTGTCATGGCGACCGCTGCGGGATCGGCGGCCTTGGTCCAGACCATCCTGTTCGCCGACCGGCAGGTCTTCTCCATCTTCGGCGTCCACTTCAACGGCTTCGTCTGGAACCTCATCACGACCCCTGGAGGCATCGCCTCCATGGGGGCCAGCGAAGGCACCGAGGCCGTCTACGGGCTCGTCGTCGCCGGTTTCTTTGCACTCCACGCGGGACTGCTCCTTGCGTCCGTTCGTTGGGAGCGGGGCCGCGCGCTCCTGTGGGGGCTCTTGGGGCGGAAGCGCCGCGCGCTTGCCGTGGCCGCCTTGTTCTTGGTTCTGGGACTGGGGGAGCGGATTGCCTACGGGGTGTGCCGACTGCGCGGTGTCCGCAGCCTTGCCCTCAGCGCGCAGGCCTTCCCCCTCTACCAACCCCTCACCTTCCGCAAGCTGGGCCGGAGGCTCGGCCTCGAGGTGCGCGAGGACCGCGCTCCCCGCCTGCGGGTGGGAGAGGGTCGCCTGCACTACCCCCAGAGCGCCCTCGAGGAGGAGCCCTCGCCGCCCTGTCCGAACATCGTGTGGCTCGTCTCGGAGTCGCTCCGCGCCGACGCCCTCGACCCCGAGATCATGCCCGCGGCCTGGGCCTTCGCCCAGAAAGCGCGCCGCTTCCTCCGCCACTACAGCGGCGGCAACGGGACCCGCATGGGCATGTTCTCCCAGTTCTACGGTCTCTACGGTGCCTACTGGTTTCCCTTCCTCGAAGAGCGCCGCCCGCCCGTGCTCATGGACCTGCTCCGTCGCCGTGGCTACCAGTTCAGCGTGCGCACGAGCATGAACTTCACCTACCCCGAGTTCGACAAGACCATTTTCGCGGGGATTCCGCGCGCCGAACTCCACGAGGCGGTTCCGGGGTTGGCGAAGTGGGAATGCGACCGCTTCCATGTGGGCGAACACATCGAGTTCTTACGGCACCGCGACCGCTCCCGACCCTTCTTCCTCTTCCAGTTCTTCGAATCTCCGCACGCCCGCTACTGGTTTCCCCCCGAGTCGGTCGTGCGCGAGCCATACCTAGAGGAGTTCAACTACGCCACCGCGGACCTCGAGCGGGACATCGAGCTGATTCGGAATCGCTACTTGAATTCCTGCCACCACCTCGACTCGCAGCTCGGGCGCCTCTTTGCGGCCCTCGAGGAAGAACACTTGCTCGACTCGACCATCGTCATCCTCACCGGCGACCACGGCGAGGAGTTCATGGAGAAGGGGCGCTGGGGACACAACTCCGAGTTCCACGAAGAGCAGATCCGCGTCCCCTTCGTCCTCTGGGTGCCGGGTCTCTCCCCCGGGGTGACCAAGCGGATGACGAGCCACCTCGACGTTCCGGCCACCATCTTGCCCTTGCTCGGCGTGACCAACGACCCCGCCGACTACAGCCAGGGCACCAGCCTGCTGGCCGACCGCGGTCGGGACCACACGGTCGTGTGCGACTGGCGGCGCGTCGGCTACGTAGACGACGCCTACAAGGCTGCCCTTCCCCTGCAGACGCGCGGGCTCTTTCAGCAGCGCGTTACCGATGCGAACGACCGTCCACTGCCGGATCCGAGCGTCTTCTACCGCGAGCGCAAGGAAGCGCTGGGACGGCTCCTGCGGGAGCTGGGCCGCTTCCGCCGCCCGCGGTCGAAGGCCGGCGACGAATAGCGCCGCGGGACCCACCGGAAGTCTGCCAGCCCCGACGAGGTTCTCCGGAGAACCGGCGCGACGCTGCGCTTTCTCGGGGCAGGAGCTGCGGGCCCGCGCGCCGGTCCTTCCCCCCTACACGATGAGGCGCACACCGCCGAGGGACTCCAGGCGATGGGGAAAGCGATCGCCGGGGCAGCCAATGAACATGTAGTTCTTGGGCACCTTGAGGCGCTCGCTGAGGGCGTCGACGAGCTCTGGGGTGAACTGGCCTTTCACCGCGAGGAAGTCGATGCGGAGCTGAGGGTAGGCGTGGTCGAGGGTGCTCAGGTCCTTGGCGAGGTTGGGGGGAATGTCCTCCTCGCGTTCGTAGACGTGGACCACCAGGAGGCGGTTGGTCTGCTCGTTGTCGAGGACATAGAGCGCGGCGCGGTTGAGGTTGGCGAGGTTGTCGCCGCGGGTGAAGAAGACGACCGTCTGGTCGTTGATCTCCTCGATCTTCCCCTGCAAGACGCTCGCCGCGCCCTCGGCCACCCGGTGGAGTTCGCTGAGGAGGCCCCGCACCGCCAGCAGGCAGAGGCGGAGCAGGGGGAGCCGCACGAACATCAACAGCACCACCCCGAAGGCCACCGCGAAGTAGATCCCGAACACGCGCACGTAGTCGGGGTCGCGCACGGCGTTGCCGACCAGCCCCACGAGCACGGCCGCAAGGGCGACGAGCACGGCGGGCCAGCTGGCGCGGAAGGCACGCGGGAGCCGCCCGCGCTTGACCTTGAGCAGCATGTTCCCGATGGCGAACAGCGCCATGACCGAGAGGAAGCTCAGGGTGTAGACGCCGGCCAGGGTCTCGACCTCGCCTCCGGTGACCGCGAGGATCGAGCAGCAGAGGAGGCAGAAGGCGACGATGATCCAGTGGTTCGTTCCCCGCCAGCGGTTCCGGGCGAGGAACAGGCGGGGCAGGCAGCGGTCGAGGCTCATGCGCCGCGCGAGGCCGACCACGCCCACGTAGGAGGTGAGCACCGCGCCCGAGAGGACGAGGACCGCGTCGATGCCGATCCACCAGCGCAAGGTCGAGCCCAGGGAGAGTTGCCCCATTTGGGCGAGGAGGTCGGTCTTGTGCTCGACGATCTGGTCGAGGGGCAGCATGCCCAAGGAGAGAAAGGAAATGAGGGGGTTGAAGACGGCCACCGCGATCCACATGTTGCGCAGGGTCTTGGGGAAGACCCCCTCGGCCTGCTCCTCGATGAAGTTCGCCGAGCTCTCGAAGCCGCTGATGCCGAGCATGGCGGCGGAGAAGCCGAAGAAGAGCGCCTTGGCGACGCCGCCCGAGGGGGGCGGCAACTTCCAGTTCGCGACGAGGATCGTGCTGTCTCGGGTCACTGCGACGAGGCACGCCCCCGCGAGCACGGTGAGGGTCAGCATGTGGAAGACGAAGATGCCCAAGGCGACGTTCGCCGATTCGCTGATGCCGAGGAGGCAGAGGAGCGCGAAGAGGGCCAGCAGGGCGACGGTTGCCCCGTTGACCGGCAGGCCGTGCCAGAGGTTGTGGGCGTAGTGCATGGCCTCGCTGGCGCTGATGACGGCGGTCGCGATGTAGGAGAGCAGCGTGAGGCACGCGGCCACCGAGGCCTTGAACTTGGACGTCGTGTTGAGCAACACGTTGTAGGCGCCGCCGTTGAGCGGCAGTGCGCTGCCCACCTCGGCGTAGATCTTGCGGAACAAGAAGAGGACGCCGGCGACGAGGAGCAAGGCCAGCGGAGCGTAGGCGCCGGCGTAGAGGGCGCAGAGGGCCGACACGTAGAGACAGCTGGAGGTGATGTCGTTGCCGCAGATGGCGGTGGCTTTCCAGGTCCCCAGCTTCGTGTGCGGAGCGGGCGGGCTCGGCTTGGGTTCGAGGTCCTCGATGCGTTCGGCGTGGCCCCAGCCCGCGAATTCCCAGGCATCGGGGGGAACGTCGTTGGCGGCGGGGTCGGCAACTCCGTTCGCTGGCGGCGCGGCGGGACTCGCCCCGCCGGAGCGGGGCGCCTCGGGGGCGCCCGGCGACGGAGGCTTCTCGGTGGCGTCGTTCACCCCGGAGGTATAGCACGCCCCGCCGTCCCCCTGGGACCCTCAGGGCAGCGCGGGAGGGGTCGCGGGGGAATCTCGCAGGAGCGATCGAATTCCGCGGCCCGGGGGGGGCTGCGCCCGTTTCGTGCGTCCTGGGAGAGGGGGGGTCAGGGGAAGATGCCCATGGTGAGGTAGTTCTCGGCCACCTTGTCGAGGGCCAGCGCGTAGGCCGCGGTGCGCAGGTCCCGGCAGCCGTAACGCTTCCAGGCGTCGCGGATTTCCAGGTAGGCGGTGCTCATGGTCTGGGCGAGGGCCTCGTTGACGAAGTCGATCTCCTCGGGGCCGCGCAAGAGGTGCTCCCGCAGTTCGCTGGCGAAGGTCTTCTGGGCGAGGTCTTCGATGGCCTCGACGAGGAGGCGCTTGCTCATCGCCTCGCGACGCTTCGTGAGCCGCTCGAAGCTCACGTGGTGGATGTTCTTCAGCCACTCGAAGTAGGAGACGGTGACGCCGCCGGCGTTGAGGAACACGCCGGGGATGATGAAGAGCCCCCGCTCGAGGAGGATCTCCTCGCCCTTCGGGGTCAGCGGGCCGTTGGCCCCCTCCGCGACGACCTTCGCGCGCACGCGTCCGGCGTTCTCTTCGCTGATGGCGCCCTCTGCGGCGCAGGGGACGAGCACGTCGCAGTCGACCTCGAGGACCGCGTCGCGGCACGGCAGCGTCGTGCTGCCCGGAAAGCCCGCGACGCTGCCGTGGTCTCGCTTGTGGGCCCGCAGGGCCACCACGTCGAGCCCGTCGGGGTTGTGGACCGCGCCGCCCGAGTCGCTGGCCGCCACGACGCGGGCCCCCGCCTCGGCGAGGAAGCGCGCCGCGTGGAAGCCTACGTTGCCGAAGCCCTGCACGGCGATGCTCTTCCCCCGCAGCCCTGGCTCGAGGCCGAGGGGGGCTACGTCCTCCTCGAAGGCCAGGGCCTCCTCGAGGCCGACCCATACGCCGCGACCGGTGGCCTCGAGCCGTCCGGGAAGACCGTGCAGGCCGATGGGTTTTCCGGTTACGCAGCCGAAGACCTCCAGGTTGCCGGGGTGCAGCGCCATGTAGGTGTCTGCGATCCAGGCCATCTCCTGTGGGCCCGTGCCCATGTCCGGGGCGAGGACATCGAGGCCGGGGCCGATGAAGCCCCGCTTGTCGAGTTCGACCACGTAGCGGCGGGTGACGCGCTCCCGCAGCTCCGGAGTGGCCTGGCGAGGATCGAAGCGCACTCCCCCCTTGGCGCCGGCGAAGGGAAGGTCCATCAGCGCGCACTTGTAGGTCATGAGCGCCGCGAGGCCGGCAATTTCGGCTTGGTCGACGCTGGGGGAGAAGCGCACCCCGCCTTTGGTGGGAATGCGGTGCTGGCTGTGTTGTGCCCGGTAGCCTTCGAAGACCCGCAGGCTGCCGTCGGCGAGGCGTACTGGAAAATGCACCTTGTAGAGCGCATTGCAGGCCTTGATTTGCGCGAGGAGTTCGCGACTGTGCGAGAGGAGGGCCGCGCCGCGATCCGCCCACCGCTCCACGTGTCGAACCAGCCCGTCGTTTGCCATGGGTCCTCCTTTTTGGCAGGAGAGCGCAGGCCGTTTGCGAGGCCGGGCGCGTCGCCTGCTCGGGGAGTCGAGCGTCAGCGCAACAGTTTACGCCAAGGCGGAGCCGCTGGCGGCCCGCGCCCTGAAGCCGGTCGCTGCGGGCAGGACGAGGCGAAAGCACGTTCGCTCGCCACGGACGTAGACGAGATCGCCCCCGTGTCGGCGCGCGACCGAGCGGGCCAAGGCCAAGCCGAGGCCGTAGCCTCGGCCCTCGCGGCGCGCGGTTTCGAAGGGGAGGAAGAAGCGCTCGGGGTCCGTTTCCGCGGGGAGGCCGGGGCCTCGGTCGAGCACCTCGAGGACGGCCTCCCGGTCGCGTTCGCGGCGCAGGGCGAGTTCCACTCCCGCGCCCTCCGGGGAGGCCGCCAGCGCGTTCTCGAGCAGGTTCCAGATGGCCGAGCGCAGGAGCGCCCGGCGGCCACGCACCCACAGCTCGGCTGCGCCCGTCCGTTCCACGGCGTTGTTTCGCTCGTCCCCAAGGGCCGCGGCCTGTTCGCAGAGCTCGTCCGCGAGGGTCGCGAGGTCGATGGGCTCCTCTTGCTCCGGATCGAGGGGATCCTCTCGGGAAAGGTGCAACAAGGCATCCACCAGTCGTCGCAGGCCGTCGACTTCTTCGAGCACGGACTCGAGGCACGCTTGCTGAGCGGAAGGATCGCCCGCGCGGAGGGCGCGCTCGGCCTCTCCACGGATCCTCGCCAGCGGGGTGCGCAGCTCGTGGCCGGCGTAGGAAGCGAAGCGACGCAGGCGGCCGAGGGACTCGTCGACTCGGGCGAGCATGGCGTTGATGAACCGAGCCAATTCGAGCAACTCCGAGCCGAGCGCCGGTTCCTCGAGCCTCCCTCCCGGTCCCTCGCGGGCGATGCGGGCCGCGTCGCGCGTCAGGCTCCACACGGGTTCGAGGGCCCGGCCCACGAGCCACCAAGAGCCCGCCGCGCACAGGGAGACGAGGAGGAGCAGGGCGGGGACGAAGGTTGTCGCGAACTCCTCCACGCTCGCGCCGACCCCCGAGGCGTCCACCACCGCCAGTACGACCCAGCGGGGGCTCTCTTTGGGCCCCACCCGGAGGGCGGCGCGGACGGCTGGTTTGCCCTCCGAGAGTCGAAGGTAGCCTGCAGCTGTGCCGGAAAGGAGCGCTTCGCGCAGTCCCTCCGGCCAAGGGGAGGGCGCGGGAGTCCCGAGGGCGTACACCGGGTCGCCCGTGGGCGTCCACACCGCGATGCCCAGCACGGACTCCTCGGGAAAGAGACCGGCGAAGACCTCCTCGCGGGAGCGGACCTCGGCCGCGGTGCGCGCGTCGCCAACCACGTGCGCGATTTCCTCCGCCTCGTGCTCGGCGAAACCGCGCAGGCGCTCGTGGCCCTTGGCCCACAAGAACCCCGCCACGGCGACGCCGAGGACGACGCCGAGACCCGCCACCACGGCCGTTGCGGAGAGGACCAGGCGCCAGCGGACGCTTCGTGCGCGTGTTCTCACGGCGCGGACAGCTCGCAGGCCGCGGGCTCGAGCACGTAGCCCAGCCCGCGCAAGGTGCGAATGGGCTCGAGGCCAATGGCCCGCAGCTTCTTGCGCAGGTAATTCACGTAGACCTCGAGCACGTTCATTCCCCCGTCGAGCGCGTAGCCCCACACCCGCTCGGCGATGAGCGCACGCGGGAGGGGCTCTCCGGGAGATTCCATGAGCACCTCGAGGAGCTGGAACTCCCGCGGGCTGAGCTCGATGCTGCGTTCGCCGTAGCTTGCCGTTCGCCGAATGCGGTCGAGCCGCAAGGATCCTACGCAGAGCACGCGTTCGAGGGGGTGCTCGGTGCGGCGAAAGAGCGCTCGAATGCGGGCCTTGAGCTCGAGCAGGCTGAAGGGCTTGACGAGGTAGTCGTCGGCGCCGAGGTCCAGGCCCGCGACCCGGTCTTCGACCCCGTCCCGGGCGGTGATGACGATGACCGGCAGGGTCGTGTGCTGCGCGCGCAGACGGCGCAGCACGTCGAGGCCGTCGAGCCCCGGGAGGCCGAGGTCCAGGAGGAGGAGGTCCATGCCTCCTGCAAGGGCGCGCTGCAGCCCAGCGTCTCCATCGGCGAGAACCTCGACCTCGTGCCCTTCCTCCTCGAGCTCCGCCCGGAGGAGCGCGGCGAGCTTGGCGTCGTCTTCCAAGACGAGCACGTGCATGCCCCAGTATTTCCGATCTCGGCCGCGCCGGGTGCCTTTGCAGCCTAAGAAGGCCCTAAGTTCGGTCTTTGCTCCTTTTAAGCCACGATCTGCCTCCTCGCGGCCACGCTGGGGGCTGCGGGGGTCGCAGGAGCGATCGGTGGCAAAGAGACTCGTCGGCGGCGCGGCCGTGGTTCTTTGGCTGGGCTGCGGTTTGGCTTGGGCAGGGCCGGACGGAGATGAAGGGATCTTGGCTGGGCCCTTGCGGCTGAGCCTTTCCGCGGGGCTCCGTTTCGGGCCGGTTCATGGCTTCTTGCGAATTCCCAAAGGAGGGAAGCCGGGCACCACCCAGGACCGCCGTCCGAAGTTGCCCGAATTGGGCGTTGCGGCGCTCCTCGCGCCCCGCTTCGACCTGGGGCTGCGCTGGGGGCGCCTCGAGGTCCACGCCGACGCGACCCTGCAGCGATTGCGCGGCGACCAGGTGCTCACCGCCCCCCTGACGACCCAGGCGCGAACCTTCCCCGGCGGGAGCCGCGTCGACGCCGACGTACGCCTCGACCTCTACCGCGTGGGCCTACGCTGCACCTGGAGCTTTCCTCTGGCCGAGGGCTACGCCCTCGAATTGGTGCCGCGGATCGACTTCGCCATTCTCCGCTTCCGCTACGTGATTTCCGGTTCGGGCCAGCGCGCCGACCGCAGCTTCACCCCGGCCAACGTGCAGCTCGGCGCCGACCTACGCCTCGTGCTGCCCTACGGCTTCGCTCTTCGCTACGGATTCGGATTTGCGCAGCGCTGGCGCGTGCACAGCGGCTGGCCGGGGCTCTTGGACCTAGAACTCGCCCTGAGCCACAAGAGCTCTCTGGGGCCGCTCGAAGTAGACCTCGAACTCGGGGTGGCCTTCGAACGCATCGACTTCATCGACAGCCAGTCCTACCCCAATCGCATCGATCTGAACCTCGGGCCGCTCCTGACCGTCGGGCTGCGGATCGGATTCTGAGCCGTACTCGCCGGCGGTGGATCGGCGCCGGCGAGCGCGAGCGAGCAGCGCAGCGCGACCGCGCTCAGACGCCCGACGAGGAACGCATTCGGTAGACGGCCGGGAGCGCCTCGTCGTCGGAGATGCACAGGTCGAGGTCCTTGAGCTGGCCGTCGCCGAGGCCGTAGATCCAGCCGTGGATGGTGAGCGGCTGCCCTCTGCGCCAGGCGTCTTGGACGATGGTCGTGGCTCCCAGGTTGAGGATCTGGCTCTGGACGTTGAGCTCGCAAAGCCGATCGGCGCGAGCGTCCGGGTCGGCGATGGCGTCGAGTTCCTCCCGGTGCCAGTCGTAGACGTCCTTGATGTGGCGCAGCCAGTTGTCGATCAGCCCGTGGGGCTTCGACTCCATGGCGGCGCGCACGCCGCCGCAGCCGTAGTGACCGCATACGATGACGTGCTCGACTTGCAGCACCTCGACGGCGTACTGGAGGACGCTCAAGCAGTTGAAGTCGCTGTGGACCACGAGGTTCGCCACGTTGCGGTGTACGAACATCTCGCCGGGCCGCAGTCCGCAGATCTCCGTGGCCGGGACGCGGCTGTCGGCGCAGCCGATCCACAGGTAGTCGGGAGCCTGCTGCCGCGAGAGCTTGGCGAAGAACTCGGCGTCCTGCGCGCGCACCCCCTCGGCCCAGCGGCGGTTGTTCTCGAAGAGTCGTCCGAGCTTCTTCATGACTTTCCCCCTCGCTCGCCCAGGACCCTACGGAGACGCGACCCGGGGCGAAAGCGGCCCCCGCGGCTACTTCCCGCCCTCTTCCGCCGGCAGCTTCCAGTCGAGCCCCGCGTCGGCGCAAAGCTTCTCCACCCAGCGCTCCCAGCGCTTGGTCACGTCGGCCATGTCGAGTTGGTGGAAGGTGTCCACGTAGATGTATTCGAGCATCGCACCGCCGCGGGCCGCGTCCTTGTCGTCGCGGTCGACTTCCTTGAAGTGGCGCAGGTAGGAGTCGAAGGTCTTCTTCAGCTCTTCGTCGCCGCTCTCCATGATGAAATGGATCATGGTCCAGGCCTGCGCGTACTTCAGCGGCGCGTTGCCGGCGTAGAACTCTTGCGGCGACTGCGACATGATCTTGCGCCACGTAAGGCGCTGGCTCCACCCGCTGGTCAAACTGCGCAGGCGCTGCTTGAGGAAGCTGTCGATGGCGCCCATCTGCACGATCTCGGAGCCGTCCTCGGAGAGCCGCGTCCCGCCGACGTACTCGGCCATGCCCTCGTTGGCCCAGAAGGGCAGCGCGAGGCCGTTGCTGTGGACCCACTGGTGCATGCCCTCGTGGAAGATCACGTGGTAGCTGTTCCAGTCGTCGGGGTCCTCTTCGAGGAAGAGGAGGAGCTGGCCGGTCATCGGGCTGAAGTGGCCGAGCGTGTTCTCGGCCCGGTCTCCCGAGGTGCGCTCCGAGTACTGGTAGTAGCCCTCGGCCGCGCCGAAGATGAGCACGGAGGCCTTGCGCTCCGGCGCGTCGGGGTCGATGAGCGCGGGGTAGGCGCGCTCGTAGGCCTTTCGGATGGACTCGAGCTGGGTCACGAAGCGGTCCGCGTAGTCCACCATGTCGGTGTCGAGGACGTAGTGGGTCGTGGTTGCCCGCTTGCGGTCCGCCCAAGCGGGCCCCTCGGCCAGCGCGACGACCCGGTCCATCAGGGCGGTGGTCATGGGGTCGCCGGGGCCGAGGACCTCGGCGAGTTCGAGGGTCTTCTTGGCCTCTTGGTACTCGCCGCGGATGGTGTGGATCTGCGAGAGGGCCTGGTAGGCCGGCGCGTAGTCGGCCCGTAGCTCGAGGGCCTTGCGGAGCAGCGCCTCGGCCTCCTCGATGCGCCCGATCTGGAACTGGGCCTGGGCAAGGGCGACCTGCGCCTCGTAGAAGTCCTCGACGCCCTTGACGCAGCGCTTGAGGCGAATGACGGCGCCCTGCGGATCGCTGCGCATCAGCCCGAGGGAGTAGAGGTAGTTGCCCACCTCGAAGCGGTAGTCGCGGGCCGCCTGCTCGAACTTCTGGAAGGCCGCCCACATGTTGCCGGCGGCGAGGGCCGCGCGCCCCTCCTCGACGAGCTTCTTTTGCTCCTCGGTGGCGTCCCGCAGCCCGACCTCGTCCTCGGCGCTCGTCTTCAGGTAGGCGATGGGCACCTTGACGCCGCCGGCCGCAGCCTGCCGTTGTCGTTCCATTTCGGCCAGCTGGCGGCTGATCTCGTTGGGCCCCTCGGCCTTTGCCTTGCGCTCCCACTTGGGCGAGAGGCGCCCGACCACGTGGATGTTGTCGAAGCGCACCGAACCGTTGCCGCGCGCGCCGAGCATGAGCTCGATGTCGCCTTCGAGGTCGATCTCGTGCTCGAGGGCCTCGCGCCCCTGGACGGTGACCTTGACCGTGCCCTTGTCGCCGCCCTTGCGCTCCACCCAGACCTTGACCGCGTTGCCCTGCGCGGCCCGGACTTCGCTCGACGCCAGCGACTTGGCCATGGGGCCGAAGCCGTCGAGGACTTCGGTTTTCTGGCCGAACTGGACCAGGAACATGCCCGCCCGGCTCTGGACGACGACGGCGGGAGCGGGGCTCGTGGTGCCGAGCACCGCCTCGATGGAGACCCTCCCGTCCCAGCCTCCGCGGACCTTGGCGCCGACGGCGAAGAAGCCCATGGGCGAAGAGATCTGCAATTGCCCGCCGACGACTTCGACCTTCATCTGCTGGGCGAGGGGTTCGAAGTCGAGCCGCTCCTGAGGACGGTCGCTGTTGAACTCCCAGCGGACCTGGAAGTCGTCGTCCTTGGCGGTCTTGCCGCGGAAGAGCTTGGTCAGGTGGCGGAAGCCGTCGACGTTGGGAATGCGGTCCTTGAGGCTCGCGTCGAGGCGGAGGGCTTGCTCGAAGTCACGCTGGGCGAGGTCGAACTCGCCGCGCTTGAGGGCGTAGATCCCCAACTCGTAGACGGCCTGGGCGTCCTTGGTGTCCACGGCCAGCTTCTTGAGCGTGTGACCTAGTTTGGGGGGACAGTTGCCCCAGCCGAAGGTCTTGGTTCCCTTCTTGCCCTTGATGGTGAAGCCGCTCTCGTCGTAGGCGGTCACCCGGACCGTGCCCCAGCCGTCGACGGAGAGCTTCATCTTGCGCGCGGCCTTGAGGACGCGGCGCGCTTCGTCCTTGATGCGCTTCCTCCGGGCGGCCACCCGCTCGGCCAGGGTCTTCTTGGCCTGCTCGAGGTTCTGCAGGGCGACCTGGGCCGCTTCGCGGAAGCGTTCGCGCCGCTCCGGACTTCCCTTGGTGGTGATTTCGATGGCCTTGGGCGCCTCGATCTTCACGTTCTGGTCGGCGTCCTCCTCGAAGGCGTCGACCTCGTCTGCGCTGGCCAGGGCGGCCTCGTCGTCGAGTTCGGTGAGGAGCGCGTCGAAAGCGTCCTCGCCGACCGCTTCCCGCGCGCGCCGCTCGAAGGCGGCCACGAAAGGCTCGCCTGGGTATTCGAAGTCTTCGCCGCGCACCTTGCGGAAGAGGGCCTTGAGGGCGTCGGTCGAGCCCGCCTTGGCCTCCTCGACGGCCGACTCGAACTCCTCCTGCAGGGGGAGCAAGGCGCGGTACTTCTTCAGGTCCCGCTCCCCGAGTTCGCTCCAGACGTCGTACTTGCGCAGCTCTTGGGGGAAGCTCTCCAGCTTCTCGATGGCCTCGGTGAACTTGCCGCTCGCCGCGAGGTCGTCGGCGTCCATGAGCAGGGTCTCGAGCTTGCTCGCCGCGTCGAGCTTCTCGGTGTTCTTGGGGGGGCGCGGCGCCGGAGGGCGGGGGACCGGCGCGGGCCCCAC
>RFHU01000067.1 GCA_003695705.1 Planctomycetota bacterium
AGCTCGGCGGAGAGGGCCTCGGCCCGCGCTCGGTGGGGGTGCGTGGGGGGCAGGGCGTCGAGGAGGAGGTCGAGGGTCTCGCGAGCCCGCGCGCGGTGCTCGGCCGTCCCCCGAGCCAGCTCGGCGCACTCGTCGAGCACTTGCCCGCTGGCTGCCGCGAGGAGCTGGGCGAGCGCCTGCCGGGCGTCCCGCCGGAAGCGGTTCATGCCGTTGCGCTCCAGGGCAAGCACCTCGGCGTAGGCCTTCCGCGCACCCTCCAGCTCGCCTTGGCGCTGCAGCTCGCGGCCGCGCTCGAAGGCGCGCACCACTCGGGCGAAGCGCTCCCGGCGCACGCGCACCCCTTCGCGCGCGTTGGGGCCGAGCACCCCGAGGCGGAGCACCTCTTCGAGGGCGGCCAGCGCCTCGCTCGCCCTCCCCTCGTCGTAGGCCTGCTGGGCGGCGCGCACCCGCAGGTCGGCGCCGAGCCAGGCGAGCAGGGCCTCGGCGTCCTTGCGGAGGGGGCTGTTCGCGGGAATGGAGGCCAGCAACTCCTTGGCGCGCGGGTATTCGGCCAGCCGTCGCCCGACGAGGATGCGCACCGCTTCGCGGTAGCGGCGCTCCTCGGCGATCGCCTCGCGCTGCGGGGATTCCTGCAGGGCCCGCACGAGGCGGCGCAGCTCGGCCAGAGCGCGGGCTTGCTCGTCGAGGCGGCGGTTTTGCAGGGCCAGTTGGGCGCGCAGGTCGGCGATCGCTCGGCGCAGCCGGGCGAGTTCGCCCGCGAGCCCTTCGGCCTCGGCTCCTCGCCTTGTGGCCTCCGCGCGTCGCGTCGATGCGGGCGGCGCGTCTTGGGCCCACCCGGCGGCGGTCAGGGTCGCGGCGACGACGAGGACGAGCGGCACGCGCGCTCTCATGGTCCAGCCTCCCTGGGGTGGCTCAGGCTCCGGAGGTCGCCTCGTAGGCAGCCAGTGCTTTGAGGGCAGGCGCCACGAGGTCGTAGCGGTCGAGGGACTCCTCGAAGAGGGCGGCGCGCTCGCGCACGACGTCGATCCCCGAGGGATCGCCGAGCTGCAGAAGGGTGAGGGCGATGGAGAAGCGCAGCCGAGGGTTCGCCTTTCCCAGCCGCTCGCGCAGGAAGGAAACCGTCTCCTCCGTGTGGACCCCCGCCCGGGCGAGGTGGCCGAGACCGTGAATCGCCCGGCGCAGGACCTCCTCGCTGTCCTCCATGTCGTAGATCAGACGCAGGCGCGTGGCGGCCTGCGCGCCGCCCTGGTAGGCCAAGCCCGTGACCGCGCCGGCGCGCGTGTCGTCGTCGGTGGCGAGCAACGCGGTGGAGAGCAGCTCGCCGATCCGTTCGTCGGGCTCCTGGCGGCCGAGGAGGGGCAGGATCTCGCTGGGCGTGGTGGCCCCGGACTCGCTCAGTCCGAGGAGGAAGGCCTTGACCGCCGGGCTGCGGAAAGGGACGAGGAAGTGGAGCGCGAAGGGCAGGTCTCCTTCGTCGAGGGCGCGCAGCTCGCGCAGGACCACCTCCTCGTGGGAGGGGTCTCCCAGGGTCGCCAGGGCCGAGGCCGCTTGCAGCCGGACGACGGGGTCGGAGTCGTCGACCAGGGCAGCGAGCCCTTCGGCGCCGGTCCCAAGGCTGGCCAGGCAGTAGGCGGACCAGCGGCGGGTGGCCGGGTTCTCATCGCCGAGGAGGTCGGTGAGCGCCGCGACCAGTTCGGGATCGGGCGCCGCGCTGGCGGCGGCCGAGACGGGCCCTCCCGAGGGGACCTTGTCCCACAGGTCGTTCTCGCTCAGGCGCTTCATGTCGCGGATCAGCAGCGCGCGGCCTGCGGGGCTCCCCGAGGTGTAGAGGTAGTGGCGCAGCGGGCGCGCGTCGCTCGCGAAGTACCAGGCGTCGTCCCCGGCGCCGGAGTCCCGTTCTTCCCAGGCCGCGAGGATTTCGGCCACGGCCTCCACGGTGCCGGGAGCGTGGAGGCGACGGAGCGCCTCGACCAGCGCGGCTTCGGTGGAGAGGACGCCCCGCTCGAGGGCCGCCAGCAGGTGGGGGGCGTTCTTGGGGTCGCCGAGCTCGCCCAGGGCGCGTGCCCCGAGGCGGACGTCTTCGGGCGCTGGGCTCTCGAGCGCTTGGAGGAACAAGTCCGCGAGCTCCGGCGAGGGGTCGTCGACCAGGGCGCGAAGCATTTGGGTCCGTTCGCTCGCGGGCGCTTCCTCCCAGGCCGTGCGGGTGGCGACGACGCTGGCCGCGTCGCGTTGGGAGGCGAGCATGGTCCGCGCCTGCGCGGACACTTCGGGGTCCGCGTCCCGCGTCAGGCCGAGCAGGGTCTCGGCGTCGGCGTCGTGGTAGACGACTTGCGTATGCATGCGGCGGGCCAGGCGGCCGATGTCCCAGGCCGTGCCCTCGGCGTCGTCTCCGGTGTCCTCGACGGCCAGAGCCTGCTCGAAGTAGTCGCGCGCGAGCTCGCGCTTTCCCGAGCGGCGGTAGAGTTCGCCCGCGAGGTAGGCGTAGCGTTGCCGGAGGGGTCCGGGAAGATCTTCCTCCTCGAGCGCGCGCGCGAAGAGTTGGGCGGCCTCGCGGCGCAGGACCGGCTCGAGGTCGCGCCGGCCGAGGTCTTGGGCCACGTAGTAGGCGAGGAGCTTGAGCTCCGCGATGGAAGAGACCTCGAGCCCGCGGGCTTCGAAGCAGCGCTCGGCGAGGTGGAAGCGCTCGAAGTCGGGAATCCGCCGGTTGAGGGCACGCGGAGGCGAGGTGGCGTCGACTTCGAGCACGCGCTCGAGCTTCTGTCGCGTGGCTTCGTCGAGTTCCTCGGGGGCGAGGAAGTCCCAGGAGTAGTCGCTGTAGCGGCACACCTGGCACGTCGCGATGCTGTAGCGGCGAACTTCGTCGATGCTGCCGACTTCGCGCAGGTCGGTGTTCGATCCGGAGAGGTAGTAATTCGACCCTTTGGTCCGCGCGCGGAAGACCGATCCGCACAGCGGGCAGGTGAGTCGGACCACGACAGGGCTCGCCACGTTCGGCTCCTTGCGAGCGGCGAGTTTACCCCTCGGGCTCGGGGGGGGCCACCCTCTCCACTTCGGCGGGGCCCTCGCCGAAGGCCGTGGGGAGCAAATTGAAGGGCAGGAGCTTGATCAGAACGGGCAGGAGGAGCCCTCCGCCCGGCAGGAGGAAGATCGCCAAGGCCGGGACCGTCTTGCACACGTCGAGGAGCTGGCTCTTCACCTTGCGGGCCTCCTCGGGGGTGAGTTCGCGCACCGACGCGACGCCGAGGAGCTTGGCCAGTTCGCCCGTCTCTCGGATTTCTTGGACGATCTTGCGCATGTTGCTGCGCACGGCGTCCGCCGCGCGGTCGACGACCAGGCGCCGCAGGCGACCCAGCGAGCCTGCGACCGGTCCGAAGCCTTGGAGCAGCTCTCGGTTGCGCTCGTACCAGGCGGTGACCTCGACGAGAATTTCCTCCAGCTCCCCTTCGCCGCAGCCCAGGCGCTCGGCCACGCGCTCCAGAGCGTCGAGTTCGGCGGTGTCCTGCGCGTCGTCGACCAGGGTGAGCAGAACGGCCTGCTCGAGGAGGAAACGGCGCGTCGCGGCGTCGCGGATCGGCAGGAGGTCCGCAAGGGGTTCGCTGCCGGGGGGGGTGTTCAGGCGCTTGCGGAGGCGCGTGGCGACGCTGCGCTCCAGCTCGGCGAGCTGGAGCTGGCGCTCGATGAGGGCGCGCTCCTCGGCGCTTACCTCGCCGTCGGCCCAGGCCAGGTGCAGGAGCACCTCGATCAGTTCGCTCTTCTCCCCGGCGGAGAGGGCGTGCAGGCGCTCGACGCCTTCTTCTTCGATGGCGGCGCGCTCGTAGTAGAGAGAGGCGATGCGGGCGAGCACTCGGGCTTCGATGTAGGCGAGGCCGAGCCCGATCGTCAGCGCCGAGCCGCGGCGTTCGCGGGACCGCTCCCGGCGCGCTAGACGCGCTTCCACTTTGCGTGCCAGCTTGCCCAGGGGGACGCTTTCGCCCCTGAGGGCGCGCTCCTGCGCCGCGTGCAGTTTGCGTGCCAGACCGTAGTCCTTGAGGCCCAGGGCAACGATCGCGAGGACTTCGAGGGGGCCGCGAGCGGCCTCGCGCTGTTCGCGGTGCAACCAGGCGATGTCCTGCACGATGTCCAGGCGCGCAACGAGGAGCCCGAGGAGTTCTTGCTCGTCGCGGGCGAGCTCGTTCAGGCCGAGGCGTTTGGCCAGAGGCGCGGGGAGCGTCGAGGCCCACGGACGCAGGCCCATGTGCTCCAGGCGGCGGAGGGCAAGGCGCAGGCTCTGCTCGGCCGGAGGCTCGCTGGGGTGCGTGGCCAAGACCGCAGCGACCGCTTCGCGGGCTCGCGCGGGGTCGTAGGTCTCGAAGTAGGCGTCGAGGAGGCGGTGGAGCCAGCCCGGGGCGTGGAGGTCGAGCGGGTCGGGGGTGCTCACGCCCCGGCGCTGCTGGCTGTTTCCTCGGAGACGGTTGAGGACTCGAGCTCCGACTTCGCACTGTGCAGGTACTTGGTCAGCGTGATCATGTTGCCGACGTCGTTGTATTCCAGCCGGTCGGTGCAGCGGAGCATGAGCTTGATCCCCAGCCCGCCCTGGCGCCCCTGCTCGTGGCGGGAGCGGGCGGCGTCCACCGCGCTCTTGGTCTCGGCGCGGAGGGTGTAGGCGTCGTGGTCGAAGCCTTCGCCTTCGTCCTGCACGACGATGGTGATCTTCTCCTTGTCGAGCAGGTAGAGGACCTTGATCAGCTTGGTGTCGTTGTCCTTGTTCCCGTGCGCGGCCGCATTGCCCAAGGCCTCGCGGAAGGCAGCCGAGAGGGCGACCTGGCCTTCGTTGTCCAGCCCCGAGGCCTTGAAGAGTTCGTTCCCGAGTTCGTTCGCCCGCTCGAGGTTCTCCTCGGTCGTGCCGAACTGGAAGTTCACCTGCTGGTCGAAGATCACCTCCTCCTCGCTGGAGCGGGCCAGTTCGCTCTCGGCGAGCATGAGGAGGGTGTAGACCTCGAAGGGCTCCACGAGGTGCTCGTCGCCGAGCACCATGAAGTCGCTGCACTTCTCGGGGTCCTTGTCCTCGGGGTAGAGGACGATCAGCGGGACCATGGAGCTTTCCTTGCTCGTCTTGACCCGTTGGATCAGCGATTGGCTCTCGGGGAGGGCGTAGTCGACGATGGTCAGGTGGGCGCCGGCCTTCTGCTGCAGATCGACGCACTCCGCCTCGCTGTTGACGATGTGCACGTTCCAGCCGACGCGGCTGAAGTGGAACTCGATCACGCGGGCGAAGGGGTCGTCCTCGGGGACGGCGAGGACGATGCTGCTGAGCTTGGCGCTTTCGATGGCGCGCTGGAAGCTGTCGATCGGGACGAAGGAGACGACGTTCTCGGCCGGCGAAATGTACTGGTGTCCCGTTTCGGGGTCCTTGACGATCTGGGCCTTCTTCTCGACCACCTTGATGGCGGCGAAGTCCTTGAGGACGACCTGCTTCCCCTTGAGCAGTTCCTCCTTCATGGTTTCCACGAGGGCCTCGATCAAGCGGTCGCCCTGTCCGAGCGGAACCCCGAGCTTGGTGTTGAGGGCGGCGACCAGGTCCTTCTTGGAGACGGCTTCCAAGGGCTCCCCCTCTCCTTACGACAGCTTGTCCACTCGGTCGAGCAGGTCGTCGACCGAGAGCTCCCCCCGCTCCGCCCGCAGCAGGAGGTAGGCGCGGAAGAGCTGCTCTAGGGGTGTGTCTTGGAGCCGGCGCAGTTTGTCGGCCGGCACTCGCGCGACGGGGGGAGGCATGGTCTGGGCCTGGCGCTTGAGCTCGTGGAGCTGGTTGAGCGCCTTGCGGATGGCGTGCTTGGTGGCCACGGCCGGCTCCACGCTCCGGTTGACGAGGAACTGCACTTCCTCGATGGCGTTGAGGTCGTTGGGGTCGGCCATGGCCAGGACCAAGTCCGGCCCGCCGGAGCGCAAGGGGAGGCACAGGTGCTTCTCGAGCACCTCGCGGGGGATCTGCTCCACCGCCTCGAAGTCGACCATGTCGGCCGTGATCTCCTCGCTGGCGGCCTCCACGTGCTCTTCGCTCGCCACGAGGTTGGCGAGGACGCTGTCCTTTACGTAACCGAGCTTGATGACGATGCTCCGCAGGTCGCCGCCCAGGGTGCTTTGGAATTCCAGGGCCGTCTGGAGTTGCTCCTCGGTCATCAGGTTCCGCTCGACGAGGAGTTGGCCCAGCGCGCTGTCTCCGTCTGCCACCTAAGGTCCCTCCCCGCGCGCGTCGCGCGGCGAATCCTACCTGGCGTGTCCCTTGAGAGTCAACGGTTTAGCGGTGCTTCCGCCCTCGCCTGGGGTTGCCGGCGAGCGGGGGGATCGCCTCCGCCGGGGCCCTCGGTTCGGGGGGAGGCGATCCCTGCCTCCCCGAGCGCTGGCCTCGGTCCCGGACGCGTGCCACTCTGGGCTCGTGCAGCAATTCGGCCCGTATCGGGTGGAGGCGCTCCTCGGTCGCGGGGCCATGGGCTCGGTCTACCGCGCCCGGGAGGTGGCCACCGGGCGCGCGGTGGCGCTCAAGGTCCTGCAGCGGGTGGACGACCCACGTCGGCGGAGGCGCTTCGAGCGGGAGGCCCGGCTCGCGGCGGCCTTCGACCACCCCGGAATCGTGAAGGTCCACTCCGCCGGCACTCTGCAGGGGATCCCCTACCTTGCTTGCGAGTTGATCGAGGGGCGGGAGCTGCACACGCTCTACTCCGAGGTGTCGCTGGAGCGGCGCGTGGGCTGGCTGCGCGACGCTGCCCGGGCGCTCGGCCACGCGCACCGGCGGGGGATCGTCCACCGCGACGTCAAGGGGGCCAACCTGCTCGTCGACGGCGAAGGGCGGCTTCGCGTGGTCGACTTCGGGGTGGCTTCGGCGCGCGACGTGGAGCGGCTCACCCGCACGGGGCAGTGGATCGGCACTCCAAGCCACATGGCCCCGGAGCAGTTCGGGGGCGAAGCCCTCGGCCCTCCCTGCGACGTATGGGCCCTGGGCGTGGAACTCTACCTCGCGGCGACGGGACGCCTCCCCTTCGCGGCCGAGTCGCCGATCGAGCTCGCCGGGCAGGTCTCGAAGGCCGCGTGCCCTCGGCCGCGGGCGCTCTCCTCCGAGGTGAGTCCCGAGCTCGAAGCCGTGATCCTCGCCGCGCTGCGCCCGGACGCCGCGGAACGCTACCCCGACGGCGACGCGCTGGCCGACGACCTCGACCGCCTCCTCGCCGGCGAGCGGCCGCGGGCTTGCGGTCGCCGCGGCCGCCGGGTTCCGCTCCTGGCCGCGGGGATCTTCCTGTCCGCTTCGCTGCTGGGTCTCCTCGGGGCCTTCGGGGGGGCGGCCCGCTCGGCGGAGGCGGCGCGCCTCGCCGCGGTCGGGCAGGCCGCGGGGGCCGGCGCGCCCGC
>RFHU01000008.1 GCA_003695705.1 Planctomycetota bacterium
GCGGGGGGGCTCGCCCCCCTCGGCGGGGGGCGAGCGGGCCCTGGGCGTCGTCAGGCGGGTCGCGGCAGCGCGTCCCGCTCGAGGCCCCAGCGGTTGGTGCGGCGGTCGTCGAGCTCGCCGCGGGGGACGGCGTGCCAGTAGTGCTTCTGGAGGGTCTGGAAGGAAATGCCCATTTCCGCGGCGACGACGGCAGGGGCGAATCCGGCCCGGAGGCTCTCGCAGGCGAAGGTGTGGCGAAGGACGTAGTAGGGCTGGATTCCCGGTTCGTAGAGTCCGGCGGCCTTGGTGATCCGCGCCACGCGCTGGCTGATGCTCTTGCCGAGGTCGAGGCGGGACATGTCGGCGCCCCGGCTGCCGGCGCTCTTCAGGCGCTTGCGGACGGCGGCCTCGGAGACGCCGAGCGCGCGGGCCACCGCCGAGCGACTCGTCTCCTCGACCCTCCGGCGCAGCTCCTCGTCGCTCGGCCAGGGGACCTTGGTGGCCTGGCCCGCGTGCTGCAGGCAGTAGCCCGACTGGCCTTGCCGGTGGGCGAAGCGCTCGGCGAGGACCGGGTGCATGTCGACGCGAGAGACCTCGACGCCGCGGTTGCGCGTCTTCCGGCGCGGGACGGACACGTAGAGCTGGTCCCAGTGCCAGTCCTCCCAGCGCAAGGCCACCGCGTCCTGGGGACGCGCGGCGAGGTAGCGGCCGAAGTAGATCGCGTCGAGGGCGAGGGGATCGGTCTGCGCCGCCGCGAGCAGCCGCTCGAACTCCTCCTGCGTGTAGCTCTTCCGGTAGCCGTCGTGGGGGCGTTCGCCGCGCTCGCGCCAGAACACGATCCCGTGCGCCGGGTTCGGCCCCGGCAGGAAGCCCTCGCGGATCGCCCAGGTGAAGAGCTTGGAAATGGGGCACAGGCGCCGCTGCTTGGTTTCCTTGCGTCCGCCGAGCCCACGGACGAAGTTCGCAATTTCGTCGCCCGAGATCGTGTCCAAGGCCCGGTGCTCTCCAAAGCGAAGCACGAAGCGGCGTAGCGTGGGGCGGGTCGCCACGCGCAGGGTCTCGGGCGAGAGGGGCGCCAGCCACTTGTTCCCCCGCTCGCAGACCTCGAGGTGCAGGCGCACCGCTTCGCCCAGGCTCAAGCTGTGGTCCAGGCGTTTCTGCTCCAGGGCGTCGAGGGCCACCGTCGGCAGCCACTCGCTGGTGTCGCCGCCCGAGAAGAGGAAGCGGCGCGCCCACTCGAAGAAGGTGCGCTTCTCGTTGCGGCTCGCTCGGTAGGGGCTGGCCTTGGTCCTGAAGGCGTCCATCCAGGGAAAGCGGTAGCGCAGGCGTAGGACGTCGCGGTGGACCTGGTAGTGGGCGGAGCCGGGGAAGCCCGCGAAGGGAAGCTTGGGCACGCTTGCCACCTCCCGCGTGGGTCTTCTTGCAAGCTAGCACTTCGCCGAGCGGTGACCAGTCTCTGGCAGCGCGCGCGGCGTCGAGGAAGCGCCGGGTGGCCCGGCTCGGCTGGACGTCGCGCGCTGTGCGCATGGCCGTCGCGGGGGTCCGAGGCGCCCGGCGCCTTCGAGGAGAGCGGCCGCCAACCACGACGTAGGGCGGCGGCGACGTCTTCGCCGCGCAGGAAAGGCGAAGGCTGCGCGGCCGCTCCCACGGCCCCTGCGCGCGGGGATCCGGCGTCCTCGACGGGCGGGGCCCGGTTCGTGCGAGCCGCCTCGCCGACGCAGAGAACGCGGGGGCACGATCCCCTGCGCAGACCGCACGGGGAGCTCCCCCTCGGAAGGCAGCGCGGACGCCGGATTGCCTTCGACTTCCTCCCCAGGGCAGGCAGGCCCCGCGCGAGGAAACCCCTCGTCCCCGTCCGCCCCGAGCGCGCACGCCGGAGCGAAGAACTCCTCGGCGACGAGGACCCCGACCGACGGGGTCCAGCGCGCCCGAAGCCCACCGCGGAGTTCCCCACGGGGTCCTTCTCCCGGCCCCGCGGGCGGGCTCCCGAGGCGCTCCCAACCGACGGTCCGGCCGTCAATTTGTCCCCAAATTTGTACCCAGACGGGGCTTCGGGACTTACGTCCGGAACGAAGGAAGGCCCGAAGTGCTTCGCACGCCGGGCCTTCCGTTCATGGAGATGACGGGACTCGAACCCGTGACCTATACGTTGCGAACGTATCGCTCTCCCAACTGAGCTACATCCCCAGGAAGGCACCGATTGTAGGGGCTGGACCGCCGGGCGCAAGCGAGAAGCGCACCTCGTGCGCGGTTTGGGACGTCGGAGGCGACGGGCTCCGGAAGGGTGGAGGCGGGCTTTCCCACCGCGGTGGGAAAGCCCGTCGGCGGAGGGAGACCCGAGCGGTCGCTGGAGGGCGAGGCGGGCCGCGAGGTACCGAAGCCGGCTCCTTGCGGGAGGTGGCAGAGGAGGCGCGAGGCGGGGTGCCGATTCCAGGCGACGGCCAACGGACGACCCCGCACGGCTCTCCGCGAATGGCTGCTAAGGTGTCGCCAGAGGAGGTGGCGCATGGTGTCGCGAGGTCTGGGCTGGGGGCTTCTCCTGCTGGTCGCGGCGGGGGGGCCGGCGGCGGCGCAATCGGAGGCGCGCAAGCGGCGCAACCTGGAGCGCAAGCTGGCCATGGACTGGGTGACCCTGGCCGAGTGGACCTTCGACTACGAAGAGGCGCTCTCCGTCGCCGCCGAAGAAGGGAAGGTGGTCTTCGCCTACTTCACCCGCTCCGATCGGCCGAGCGCCTATTGCCTGAAGTACGAGCAAGAGCTGCTCACCGACCCCGACTTCGTGGCCTTCGGCGACAAGGTCGTCCTCTTCGCCCACGTGCAGAGCGGTCTGCCCGAGCAGAAGCACACCGAGCTCTTGCAGGAGAAGGGGGGGAGCGAACCACCCTACATGGTGTTCCTCGACGCCCAGGGCAAGGTCCTTGGGCCGCCCCTCGGCGATACCCCGGAAGCGGTCGCTGCTAGCCTTCCCCACGCGGAGGCCCTCGCCCGTCTCGAGGGAAAGGCCAAGAGCCGCGCGGAAAAGGTCGCCCTCCTGGTGGCGGAGGTGCTCTTGGGGCGGGTGCGCACCGTCGCCGAAGCCGAGCGACGGAGAAGGGCCATCGCCGGTCGCACCCACGACGAGGACTTGGCCATCGACTCGGCCATTCTGAACCTGCGCATCCTCTCCCTCCTGCGCGAGAAGCGCGTCCAGAACGAAGCGGAGGCCGCCGCCTTGGGGGAGCGCTTCTACGCCTGGTACCGGAAGGGTCTGCGGCCGGCTCGCCAGCGCGCGGCGGTGGCCTTCTGGAACATGATCCGCCTCCACGGCAAGCTGGCGAGCGATCCCGAGATCTACGCCGTGGGCTACGAAGGAATGAAGTCCTGGTACGGGGGACGTCCGCGCACCGCAGCGGCCCTACGCCAAATGGCGGAGGAACTCGAGGCGCTTCGCCAAGGCCGCTGACGCTCAGCCGCGCGGGTGCGCAGGCGGCGGCGGGGGGGCGAGGCCTCAGGCGTAGTGATCGGCGTAGAACTTGGCGAATTGCGCGACGGTCGCCAGGAGCGGGGTCAACTCCGCTTGGTCGGTGAAGTTCACGATGCGGGTGGTCACGATGACCGCCATGCCTTCGTTCACAGCGAAGGCCCCTGCCGGCAGCTGGAAGTTCACCGTCATGGCCTGGTCCACGGGGACTCGATCGGCCGGGGCCACCGCCGACCAAATGCGCATGGCGGCCTGCCCGGTCGTCGGGTCCACGAAGTCGTTGATGACCACGTTCTGCTGGCTCCCGTCC
>RFHU01000068.1 GCA_003695705.1 Planctomycetota bacterium
CCGCCGGGAGGAGCCATGAGTTCCCCGGCGCCCTCCGCCCGCTGCACGGACTGCCAAGCGGACGTCGCCCTCCCGCCCCGCCGCCCCCTCGAGTGGGCGGGAACAGCCACCCTCGCACTGGCCACCGCGAGCGCGGTCGCCATGCTCCTCTGCTTCCGCGGCGGTCGCGAGTACTGGGGAGCGGGCGCCGCCCTCGCCGCGCTCCTCCTCCTGCGCCTCGGCATGAGCCTCGCCCGGCGCGGACGGCCGCGCTGCCCTGGCTGCGGCTCCGTTCTCTGGCGCTGAGGAGGGACCCGTTCGCCCGGGCGCGAAGAAAGGGGCTTGACTCCGTACATGGGTACAGGCCGTAGGTTCCCTGCATGACCATTGGGGAACTTGCCAAGCGCTGCGGCGTGGGCGTCCAAACCATTCGCTTCTACGAACGAAAGGGCCTCCTCCCCGACCCGCGACGAGGCGGCGTGGGGTATCGCGAATACGGGGCCGAACACGTCCGCAAGCTCGAGTTCGTGCGCAGGGCCCAGGCGCTGGGGTTCACGCTCAAGGAGATTGCCGAACTCTACGCCCTACGCAGTTCCTCCGCGGCGACCTGCGAGGACGTACGGACCCGGGCGCAGCGCAAAGTCGACGAAATCGAAGGCAAGATCCGCGCCTTGAAGGCCCTCAAGAAAGCCCTCGCCCCGCTTCTGAACGGCTGCCCCGGCAGCCGGCGAAGCGGCGAGGACTGCCCCATTCTCAAAGCCCTCGAACCCCCGCCAGCGGGGAATCGGAAAGGAAGTGACGCGTGAAGAAGAAGACCGTGGCCGGTGTTGCGCTGTCCGCAGCGCTGGGAACCCCGATCGCCCTCGGCGCCATGGCCTCGGCGGACTCTCCCCAGCAGCCCGCCCAGGCGAAGACCCAGGTCGAGGCCCAGGCCGACCTGATCGAATGCCCCTTGACGGGCGAGCAGATCCCCCCGTGCTGCTGCCCCGAGAGGAAGGCCGCTCAGGCCAAGTAACCAAGGCGCGCAGAAGGGCTTCGACGCGTCGGCCGCGCCGCCGGCGCGTCGAGCCCCGTGCCCCTGCGCCCCGCCCGCCGGCTCGACCCGCCTGCCCGAGCCGGCGCGCCGCCCGCCGCGACCCTCCGTCGCGGGCCAAGGGCCCAAGCCCGCAGCGAGAGGCCGGCCGTCCCGCGCGAGGCGGTCGCCAAGCCCCGCTCAGCGCGGCCGGCGGCTTCGGACCCAGGCGAGGAAGCGGGCGCGCAGCGGACCCGGCAGCCACTGGATCTCCCCCCCCGCTCGCCGCCCGCCAGCGACGCGCACGAGTCGCTCGAGGGCCTGCTCCGCTCCTCGCTCGTCGCCCGCCCGCTCGCAGAGCACGGCCTCGAGGAGGGGGAAGCTCGGGAAGTCGCCCGGAGCCGAGCGCGCGCGCGCGAGGAGGCGGCGGGCTTCGCTGCCCTCCCCCAAGAGCAGACGGCACTCGATCAGGTAGGCGAGGGTCGGCGGGCACTCGACCCCGGTACGGGCCATGGATTCGTCGAGGCTCCGCGCCGCCTGCGCAGGGTCCTCGGCGCGCAGGGCGCGCCCGATCAGGTGCAAGGGGAGCCAGTGGTCGGGCCAGAGCCGCTGGGCTTGCCGCGCGTGCTCGAGGCCGGCCTCCGCGTGTTCTCCTTGGAGGGCAATCTCGAAGTAGGCCGCGAGGAGCAGCGCAAGGCGAAGGTCGGGCGCCTCGGCACGGACTTGCGCAAGGAGTTCCAAGGCGCGACGTCCCTCGGGAAGGGAGAACACCCAATCGTCGGCGAGGCAACTCCACGCGCGGGCGCAGCGGCCGACCGGGTCGTCCTCCCGCGCCAGCGGGAGCACGAAGCGCGACGCGCCGACGAAGTCCTGGCGAAAGGAACACGCGAGCCCGGCCAGCAGGCGCGCCTCGCGGGCCGAAGGCTCCTCGCGGTCCACGAGGCCTTCGGCAAGGCGAACCGCGGCGCTCAGGCGACCGCGTCGAAAGGCGAGGCGCGCCCGCGCCGCCGCGAGGTCTGCGGCCGGGAGACCGGCGCGCTGCAGGCGCGCGTCGAGGGCGTCGGTGCTCTCTCCCCGGGCCGCGGCGCGAAACACCGCGTCTACGACGTCTGCTGGCGACGCGCGAGGAGGCGAGGGAGCCGGGGGAGGCACGGGCGGCACAGGCGCCTGGACCGCGACCCGCGCACCCTTCGCGCCCGCAGGCGCCTCCTCCTGCAGGAGCGCCGCCCCGCCGACCAAGAGGAGTCCGCAGGCGAGGCCGCCTGCCGCGTAAGCCCGCAACGAAGGCCCTCGGCGCAGCCGAAGGCCCGAGAGGCTCTCGCCCCACTCCTCCTCGCAGGTGGCCCCTTCGCCCGACGGCCCCTTCTTGGAGAGAAAGGCGCGAAGGTCGGCTTCGAGGGCGCCCGCCGAGAGGTAGCGCTCGGCCGGATCGCGCTCGAGGGCCCTGCGAAGGATCTTCTCCAACTCGGGGGGAACCGAGGCGCCCGAAGCCTTGGGCGCAGGCAAGGCAGCCTCGAGGACGAGTTCCTCCTGCTCAGCAAAGGTCGCGCCGAGGAAGGGGACCCGTCCGGTGAGGGCCTCGTAGAGAATCACCCCCAAGGCGTAGACGTCGGCGCGCTCGTCGACGCGGGCGGTGCGAAACTGCTCGGGCGCCATGTAGGCCGGCGTTCCGAGCAGGTCCCCGCTCTGGGTGAGGTTGGAGGCGAGCAGGTGCCGCGCCAAACCGAAGTCGCTCAAGCGCAAGCGCCCCGTGCCGGCCTCGACGAGCACGTTCGAAGGCTTGACGTCCCGGTGCACGACCCCGCGGGCGTGGGCGTGGGCGAGGGCCGCGGCGAGTTGGCGCACGAGCTCGGCCGCGCGCTGAGGGTCGAGGGGCGCCTCCCGACGGAGGAGGGCCTTGAGGGTCTCCCCCTCGACGAAGTCCATGGCGTAGTAGAGCCCGCGCTCCCAGCGGCCGACCTCGCGCACCGCCACGACGCCCGGGTGGTCGAGGTGGCGCAGGAGCCGCGCCTCGCGCGCGAAGCGCGCGTCCGCCTCGGGGTCTTCCCCGCCCCCCGCCAGCAGGACCTTGACGGCGAGCGGCGGTCCCTGCCCTCGCCGCGCCAGGAACACCGCACCGTAGGAGCCGCGGCCGAGTTCGCTCAGGACCAGGTAGGGTCCGACGCAAAGGCCCGCCGCGCCGGCCCCCGCCTGCCCCGCCTTCCCTTCGCCTGCGCCGGGCTCCCTCGTACGGCCTCCCCGAACCGAGGGTAGCCGGGACGCCAAGAGCGCTCCACCTCCTCCCGCCCGTAGGCCGCGCGGCACAGCCCCGAGAGGGCCCCGGAGCCTCTTGCTGGGGGTCCGGCTCCCATTGGGCGCCGAGGGTCCGCCCGCCGGCGCCCAGCCAGGCGAGCCTCCCGCTCTTGTCGTGGCCGCCGACCCCCCCGCCGCCGCCGAGGGCGAGGGAAAGGAGAAATTCCGGACGCCGTCGCGGAGCGGGCCGCGGGGGGAAACGAAGACGGAATCGGGACACGATCCGCTCCGGATCGTGCTCTACTGGGCCCGTGACCGCCCTGCCCCCCGAAATTGCCGCCGCCGGCTTCCCCCTGCCCACGGGCTACCGCGCGCTCCTGAGCGCAGGCGCGGGCGCGCTCCCCGGCTGGCGCCTCCTGGCGGGCGAGGCCTTCCTTGCGGCCTACGCGGCGGCGAACGCCCGCGGAGCCGAGCGCCTCCTCCTCCCTTTCGCCCACAGGAGCACCGACGGTGCCCTGGCCTGCTTCGAGGCCCTGCCGGGTCCGCCCGAGGCCGTCGAAGTCCTCGACCCTCGCGGCCACGCCCGCGCCCGCGCCCGCACCTTCGCAGCCTTCCTCCGCGGCGAACTCCGAGCGGTCCCCGCGGAGGCCACGGCCGCAGACGCACCCGCCCTCTGCGCGCCCGCCCGCGGCTGACGCCTCGGGGCCGCAGGCGCCCCCCGGCAGCGCTCGCCGCAGCCGGCAGGAGCCCGGCGGCCTTGGGGTTGCGGCGCCACCGGGGCGCCGCCGGGGCTTTTTCGGCCGGCCGCTCGGGTGTTGTAGGATTTTGCGTGTCCCCC
>RFHU01000069.1 GCA_003695705.1 Planctomycetota bacterium
CGCCCTCAACGCCGCCGACCTCGCCCTCCTCCTCCGCCGCCGCGACCCGGTCCACGCCGCGGCCAGCCCCACCAAGGCGGCCGAGGCCCTCGCCTGCGGTGTGCCCCTCTTGGTGAGCGAAGGGATCGGCGACCTCTCCGGCCTCGTCCGCCGCGAGGGCCTGGGCGCCGTCCTCGGCGGGCCGCCGGACGACACCGCCGCGCTCGAGGCAGCCCTGGGCTCGTTCTTCGAGAGCCCGCCCGCGCGCGATCGGGTGGCGCAGATCGCCCGCGAGCGCCTGGCCCGCGACCGCTACCTTCCCGTCTACCGGCGCGTCTACGCGCGCCTGGGCCTTCTGCCCTCCGCGGGCGAGGAGGCCTGAGCCGTGTGCGGCATTGCCGGACTGCTCGCGCGCGACGGCGGCCCCGCCGACGTCGAGGTCGTCGCGCGCATGAGCGCGCTGCTCGCCCACCGCGGACCCGACGGCGAGGGCCTCTGCGCCCTCGGCCCGCTGGCCCTCGCCCACCGGCGCCTGGCGGTCTTCGCCCCCGGACCCGAGGGCGCCCAGCCCATGCGCCTCGAACGCGAGGGCCTGACCCTCGCCTACAACGGCGCCCTCTACAACCACCCCGAGCTGCGCTGCGCGCTCAGGGCCGAGGGCGCGCGCTTCGAGGGCCGTAGCGACGCCGAGGTCGTCCTGCGCGCCTACGCGCGCTGGGGCGAGGAGGCCTTCGAGCGCTTCAACGGCATGTGGGCCCTCGCTCTCTGGGACGAGCGCGCCCAGCGCCTGCTGCTGGTGCGCGACCGCTACGGGATCAAGCCTCTCTACGTGCGCGAGGACGCCGCGCGGCTGCTCTTCGCCTCCGAGCCCAAGGCGATTGCCGCCGTCTCGGCGGCCGCTCCCGACGAGGGCGTGCTCGGTCGCTTCCTCGCCCTCGGCGCCCAGGACGACGGACCGCGCACCTTCTTGCACGGCGTCGAGGCGCTCCCCCCGGGGCGGATCGTCCGCTACGAGCGCCGCGGCGTCTCCGGGCGTTTCTCCCGCCGCGAGGTCCGCTTCGCCCGCCTCGTCCCCGGCGAGCCCACCCGCGACCTCGCCCGCTCCCTGCGCGAGCTCCTCGACGACGCGGTGCGCCTGCGCCTGCGCAGCGACGTGCCCGTGGGGGTGTGCCTTTCGGGCGGCCTCGACTCGAGCGCCGTCGCCGCGCTGGCCGCTCCCCGCCGCCCGGGGCCTCTGCTCTGCTTCACCGCCGTGCACCGCGACCCCGCCTGCGACGAGCGCCGCTACGCGCGCGCGGTCGCTCGATCCCTCGGCGCGCGCGCCCTCGAGGTGGAGCCCAACCCAGGGCGCCGGCTCCTCGAACTTTTGGAGAGGATCGTCTGGTTCCACGACGAGCCTCCGGCGCGGCCTGGAATTCTCGTGCAGTGGCACGTCATGGCCCTTGCGGCGCGCGAGGCCACCGTGGTCCTCGACGGACAGGGCGGCGACGAGCTCCTCTTGGGCTACGCGAGCGACCTCCCCCTCTACCTCGCCGCCTTGGGGCGGGCTGCCCTCGCCCGTCCCCGCCCCGCGCTGCTCGCCAAGCTCGTCCGCGACGGCGCGGGGCTCCTCGGCGCGCCCTCGGTCGGCCCCGACGGACGCTCCTCCCTGGCGGAGCACCTTCTGCACGCGGTCCCCGCGCGCCTCGGGCCCGGTCCCTGGGAGGGCCTCGACCCCGGGCTGCGCCGCGCGGCCTGCGCGGTCGAGCCCTGGCGCCCCGACTGTTGGCGGTGGCCGAGCCCCCTCGAGGCGCGCCTGCAGGAGGAGCTGTGCGCGAGCAGCCTGCCCGCGCTCCTGCACCACGGCGACCGCGCCAGCATGGCCTTCGGCCTCGAGGCGCGCGTTCCCTTCCTCGACCACCGCCTGGTCTCCTTCTGCTTCGGCTTCCCCCTCGCCGTCCGCGTCTCCGAGGGACGCACCAAGGCCCCCCTGCGCGCGGCCCTCGCCGGGCGCCTGCCCGAGGCGGTCCTCGCTCGGCGCGACAAGGCAGGCTTCCCCCTGCCCCTTGCGCGCTGGCTGCGCGCGGCGCAGGGCGAAGTCGAGGACGCCTTGCTCGCGGGCTTCGCCCGCCGCGGGCTCGTGGCGCCGCGCGTCGTGGAGCGCGTCTGGGGGCGCGTCCGCCGGGGCGGCCCCGGCGCCTGGCGGGTCTTCCGCTGGCTCGGCTGCGAGCTGTGGTTCAGGCGCTGCCTGGAGGCGCGGGGGGAGGCTCCTCCCGACCCTTGGCCGCCCGGTCTTCCGTTGCGGCCGGCCGTCGCAGGCGGACCCAGAGGAGGAGGAGGAAGGTAGCCAGCGCGGCCAGACCGCCCGCCGCCGCAGGGACCGGCACCACGAGCACCTCCTCGAAGGGGCGCAGGAAGCCGCGCAGCGCCCTCACCAGTCCAACGGCCAGGGGCACGCTCAAGAGGAGGAAGGGGAGCGCCAGCGTCGCTGCGCGGCGCAGCTCCACCGAGAGTTCCTCGGCGCGCGGCTCGGAGAGACGACGTCGACTCAGGCGCAGCAGCTCGTGCCCGGCGGCGAGGAGCACCGCGCACGCGAGGAGCGCTCCGCGCAGGTGCGCGCGGACGGCCAGGACGAAGACGCCGCGTCCGCCGACCCAGAGCACCACGTCGTCGCCGCGTCCCCCCTCGTCCCGCCCGTCGGGCCCCAGGCTGTAGACCTCGCCGCCTTCGCCGCGGGCGACGTCGTACGGTCGCTCGACCCACGGGCGCCCCCAGGGGTCGAGCGCCGCCCCCTCGCGGTAGGCCTGCGTCAGCGGAAGCCGCGGGTCGAGTCGGTCCCAGGCCGGCGGCGCGAAGAGCGCGAGCGCGAAGCAACCGGCGACCAGCGCGTAGACAAAGCGGTCTGCGCGGGGGAGTTCGCCCCAGGCCCTCAGCCAGCGCCGCGCGCCCCGGGGGGACGCGCCCGCGGGGCGAGGGGTCGGGGGCGAGGGCGCTGGCGCCGAGGGATCCACGCGAAACCGGACGGAGGGTGGGGAAGGAGGCGGCGGAGCCCGCCCAACACCCCGGTATGCTACCGGGCCCGAACCGGCGCGCCCGCGCCCAGGGAGGAGCCCCGTGGACCTCTCCGCCTTCCAAGCC
>RFHU01000070.1 GCA_003695705.1 Planctomycetota bacterium
CGGGATCTTCCCAGCGGCCTCCTCCATGCGCCATGAGGATGAAGCGCCGCCGGAGGAGCCGAAGCTGCTCGGACTCGCCCAGGCGCGGCAGGTACTGCAAAGGCGAGCTGAAGTAGAAGTTCAAGTCCTTGCGGCGCATCGGATGCCCGTCGCGGTCCTTGATGAAACGCTCCACGTCGTAGGTCCCGCTCAGGCAGATGGCCTGAGAGAACACGTCCGGATGGCGGCAGATGGAAGCCATGGCGTTGAAGGCGCCGATGGACGCGCCCGCGACCACGATCTCGATGTCGGGCGTGCGGCAGTCGGCGCGGATGGCCGGAACCACCTCTTCGTAAATGTAGCCGTCGAAGGCGTTCTGCAAGGCCGTGCACTGGCGCGCGGACACGTCGCTGTCGCCCCAGGTGCGCGCCGCCAGGCTGTCCACGGAGTAGACCTTGATCCGCCCCGACTCGATCAGGGGAGCCAGGGCCTTGATCATGAGCATGCGCTCGATCTCCTCCGCGTCGCCGCCGGCCGTGGGGAAGACCAGCACGGGGCGGCCGTAGAAGCCCCAACGCACGAGCTGGGTGTTCTGCCGGACCCGGGGCGAGTACCAGGACGTCTTCTCTTTCATGGGCGTCAAGACCTGTTCACTCATAGACCATCCACAACGGACCGGGGAACAGCCAGGAGAGGCCGCTGCGGAGCCGGTCGCGCCAGTTCTCCCAGTTGTGCCCGTCGCGGGCGCGCTCGAAGCGGACGTCGATGCCGATGTCTTGCAGCAGCGGGACCAGCGAGCGGTTCTCGTAGATCAAGGACTCGTAGAGGCCGCAACTCATGAAGATCCGCTCCGCGGGGCGGCCCGGAGCCTTCCGAAACGCGTTCATGAACTCCACCACGGGATCGAAAGCGGGCCCGCGGTCGTGCGTACCAATGTCGGTGAAGGCGAAGGACCCCGACTGGAGGAGGAGCTTGCCGAACAGGCCCGGGTGCCGCCAGGCGGTGGAGAGGCTGGCCACTGCCCCAAAGCTGGCGCCCATGAGGCAGCGTGAGAGGGGACGTCGCTCCAGCGGGTAGCGCTCCTCGAGCAAAGGGAGCAACTCGAGGGCGATGTGGTCGTTGTGGCGCGGGTCGGCGGCATACTCCCGCAAGCGGTCTCCGGGGTCGCTGAAGGCGACGATGAGCGGAGGGATCTCCAGGCGGTGGATCAGGTTGTCGAGGACGATCTTCATCGCCGAGTAGCGCTGATAGTCCGTTCCGTCGTGCACCACCAGGAGGGGGTAGCGCCGGTGCTCGCGGAAGCGGGCGGGGCGGTAGACCTGGACCTGGCGGGACTCACCGAGGGCCTTGCTGTGAATGGAAAAGGACTCCATTCGCCCGGCCCGGCTCTCGGGATGGGGGTAGGTCCACTCGGGGCGCTCGTAGCCCTCGGTGGCGCACACCGAGTTGGCGCCGAAGGGGTCGTGGGCGCGGAGCGGGTTGTAGCGGTCGCGCAGGAGGACACGCCGCCCGCTGTGGTCCTCGACGAGGAGCTTGTATTCGATGCGCGACTTCTTGCGCAGCTCCACGGTGAGGTACCACAAGTCGGTGCCTTCGATGCGCCGGAACTCCTGCGAGGTGGGCAGCCCGAAGATCCAGTGCTGCCAGCGGACGGAGCGGGCCTCCCCGCGGTAGACGAAGGTCGCCCGCGAGTCCTCCAAGAGGGGGAAGGGAGCGTTTTCGGCCAGGAAGGCGTCGATGCGCTCGCTGCTCGGCGGGCCGTCGGCCAGTAGGCGTTCGAGGGCCGCGGGCATCACCAGGCGGCCTCCACCGGCGCCACGCGCCCGTCGACGGCGAGGCAGCGCAGCGGGCCGATGGGCTCCCAGCGGCTTCCGTCCCAGCGCGCACCGCACCCGGCGTCGAGGGCCAGGCACACGCGCGGCGCAAAGCGACGCGCGAACATCTCCACCCGGAGGGTGTCGTCGAGGCGTAGGCGGAGCGAGGCGTGCGGAAGGGCGACCACGCCCGGCGCCACGCCCAGCCCGTCGTCGTAGAGCTCCGGATCGCTCGGCCCCTGGGGGGGGCTGTCGTGAAAGAGCACGATGTGCTCGCAGCAAAGCATGGCCCCTGCCGACCAGGCGACGATGGGCTTTGCAGCAAAGAGCGCGCGCAGATCCAAGAGGCTCACCTGGTCGAGAAGGGAGCCCACGTGCCCCCCGGCGATGAGGACCGCCTCGCAGTCTCCTACCTCGGCCGCGATGTGCTCGCGCAGTTCGGCAACGGCCGGCCGAGAGCGGGGCTCCCACAGGTCGAGGAATGCCTCGTGGATGCCACGGATCTGCCGCAGGTAGTGGGCGTCGAGGGCGCCCACCGCCCGGAGGGCGTCGTCCCGCTCGGCCACCAGCAGCTCGCTGCGGGGGACGGGCAGGGCGTAGAGGTCGCGGACCGATTCGAGCAAGGACGCCAGGCGCCGCCGATAGAACCGCTGGGCCGTGCGCAGGCGGTCGTTGCGGTCGACGAGCGCCTGCGCGAAGGCCTCGTCGATGGCGAGGACGGATTGCAAGCGCTGGGCGAGGCGCAGGTTCACCGTGGGGCGCTCCACGTGGACCTCGAGCTCGTGCAGCTCGCCCTCGCGCTCCTCCCAGCCTCCGGTGACGACGGCCAGCGGCCCGTCCAGGCCTTGCTCGTCGAGGACCCGGCGGACGATGGGCTGATGGCGCTGCGGACCGAGCAAGGCGACGAAGCTCACACTCACCCCGCGTAGAGCTGCACGTCCGTCCCGAAGCGATCGGCCATGTGCAGGCAGGCGTTCAGGTCCGGATGCCGGACGATGGCGTAGCCGTCGGACACCAAGGTCTGCTTCCAGTC
>RFHU01000071.1 GCA_003695705.1 Planctomycetota bacterium
CGCACCCTGCTGAAGGCCGAGTTGCGTGCCATCGCCACCCTCGCGCCGGGGCGCTACGTCCTCGGGGGTACCTCGTTGCTCGCCCTGTGGGAGCCGCCCACGCCGCCGGAGACTCTGGAATCCGAGGGAGCCGAGGCAATGGCCCTCGTTCCCCTCGGCGCGGACCGATTCCTCGTCGCTCGCTCGGAGGGACCGGGCATCGGGGATCGCAACGCCCTTCACGTTTGGGAGGCCACGCCCTCCGGCGGCTGGACGCGACGATCTCCTGTCGCTCCCTTGCGGGAGAAGCCCTTCTCCCTCGCGGTGGGCCCGCGGGGCGGCCGGGTGGCCGTGGGCACGGGGCTGGGCAACGTGGAGCTGCGAAGCGCCCGCGACCCGGCGAAGGTCTTGCGCAGGCTCGTGTCCCCGCACCTCCCGCCCGGCCTTCGCGGCGCCCACGGGGGCCGGGTGGTCGGGCTCGCTTTCGGTCGGAGGGGTCGGATCCTCTACTCCTGCGCCGGGTCCCGGCGGGGCTCGGGCGCGGGGAGGCCCGGCAACAGCGAGGTCTGCGCCTGGGACGCCGCGAGTGGCGAGCTGCTTGCCCGCCACGTGTTCTCGGGCACGGAGACCTTCTTCGCCCAAGGGATGCAGCTCTTCGGTCCCCACGATGAACTCATCCTCGTCGACCTGACCCGTCCCCCCAACGCCGCGCCCGGCGACCCTGCACGAGACGGCCGCCGCCTGGAGCTCTGGTGGCGCGAGGCTCTCCTGCCCGAGCTACGCGCCCGCTAAGGGGCAGCGCCTCCGGCCGGTACGCTTACACGAGCTGGGTGTCGCCGAGGACCACGTCGCGGGCGTTGGTCCCCACGATGTAGACCGAGGACAGGGTGCCGAGGGCGGTGCCGAAGACGAACACCACGCCGAAGGTGCGCAGCACGCCGTCGCAGAAGAGCAGGGGAACCATGGTGAGCATGGTGGTGATCGAGGTGAGGAAGACCCGGGAGCTGACCGGCTCGAGGCCCTTGCGCACGGCCTCGCGCACCAGCTCGGGGAGTTTGGGGTCCTCGCGGCGCAAGGCCTCGGGCATGTGGGGCTTGCCGGCGGCGCGAATCTCGTGGCAGACGACGATGGAGTCGTTGATGGAGTAGCCGGCGAAGGTCAGCAGCGCGGCGATGAGCGGGAAGTCCACGGGGAGCCCCCAGAGGACGACCAGAGCGAGCACCAGGACCACGTCGACCACCAGCGCCAGGACCACCCACAGGGGCACGGTGAGCGAGATGTAGAGGAGCGCGCAGAGGACGAAGAGCACCCCCAGGCCCCAGGCCGAGTCGAGGAGCGAGGTGGCGACGTTCTCCAGCGCGGCGGCCTGCCCGAGCAGGTCGACGCCAATGAGGGTCACCTCGCCACCGCTCTCCTCGCGGAGGCGGGCGACGAAACGGGCCTCGGGCGCCTCGCGGGCGGCGGGGGCGGCCGCCCCCGGGTCGGCGCGGGAGGCGAGGGACTCCTCGAGGCGCGGCACCCGCACGGTGAGCTGGCCGTCCTCGCTGGCCTGGACCTCGCAGCGCGCGGCGAAGACCTCGTCGGCGAGCCGCCGTGCGACCTCGGTGTCCACGGGGCGCTCGGGCTTCACCACGACCTGCGCGCCGCCGCGGAAATCGATGCCGAGCTCCACCCAGCCGGCGGCGGAGAAGAGGACCAGGACGCCTACGGCCAGCGGAACCGCCACCCGGTAGAAGCGGCGGAAGAAGGGCTCCGCGGCGAGGAGGTCGAGGCGGCGCAGGCGCGAGAGCCAGGGGTTCAGTGGGCGGTCGCGGGAGAAGCGCTGTCCGATGCGAGCGAGGAAGCCCACCCCCATGAGCAGGCGCAGGTAGATGGCCGCCGAGAGGCTGATGGCGACGCCCAAGGCGAGGAGGACGAAGTATTCGTGCAGGAGCCCCTCGACGAAGAACAGGCCGCCGAGGGTGGCGACGGTGGTGGTGGCCGCCCAGAAGATGACCCCGACCTCGCGGGCGAAGGCGCGCTGGACCACGGCGAGCGCGTCCTCAAGGCCGCCGCCGCGCTGTTCGAGCTCGCGCTCGATGTGCTCGAACACGAGCACGAAGGCGTCGACGGACATGCCGACGAGGAGGGCGAGGCCGGCGAGCTGCGGGAGGCTGATGCGGATCCAGCCCTTGTTGGCGACCACGAGGAAGAGGAAGACCTCGAGAGCCACCGAGGCCAGGGCCACGAGGAGGAAGTAGGGCCGGTGCAGGTAGGTCCAGGCGAAGAAGACGACGAGGAGGGCGACTCCCAGCCCCATGGCGGTCAGGCTGCTCTGGCGCATGGCGGCGAGCACGGGGGAGACGGTCTTCTCCGCGATCAAGTCGAAGGGCAGCGGCAGCGGCCCCGAGGCGAGGAGGCGGCGGAGACGACGCGCGTCCTCGACCGAGCCGGTGGTGATCTGGGGATTGCGGAGCCCGCCGGACTCGACGTGCAGGACGTCTTGGGGGACGTCGTCGAGGAGGATGCAGATCTGGCGGCCGGCGTAGCGGGTGGTGAATTCGGCGCAGGACTCCTGCCCCTCGGGGGTGAGCTCGAGGACGAAGCCGTAGCGCCCTTCGCCCACCGGCTCGATCCGCCCCAGGCGGTCGAACACGATGTGCTCGCCGCGCACGCCGGGCTCGGAGAGCTTGACGCTCTTGCCGAGGTAGCGGAGGGAGCGTGGCAGCACCCACCAGTCCTTCCCCGTCTCCACCTCGGGGCTGGTCGCGTCGACGCCGCGCACGGTCAGGTACTGGGGCTTGCCGATTTGTCGCTTGACCGCCTGGAAGTCCCGTACTCCGGGGACCTCGACGAGGATCCGATCCTCCCCGAGCAAGGCGACCCGGGTCTCCTCGCTCTGGAAGGAGACGATGCGCTCGCGCAGGCGCTGGCGACTGAGTTCCATCCGCGCGCGCAGCGTTTCCTCGTCGAGGCCGAGCTTCTTGGCCTTCTCCCGGTTCAGGGCGTAGACGAGCTGGGACCCGCCGTTGAAGTCCATGCCCCAGCGCCAGGGGAGGGGCTTGCCCGGTTCCAAGGGCCCGAGCGCGAGCGCCCCCAGCCAGACGAGGAGGGCCGTCGCCACCGCCAGCCGTACGTACTGCATGCGCGGAGCATACGCTACGAGCCGTCGGCGGTGCCCCGCGACGGGGACCGGCGCGCGGTCCTCAGTCGAGGACGCGGCGGAGGAGGAGGTCGAGCGCGTCGCGCTTGGCGGGGGGAATGCGCTCGGGGTCGGTCATTACCGCGTGCTGGAGGGCGGTGCGGCAGCCGCAGTCCGAGGGCTCGGCGGGCATGGCCACGATGGCGTTGCGCACGATGCGCTTTGCGTTCTCCACGTTCTTCTTGAGGGTCTCGACGACCGCCTCGACGCTGACGTCGTCGTGGTCGGCATGCCAGCAGTCGTAGTCGGTGGAGAGGGCGATGGTCGCGTAGCAAAGCTCGGCCTCGCGGGCGAGACGGGCCTCGGGGAGGTTCGTCATGCCGATCACCGAGACCCCCCAGGAGCGGAACAGCTCGGACTCGGCGCGGGTAGAGAACTGGGGCCCCTCGATGCAGATGTAGGTCCCGCCGTCGTGCCAGGGGACCTCGGCCTGAGCGACCGCGCTCTTGAGGACCGCCCGGGTGGCCTCGCAGATGGGGTCGGCGAAGGCCACGTGGGCCACGACTCCGTTCTCGAAGAAGGTCCGCGGGCGCGCGAGGGTGCGGTCGATGAACTGCGTGGGGAGGACCACGTGGCCGGGGACAATGTCTTCCTTCATGGAGCCCACGGCCGAGACGGAAAGGATCCGCGTCACCCCCACGGCCTTGAGGGCGTAGATGTTGGCCTGGTAGGGCAGGTCGCTGGGGCTGAAGCGATGCCCGCGGCCGTGGCGGGGCAGGAAGACCACCGGGCGCCCCTCGAGTTCGCCGATGACGAGCTCGTCCGAGGGCGCGCCGAAGGGGGTCTGCACGCTGCGGCGCTCTTGGACCTGAAAGCCTTCCAGTTCGTAGAGGCCGCTGCCCCCGATGACCCCGGTAATTTCCATGTCCTCGCTCCTTCGCTCGTGGGGCCGGATCCTATCAGGGGCGGGAGCGACCGCGCGGACGGAATTCCTCAGGGGGCCGCGCGGGCGCCGCAGGGGTCGAGAAGCTCAGGGCCTGCGGAGGGCGGCGGGGTCGGCCTGGGTTCCCGACCAACGGACGGCCTTGCGCACGCCCTCGCGGAGGAAGGTGGTCGGCTCGTAGCCGAGGAGTCGGCGGGCCTTGCCGATGTCGGCCACGTAGCGGGTAATCTCGCCCGGGCGGCTCGGCTCGACCCGGTAGCGCGCCTCGACGCCGAGCGCGTCGGCGACGTACTCCGCGAGGTCCACGAGGCTGGATCCTTGGCCGGTGGCGACGTTGATGGTCTCGTCGCGGAGCCGTCCGCGGGCGAGCGCCTCGATGCCCGCGTGCACGGCGGCGACGCAGTCGTCCACGTAGGTGAAGTCGAGCACCTTGTCGCGCCCGTAAATGGTCACCTCGCGTCCGGCGGCCAGCTCGCGGATGAACAGCGGCGTGACGCGCTCCAGTCGCTCGAGGTCGTTGTCGTAGCGACCGTAGACGTTGGAGAAGCGAAAGGTAAGGGTGGGAACGCCGTAGCAGTTCGCGTAGCTGCGCACCAGCGCCTCGCCGGCGATCTTGGAGGCCGAGTAGGGACTGAGGGCCACCACCGGGCGGTCCTCGGCGGTCAGCCCTTCGCCGACGTCGCCGTAGGCCTCGCGCGAGCTGCCGAAGACCAGCGGGGTGCCGCGGCGGCGGGCCAGCTCGGCCGCGGCAAAGGTCGTGCGCACGTTCTCCAGGCTGCGCTCGGGATGCACCACGAGCTCGTGGACCTTCGCGTGGGCCGCGAGGTGGACGAGCACATCCCAGCCTTCGTCGGCCAGCGCCTCCTCGATGCGCTCGAGCGGCTCGAGCAGATCCAGGCGCACGGTCCGAAAGCGACCGGTCCAAGGGTTGGGCCGGCGGTCGAGGCCCAGCACCTCCTCGCCGGCGTCGAGCAGCCGGAGGGCCAGGTTGGTTCCGATCTGGCCGCTGGAGCCCGTAACGAGGACGCGCACGGTCTGCGTCAGGACCCGGCGCCGTTGGCGGGGGTCCCTTCCGCCGCGGCGCGTTCGGCCTGTTCGGTGCGCCAGCGGGCCGCGGCGGCCTCGACCACCGCCCGGGCTTCGGGGAGCTCGATCTCGGCCAGGCCGCGGGCGAACTCGATGCGGGGCAACAGGCCGCGCACCTCGGCCAGGCGCTCTCGGAAGACCGTGTAGGCCCGGGTCGGCCCGTCGGACTGGGAGAGGGCCAGGCGCGCCTCCTCCAGACGCCGCCCGACCTCGCGAAGGGTCGCGGTCGCCTCGGCGCGCTTCCCCTCGGCGAGCTCCTTCTCGGCCACCTCGACCAGGGCACCCAGCGACTGTTCTTGCGGCGGGTGCAGCGCGGCGTCGAGGCGACGGAGTACCTCGTCGCGCGGCAGGGGCTCCCCGGGCGGGGGGGGAAGGCGGAAGAGCAGGCCGGCGTGGGCGGCCTCGCGCGCGTAGAGGCCGGCCAGCTTGACGGCCGTCTCGCGCGCCCAGCGCGAGGCGAAGGTCCCGCGGTAGAGGCGACGTCGTCCGTCGCCGAGCTCCTCGGGACCGGGCTGCAGGGTGTTGATGCCGATCAGGAGGACCTCGCAACCGCCGTCGAGCTTCACGCTGTCGGCGGCGAGCTCGCGCAGGTGGAACAGGGCCATGGCCTCGTAGACGACCCAGGCGGTGGTGGCGCCGAGGAGGAGGAGCGCGATGCTGAAGGACAGAAAGACTCGGCGACGACGGCGGCGCGCCGCCAGCTCGCCCGACTCGAGGTCGCGAACCAGGGCGGCCAGCTTCTTGTCGTCGGGCTGGAGTTCCAGGGCGCGCTGCAGGTGGGCGAGAGCGGCCGCCGCATCGCCCTCCTCGAGCGCCTCCTGGCCGAGTTCCTTGTAGATTCCGGCAGCGGTCGCGGCCTCGTGCAGCTCGACGTGGGTCGCGGCCAGCCGCTCGCGAACCCAGCGGTCCTTCGGCTCGAGCATGAGGAGGCGCGGGTAGACCTTCTTCGCGCTGTCCCCGAGCCCCAGGCGCAGGTAGAGGGCGACCAGGCGCTCGGCGGCGTCCTTGGCGCCGGCGAAGTCCTTCTCCTTGAGCTTGAGGTCCAAGAGCCGCTCGAGGGGGAGCGGGTCCGCGTCGACCAGCTCGGCAGCCTTGCGGTACTGCTCGGCCGCCTCGGCCTTCTTGCCTTGCTCGAGCAGGGTCCCCGCGAAGAGCTTCCGCTCGTCGGCGGCCTCGGACTTGCGCCCGAGCTTCTCCAGGACGGCGATGCGCCGCTGGTTGAGGTCGACGTTCCCGCGCTCGTAAGAGAGCCCTCGCGCGTAGAAAGAAGCGGCCGCCTCCAGGTCTCCCGCGGCCTCGGCCTTCTTTCCCAGCTCGATGTATTCGGGGACGGTGGCCACGCGCACGTCCCCGGCCTCGACCAGGGACATGATGGTCTCGCAGGACTCGAAGCGCGCGGCGGGCGCCTTCTGCATCACCTCCTCGAGGGAGAGGGTGCCGCTCGAGGTGAGGGTGAGGATCTCCCGCACCAGTTCGGAGTCCTCCTCGGTCGGCTCGCGGGTGGCAACGTAGACCTCGCGGAAGGAGGGGATCGAGCGGCGAATGCGCGTCCACTCGTCGATCCGACGCATCGCCTCCATGAGGATCTCGTTGGGGTTGATGCGGACCTTCGCTGCTTCTTCGTCGTCGTCGAAGCGCGTCTTGTCGTAGTCCTCGACGAACTCGAAGTTCCCTTCTTCGAGGAGGAAGCAGTCGTAGATGCGCTCGAGCACCACCGAGCGGGTGAAGGAATTGAACTCCGAGGAGTTGAGCACGTTGCGGCGGGTGAGCGAGCGCTTGAGCGATCCCTTGCGCTTGAAGAAGCGCGAGGGACGCCCGATGGCGTCGGGCGAAACGAGGCGGCGACGCACCAGCTCGCCGGCGAGGGTCTCGTCGCCCTCATCCAGGCCTGCGCAGCCGGTCACCATGCCTTCCTCGAAGGCGATGAGCCGCTCGCCGCGCGCGTCGCGGATGGCCAGCGCGCCGGTGAGGCGGTTCTGATGGCAGGATTGAAAGACGTCCGCCAGCGGAAACTTCTGCAGATCGCCTGCGAAGGCCATCGAACCTCTCTCTCGGGCCACTATAGGAAGCCCTTCGATGGGCGCAACGGCCCACGAACAGCGATCGGACCCAGCGTGGGCGCGGCGCGGACCCCTCCGCCGCCGGCCGCCGTGCGGTATCCTCCCCGCCTGCCCCGCGGAGGTCCTCATGCACACCGGCTGCTACATCGACGGCGAGTGGGTCCAACCCCGCTCGGAGCGGATCCTGAAGAACGTGAACCCCTCGAACACCGAGGACGTCATCGCGGAATTCCCCGCCGCGACGCCCAACGAAGTGGAACGCGCGGTCGCCGGCGCACAGAAGGCCTTTGAGCGCTGGCGGCGAGTGCCCGCGCCGGAGCGGGCGCGGGTGGTGTGGCGAGCCACCGAGATCGCCCGGCGGCGCGCCGACGAGCTCGCCCGCATGCTGGCCCGCGAGGAGGGCAAGGTCCTCAAGGAAGCGCAGGGGGAGATCAAGAAAGGCAACAGCATCCTCGAGTTCTACGCCGGCGAAGGCTTCCGGATCCAGGGGCGGACCCTGCCGAGCGAGGTCGCCGACGTGTTCACCTACACCATTCGCCGTCCCCTCGGTGTGGTGGGGCTGATCACCCCGTGGAACTTCCCCTACGCCATCCCCTGCTGGAAGATCGCGCCCGCCCTCGTGGCGGGGAACACCTGCGTGTTCAAGCCGGCCGGCCTGACCCCGGGGACGGCCGCGATCCTCGTCGAGGTCTTCGAGGAGGCCGGCCTGCCGCCCGGCTGCCTGCAGATGGTCGTCGGCCCCGGCTCCACCGTGGGCGACGCCATTGTCCGTCACCCGGCGATCCAGGCCATCTCCTTCACCGGCTCGACCCCCGTGGGCCTCGGCCTCAACGCCCTGGCGGCCGAGCGCGGGGCCAAGGTGACCTGCGAAATGGGCGGCAAGAACGCCGTGGTCGCCCTCCCCGGCGCCGACGTCGACAACGTGGTCGCCTCGGTCCTCAACGGTGCCTTCGGTTCCACCGGCCAGCGCTGCACCGCGACCTCGCGGCTCCTCGTGCACGAGGAACTCCGCGCGCAAGTGACCGAGGCGCTCGTGGAGGGAGCGCGGGCCATCCGGGTGGGCGACGCCCTCGAGGAGGGCTCCCAGATGGGCCCCGCCGTGGACGCCCGCCAGTTCCAGACCGACCTGGAATACATCGCCGTCGGCAAGCAGGAGGCGCGGCTCCTCACCGGCGGAGGGCGCCCCGCGGGGCTCGAGGGAGGCTACTTCGTCGAACCGACCATCTTCACCGAGGTGGAGCCCGAGCACCGCATCTTCCGCGAAGAGATCTTCGGCCCGGTGCTCTCGATTTGTCCCATCAAGGACCTCGAGGACGGAATCGCGAAGGCCAACGCGGTGGAGTTCGGCCTCACCGCCTCCATCTACACCCCCGACATCGGGCAGGCGATGCG
>RFHU01000072.1 GCA_003695705.1 Planctomycetota bacterium
GCCAAGAGCCCCCCCGCTCGGCGAGCCTCCCCCTTCCTTGAATTCGCCCCGGGCCTTGCGAGAGTGTGCGCCCTCGCCCCTGCTGCCCGTCGAAGCCACCCCGGCGCGGGCCGGCTTCCTCGGACCGGCCCGTGGCCCCGAATGGGTCGGCCCACGGCCGGCGCGCGGGGAGAGCGCAGGAGTCGACATGAGCAGCGAGCTTCCCAAGAGCTACGACCCGGCCGCGACGGAGCCGCGCATTGCCCAGCGCTGGCTCGACGCCGACGCCTTCCGCGCCGTCCCGGACGAGCGCGAGGACGTCTACGTCATCATGATGCCCCTGCCCAACGTGACCGGCGCCCTGCACATGGGGCACGCCATGGACAACGTCATGCAGGACCTGCTCATTCGCTGGCACCGCATGCAGGGCGCAAACACCCTTTGGCAGCCGGGCACCGACCATGCGGGCATCGCCACCCAAGCCGTGGTCGAGAAGCGACTCAAAGAGCTCGAGGGGAAGACCCGCCACGACATCGGCCGCGAAGAGCTGGTGCGCCGCATCTGGCAGTGGAAGGACGAATACCAGCGCCGGATCGTCCGCCAGCAGCAGGCCATGGGCTGCTCCTGCGACTGGAAGCGGCAGCGCTTCACCATGGACCCGGTGTGCAGCGCCGCCGTGCGCGAGGCCTTCTTCCGCCTCTTCCGCGACCGCCTGATCTACCGCGGCGACCGCCTCGTCAACTGGGACTGCACTCTGCAGACCGCCGTCGCCAACGATGAGGTCTACCACGAGACCGTCCCCGGCCACTTCTGGCACCTGCGCTACCCGGTCGTGGACCCACGGCCCGGGGAGCCCGAATTCGTGGTGGTGGCCACCACGCGCCCCGAGACCCTCCTCGGCGACACCGCCGTCGCCTGCCACCCCGACCCCGCCGGCGCCCTGCAGCGACTCATTGCAGCCGCGGAGGCCGCAGGCGACGAGGAGAAGGCCGCCCGGCTCCGCGAGCGCCGCCAGAGCCACCTCGAAGGCCTCGAGCGACTCCGCGACATGGCGCGCGAAGGGCGAAAGGTCCGCCTGCCGCTCCTGGGCCGAGAGATCCCCCTGATCTGCGACGAGTGGGCCAAGCCCGAACTCGGCTCCGGGTGCGTCAAGATCACCCCCGGACACGATCCCAACGACTACGAGGTGTGGACGCGGCACCGCGAGGAGATCGGGATCATCAACATCCTGCGCCCCGACGGGACCCTCAACGAGAAGGCCGGTCCCTACGCGGGGCTCGACCGTTTCGTGGCCCGCGAACGCGTCCTCGCCGACCTGGAGGCGCAGGGACTCCTCGAGCGCGTCGAGGACCGCGCGGTGGAAATAGGCCACTCGGACCGCTCGAAGACCCCCATCGAGCCCTACCTGTGCAAGCAGTGGTGGGTGCGCATGGGCGACGTCGAAGGCGGCATCGTGTGCGGACGCGGCACCCAAAAGGAGCACGTCCACGCCGGGCTCGCCCAGGCCGCCATCGAAGCCGCCAACGGCCCCTGGCGCTCGCCGAGCGGGCGCAAGGTGGCCTTCCATCCCGACGCCAAGCGCTACCGAACCGGCTACACCGCGTGGCTGGCCGAGAAGCGCGACTGGTGCATCAGCCGCCAGCTCTGGTGGGGTCACCGGATCCCCGTGTGGTGGCGCTCTTACGCCGACGCCGAAGAACTGGCGCAGGCGGTGGCGGGGCTCCCACGGGACACCGACGCGCTCCACGCCTGGGTTGGCGACGACGAGGGACGGCAGCTCGAACCGGCCGAAGGAGTCGAGCGAGCCCGCCGGCATCCCGAAGAAGGTCCCTTCGAGCTGCAGGTGTGCCTGCGCAGCGAGGCGGCGGACCAGGCCTACGCCGAGGCACTCGAAGCCCTCGGGCTCGCTCAGGACCCCGACGTCCTCGACACGTGGTTCAGCTCGGCGCTCTGGCCCTTCAGCACCCTCGGCTGGCCCGACCCCGACCACGCCCGAGTCGAACCGGGCCAGCGCCCGCTTGGACCCGAAGGCGAGCGCCCCAGCGCGCTCGACTACTACTACCCCGGCTCGTGCCTGGTGACGGGTCGGGACATCCTCACCCTCTGGGTCGCCCGCATGGTGGTGATGGGCCTCTACTGCATGGGCGACGTCCCCTTCACCGACGTGTTCCTGCACTGCAAGATCCTCGACGGCAAGGGCCAGGGCATGTCGAAGTCCAAGGGCAACGGCGTCGACCCGACCGACATCATCGCCCACTACGGCGCCGACGGCATGCGCTACGTGATCTGCGACATGCAGACGGGCACCCAGGACGCCCGCCTCCCGGTCCAGGCCCACTGCCCAAATCCCGCCTGTCCGCTCAACGCCGACCCCGAGCGGCGCGGCGTCGTCGAACTCGCGGAGGCCCAGCGCGGACGGACGATCTTCACCTACCTGTGCCCTACCTGCGGCGCGGAATTCGACATGCTCGGCACCCTGAAGGAGGCCGGCGTCCCGCAGGCCAAGGCCTTCAGCAATCGCTTCGACGAGGGCAAGAACTTCTGCAACAAGCTGTGGAACGCCGCGCGGTTCGCCCTGCTGAACCTCGGCCAGCTCGAATTCGTGAGCCTCGACATCGCGTCCCTCCCCAGCGAAGACCGCTGGATCCTCTCGCGGCTCAGCCGCACCGTCGCCTCGGTGCACACGCAACTCGAGGCCTACAACCCCTCGGCGGCCCTCTCCGCCGCCCGAGATTTCTTCTGGGGCGAGCTGTGCGACTGGTACCTCGAGCTGATCAAGCCGCGCATGCGCGACGACGCCGAGGCGGAGAGTCGCCAGGCCGCCCGCCAGACCCTGGCCACGGTCCTCGACCAAGTCCTGCGCCTCCTCCACCCCTTCGTGCCCTTCATCACCGAGGCCCTCTGGGAGCAGCTCGGCGCCCAAGCCCCGCAACGGGGCATCGAGGAAGCCCTCCCCACCTCGGAGCTATGCGTTCAGGCCGCCTGGCCCCGACCCCGCCCTGCCTGGGAGGACGAGGCCGTGGAGGCGGCCTACGCGCAGCTCCAGGAAGCAGTGCGAGGGATTCGCGACGTGCGCGCGAAATACGCCGTCCCCCCCCGCAAGCGGCTGCCGTGCGTCGTGCGCGGACAGGGCCCCGCCGTCGATGCCCTGCGCGAACTCGCGCACCACGTCCAGACCATGGCCGGCCTCGCGTCGGTGGAGATTGGAGCCGACGCGCCGAAGCCCCCCAACGCCGCGACCGCCGTGGTACTCGGTCTCGAGGCCTACGTGGGCGAAGTCTTCGATCCCGCCAAGGAGCGCAAGCGCCTGGCTGCCCAGGAGGCCAAGCTGCGCAAGCAACTCGAAGCCAGCAAGCGCAAACTGGCCAACGAAAAGTTCACTGCCAAAGCCCCCGCCCACGTGGTGGACGCCGAACGACGCCGCTTGGAGAGCCTGAAAGAGGAACTCGCGCGGGTCGCCCAAGCACTGGCCGACCTCGCGGGCTGACGGCACAGGTCCGTCCGCCCCGTGCGGCCCGCAGCGCGCTGCGGGCCGGCGACCGAAGTCCTGCCAAGCGACGTCGCCCGGTGGTCCGTGGAGGAGAAGCGTAGGCCGATTCCCCTCCCCGAACGACCGCAGCGCTCGAAGTGCGCGGCGACCCAGCGGACGGAGGCTTGCCAAGCGAAGCCCGAGAGGCCCCAATGGAGGTGTGCTGCGCCTGCTGACCCTCGGCCTCGGGCTCCTCTCCCTCGGACTGGGCATCGTGGGGGCCTTCGTGCCGCTCCTTCCCACGACTCCCCTCCTCCTCCTCGCGGCGGCCTGCTTCGCCCGCAGCAGCCCGCGCCTCGACGCTTGGCTGCGCTCCCACCCGCGCCTGGGACCGCCGCTGCGCGCTTGGACAGAGCACGGCACGGTCTCCTGGCGCGCCAAGGGCCTTCTCGTGGCGCTGCTGGGCGTGAGCCTCCTCTACGCCCTCGGTTGTCCAGCGAGCGTGCTTCCCCCCCTTGGCCAGGTGAGCTTCGTCCTCCTCGCCGTCGGTGTCTCCGCCTTCGTGCTCTCGCGCCCTTCCGCGCCTCCCTCCTCCTGTCGCGAAGAGGCCTGACCGGTCCTCGCCGTGGGGGGCGAGCCCACCCGCGCGCCCGTCGCGGTTCGCAGCGAAACGCCGCTTCGGCAGCGCGTTGGGTTTCGGGGGGAACCTCGCCGGATCTCCTCGGCCCGCGCTCGGCCACCGAGCCGCGTCAGAGGGCGGCAAGCACGGCCTGCGTGACCTCCACCGTGCCCAGCGCGCCGCCCAGGTCCGGAGTGGTCCGTCCCGCTGCGAGGACGTCGCGCACGGCGGCGCGAACGCGCTCGGCGGCGGCGTCCTCGCCCAGGTGTTCGAGCAGGAGCGCGGCCGAGCCGATGGCCGCCAGCGGGTTGGCGATGCCCTCCCCCGCGATGTCCGGCGCGCTCCCGTGCACGGGCTCGAAGAGCGCCGCGCACTCCCCGATGTTCGCCGAGCACGCCAACCCCAAGCCGCCCACCAGCATGCAGGCTTCGTCGCTGAGGATGTCCCCGAACAGATTCGTGGTCACGATGACCTCGAAGCGCTCCGGATCGCGCAGAAGGCGCATGGCGCACGCGTCGACCAATAGCTCTTCGACTTCCAGTTGCGGATAGGAGGCCGCGACCTCGAGCCCCGCTCGGCGAAAGAGCCCATCGCTGACTCGCAGCACGTTGGCCTTGTGCACCAGGCACAGCCTCCGGGCACCCCGCCGCCGCGCGAATTCGCAGGCGAAACGCACGATGCGCTCGCTGGCGGCACGTGTGATGACGCGTTCGCTCACCGCCCGCCGCCCTTCGTCCTCGACCCGCTCGCGGCCCGCGTAGAGCCCCTCGGTGTTCTCGCGCACGATGACCAGGTCGATGCCGGGCCGAGAGCTCGGATGCGGCGCGCTCGCGCAGGGGCGGACGTTGGCGAAGAGCCCCAACCCCTGCCGCAACGCCAGCACCGGGCTCCGGTAGCCGGGCTCGTCGGGAGGGGTGGTCACCGCCCCGAACAGGGCCGCGTCGGCGTCGCGGACCGCAGCCAGGGTCTCCTCGGGCAAGGGCGTTCCGCGCTTGCGGTACGCCGCGAAGCCGATGGGGTAGGGTCCCTCGCAGCGCAGCGGCACCCCGAGCCCCTCCAGCACCGAAACCGCCGCGTCGACCACCTCGGGACCAATGCCGTCGCCACCCAGAACGGCCACCCGCTTCACGGCCTTCCTCCCCGTGGCCCCTCGGCACTCGGCGCACGCCGGCGGATGTGCTGGATCAGTCCGCCGTCGCGGATCAACTCGCGAACGAAGGGTGGGTAGGGAGCGAAGGAGAAGCTCCCCGCAGGGCATTCCAGCCGTCCCGCGGCGAGGTCGATGCGCAGCGCGTCGCCCGTGCTGAGCGCAGCCACGGCGTCCGGACACTCCACGACCGGTAGTCCGAGGTTGATGCTGTTGCGGTAGAAGATGCGCGCAAAGCTGCGCGCCACGACCGCCCGCACGCCGCTGGCGAGGAGGCACTCGCTGGCCTGCTCCCTCGAGCTCCCGCAGCCGAAGTTCTTCCCTACCACGAGCACCGGTCGCGCCGCGGCCTTGCACGCGAAGTCGGGGTCGAAGCCCTGCATGGCGTAGCGAGGCATCTCCTCGAAAGGGACCTGTACGTAGGTGACCGAACCAGGCCAGATCACGTCGGTGTTCACGTCGTCGGCGGCGTAAGCAAGCGCGGGCCCCTCGACGACCAAGGGCCTTGCGCCGCTCACGAGAGACGCCTCGGGTCGGCGATGCACCCCGCGACGGCGCTGGCCGCGACCACCGCAGGGCTCGCCAGGTAGACCTCGGCCTCGCGGCTCCCCATGCGCCCGCGGAAGTTTCGGTTGGAACTGCTGATGCACGCCTGGCCTGCCTGGAGCACGGCCCCCACGGCCCCGAAGCAAGGCCCGCAACTCGCCGTCAGGATCTCGGCGCCTGCGGCGCGCAGGGTCTCGGCCACCCCCTCGGCCTCGGCTGCCGCCGCCACCTCCGCGGACGCCGGGTAGACCACCAGCCGTACGCCGGGCGCGACCCGCCGGCCGGACAGCACGGCGGCCGCCGCGCGCAGGTCCTCGAGGCGACCGTTGGTACAGCTCCCGAGGTAGGCGTGCTGCACGGGACGACCGGCCACCGCCGAAAGCGGCGCCACGTTGTCCACCGTGTGGGGGCAGGCCACCTGCGGCTCGAGTGCGGAGAGGTCCACCGCGAACGTGTCCACGAATTCCGCGTCGGGATCGGAGGCCATCACTGCGTAGGGACCGCTGGCGCGGTCCGCCAGGTAAGCCTCGGTCACCGAGTCGCAAGGGACCACCCCGGCCTTGGCCCCGAGTTCGACGGCCATGTTGCAGAGGGTCATTCGCTCGCTCATGGTGAGGCGCTCCGCGCCCGGTCCCCCGAATTCGATGGCCTGGTAGGCGGCGCCGTCGGCGCGCAGCCGGGCGAGGAGGAAGAGGACGAGGTCCTTGGCGAAGACGCCCTCGGCGAGACGACCCTCGAGGAGGATGCGGCGCGTGGGGGGGATCTTGAGCCAGATCTTCCCCGTCGCCCACACCCCGGCCATCTCGGTCCGGTTGATGGGGATCCCCAGCGCGCCTGCGGCCCCATAGAGCGTCGAGTGGCTGTCCGCCCCGAGGACGAGCTCTCCGGGCAGGGCGAGGCCGCGCTCCATGAGGACTTGGTGGCACACGCCCACCCCGGCGTCGAAGAAATGCTCGATCCCTTGCTCGGCGACGAAAGCGCGCGCCTCGGCGTGGTTGCGCGCGTGCGCCTCCTGGGCCGCCGGCACGCAATGGTCGAAGACCACCACCACCCGCGCGGGGTCCCACACCCGCCGGTAGCCCGTCGCGCGGAAGCGCTTCACCACGAAGGCCGTGTTGTCGTGGCTCATGACCCGGTCGGGCTCGACGGTGACGATGTCTCCCACCGTGACCGGCCGGCCCGCCCGGCGCCCGAGGACCTTCTGCACGAAGGTCTCGCCCCTCACGCGCGCACCCAGCGCACGATGTCCGCGAGCTCGCCTGCGCGAACGCTGCGCCCTTGCTCCCCGACGCGCTTCACCTCGGCGAGGACCCTGCGCGCCAACTCGCGGTCCTCGGGGTCCTCCCCGATGGCCTCCATGGCGTACTGCACCGAAGAGAGCCCGCTCATATGGTCCAGGGAGACCTGCATTTCCCGTCCGACCAGGGCGGGGTCCAGGCTCTGGTAGTGGACCGCGTTGCGGGTGGCCGCGTGGGTGTGCACGCCGGCGCAGTGCGTGAAGGCATTGGCCCCGACCACGGGAGCGGTGACCGGCACGGGCACGCCGCAATAGGTGCTCACGGTCTCGTAGAGGCGCGGGAGGAGGGAGAGTTCCCAGCCCTCCTCCCCGAAGTCCGCCGCGAGCACCGTCGCCAGGGTGGCAAGGTCCACCAGCCCGGCGCGCTCGCCCAGCCCGAGGACGGTGACGTCGATGACGTCCACCCCGGCACGGTAGGCGTCGAGGGCGTTCGCTAAGGCCAGCCCTCGGTCGTCGTGGCAGTGCACCGCGAGCAGCGGCTCGGCGCCACGACTCGCCAAGGCCTCCCGCAGGCGAAGGACGAAATCGTGAAGGCTGCGCCGAGCGGGGATCATGGCGCCCGTGGTGTCCGCGATCGAGATGATGTCCGCTCCCGCCTCCACCGCCGCCGCCGCTGCGTCGACCACGTTCTCGAAGGGGCTGCGCACCGTGTCCTCGGGGGTGTAGCGCACGGTCAATTCGGGCCGACCCTCCTTGGCGTAGGCGATGCAGTCGGCGATCTGGTCGATCGCCGTCGCCAAGGAGCGACGGAAGACGCCCTCCAAGCGGGACGAGGAGACGCAGAAGAAGACCCCCAGGAAATCGACTCCACAGTCGAGGGCTTTGTCCACGTCGCTGCGCAGGCTGCGCGCATGGGCAGCGATCTGGGCGCGAAAGCCCCGCCCCGCGAGCGCACGCACCGCGGCCTCGATTCCGGCGCACACCGCCGGATGCCCCGCTTCGATGACCCCCACGCCAAAGCGGTCGAGGAGGCTCGCGATGGCGAGCTTGGCGTGGGGGGGAAAGCAAACGCCGGGCGTTTGCTCGCCTTCGCGCAGGGTGGAGTCGAGGAGTCGGACCACGGAGCCCTCCCGGTGGGGATCGCATTCTATGCGGCCCCTGCGACGGCGGACTCGCCAACACCCCGCGGACCAACCCGCGCGACGAACGCGTCTCGCCCGCTACGGATCGCGCGGGGAGCGGCGCGGTGCCCCGCTCCCCGCAGGGATCATTTCAAGCAGCGAGTCGCTTCCGGTGGCGGCCGGAAGGCCTCGACGGAGTCGAAGTCGGAGAAGGTGTAGACCGCCTTGAAGGCGATGTGCTCGCGTTCGCTCAGGGCTTCGTCGAGGTCGCCGCCGGGGCCGTCGTCGCCACGGCTCGCGCAAAGGGTGGTGACCTCGAGGCGCACGACGTGCTGGCGGTCCTCCGAGAGGGTGAGTTCGTAAACGATCTGGGTCTTGGTCCTGTCCGCCCGGGACAGGGTCTGCGAAATGCCTCAGCCGCCGTCGAGGCAGCCGGAGTTGACCACCGTGGTGAACTGCTGAACGGCCTCTTGCGGAGGGGCCACGATGCGGATGCGGTTGGAGACCGCCAAAGGCGAAGGCGCCGCGCGACCGCGCGTGTCGACCGCGGGCGCGGTGCGGGTCGCGTCCTCGGGCGCCTCGGGCGCGGCGACGGGCTCCCCAGCCGGCGCGCCCGACGGCCCGGAGGCGGGGGGGAGGTAGCGAGCGAGCTTCGCGTAGCGGCGCACCTTGGCGAAGTGCACTTCCGGACGCTGGAAGAGGCGCTCGATCAGTTTGCCCTCGGGCGTACTGAGAATGCCCTTCCAGCGCGCCCCGCTGCGCACGGCGCCCTGTCCTTCGCGCCCAAACCGGAGGCGGTAGGCCTCGGACGAGCCCTTGATGTGCGCGAGCTTCCCCGCCACCCGCGCGTCGTAGCGCTCGTTCACCCGAGCGGCGGTGATCCGGTGGTCCTGGCCGCGGGCCATGCCACCTTCCACGGTGGCGTGCACTCGGTAGGACTTCAGCTTGGTCATGGTCTTGGCCACCCGCTTGGCGGCCTTCTTCGCGCTCTCCGGCGCCGCCGCGGACGGCGTCGCGCAAGCGATCCCCGCGGCGAGCGCACAAAGCAGTGTTGCTGGGCGCATGGCGTTCTCCCTGCCTGTGGACGGCTCCCCGGCGCTCCGGCGCACGCTCATGGTAGCGGACGGGCCGAGGGGAGGACAACCGCATTCCGCTGCCGGACCTCCCCTACCGGCGCCGCGGGTCCCTCTTCGCGGAGCCTGCGCGCCCCTGCGTCGGCGCTCGCTCGCCGAGGCCTCCGGCCGCAGTCGCTAGCGCCCCGCGGCGGGCTTGGCGGGGACGAAGCCACGCCACCACGCCTCGAGAGCGGGCCGGAGCTGCTCGGGAGGCGCCGCGAGGTCCACGGCGTCGAAGGCCCCCTTTCGCCCGGCGCCCGCGCTCGCGCGCCGCGCCAACGCGCTGAGGCCCTCGGTCCACCGCGCGGCGGCTTCCTCCCAGCGGCCCGCGTGCGCGGCCTCGACGCCTCGGCGCAGGGCGCGCGCCACGGGCACCGCGGCGCCGTCGCCGCGCTGTAGGGCGTCCCGCAGACTCCCCCACCCTGCCTCCGTGCGCCACCAGAGAAGACGTTCGAGAAGGGCCGGGTCCATGAGAACGACCAAGACGACGGTGGCATCCGTCGCGAGGCCGAGGCCGCGGGAGCCGAGATCGGGGGCCTTCGCGAGGTGCCTGCGCAACGGCACCTCCAGGTTGCCCGGCACGGGGCCGCCTCCCTGGGGGAGATACCGCGCGAGGAGCGCCGCCCGCCGCAGCGCCGCGCCGGGTCGCAGGGCGGGGGCAAGGGCGGCCCGCCCCCGCGGATCGTCCAGACGCTCGGCCAGACGCGTCAGCCAACCGGCGCTCCGGGTGCGCTGGGCGGCCCAGGCTGCCGCCTCGCCCGCCGCCGCGCCCCGTGCGGCGGCGCGAAGGCCACCCGCCGGAGCCCGCCCCGCCTCGGTGCCGGGCTGGGGAGCCAAGGCCTTGCCCCGCGCGCCCGCGAAGGGGCGTGCCGGGTCGGAGGCGGCCGGCGATCGCGCGGGCGTCGCCGGCACCCGACCGCTCCGAGGACAACCGACAAGGGTTGCCGCGAGGGAGCAACAAAGCAGGAAGGGTGGCCGAAGGGGTAACGAGACAGCGGTCATGGACTGCATTCTGCCACCGGCGAACCCCGCCTGCGCCCTGCTAAGCTCCCCCCATGAACGGCCCGTGGTTGTTCGGCCTGGATCGGTGCGCGCTGGTCGGCATGGTTCATCTCGAGCCGCTGCCGGGGAGCCCCGGCTGGCGCGGCTCGATGCAGGCCGTGCTCGCCGCGGCGCGACGGGATGCCGAGGCGCTGCTCGCCGGCGGCTGCGACGCGCTCTTGGTCGAGAACATGGGGGACCTGCCCTACCTCAAGGGGCGCGTAGCGCCCGAGACCGTGGCCGCGGCCGCGCTGGCGGCGGAAGTCGTCGCCCGCTGCGGCGCACCGTTCGGAGTGCAGCTCCTGGCGGCGGCGAATCGGGAGGCATTGGGGGTGGCCGTCGCCGCAGGAGCCTGTTTCGTGCGCGCGGAGGGCTTCGCCTACGCGCACGTCGCCGACGAGGGGTGGATCGACGCCTGCGCTGGGGAACTCCTTCGGGCGCGCCGCACACTGGGCGCCGAGGTGGGGGTGTGGGCCGACGTGCAGAAGAAGCACGCAGCCCACGCCGTGACGGCCGACCTCGATCTCGGCGAACTCGCACGAGGGGCCGCCTTCGCGGGGGCCGACGCCGTCGTGGTGACGGGGCTCCGCACGGGGCACCCCACCGACCCGGCCGCCGTCCGGGCCGCGCGCGCCGCCGGGGTGCCGGTCGTGGTCGGCTCGGGGGTCGGCCCGGGCGACGCGGGCACCTTGTCGCGTGAGGCCTCGGCGCTCATCGTCGGCTCCGCCCTCAAGCACGGCGGCGACTGGCGACGGCCCGTGGATCCCGAACGCGTCCGCGCAGTGCGTGCGGCCATGGACGCCGGCTGACACGGCGCCGGGGCGCTGCCGATGCCCGATCGCTCCGACCTCGAAGGACCCCGGCTCCGGCCAGCCCACCGACCCACGACGGCGCTCAGCGCGGGGCGCGGGCTTCGAGGGCCGAACGGAGCTTCGTGGGGAGGGGGAGCGCCTTCCCCGCCGCGTAGTCGATCCAGACGACCACGGAGCTCCCTTCGGCCACCGGCTCCTCCTCGCCCCTCCGGTAGAGACCGTAGTCGAGGGTGAAACTCCTCCCGCCGATCCGGGCCACGCGAACCCCCACCTCGAGGGTTGCCGGATGCCGCACCTGCTGGCGGAAGGTGCAGGAGGCACTGACAAGGGCAGGGCCTTGGCGGCCGCCTTCGGAGTAGGACTCGAGTTCCAGCGCGGCGAAGAAGGCCATGCGCGCCGACTCGCAGTAGACGAAGTAGGCGACGTTGTTGACGTGTCCCAGCGCGTCCATGTCGCCCCAGCGCACTGCTTGCGGTGTCCAGTGGACGTAGCGTTCGCGACTCACGGCTGGATTCCCAGGCGCTCCCAGAGCGCGCGGTCGGGCAGGTGGGAGGGCCGCACGTTCCGCAGCGCGCTGAGGATCGTCGGCCGCAGGTTCGGAATCCGCTCCTCGAGGCCGTCGAGGAGATCTCCCACCTGTTGCCGCCACAGGTTCTCCTGCGAGCCGCACAGATTGCAGGGAAGGATGGGGAACTGCTTCTGCTCGGCGTAGGCGGCGAGGTCCCGCTCGGCGCAGTAGTAGAGGGGGCGGATCACCACGTTGCGCCCGTCGTCGCTGCGCAGCTTGGGGGGCATGGTCTTGAGTTGCCCTGCGAAGAACAAGTTGAGGAGGAGGGTCTCCAGGGCGTCGTCGCGGTGATGGCCAAGGGCGATCTTGGTGCATCCCAGCCGGCGAGCAGCGTTGTAGAGGACACCGCGCCGCAGCCGCGAGCAGAGCGAGCAATAGGTCTTGCCGGGGGCCAGCTTCTCGGTGACCACCGAGTAGGTGTCCTCTTCGAGGATGTGGAACTCTCCTCCGCGCGCTTCGAGCCAGCGCCGCAGGGGCGCGCCGTCGTAGCCCGGCTGCTTCTGGTCGAGGTGCACGGGAACGAGTTCGAAGGAGATGGGCGCTCGCGGGACGAGCTCGTCGAGGAGGGAGAGGAGCCCGTAGCTGTCCTTGCCGCCGGAAAGGGCGACCAGCACCCGGTCGCCGGCGGCGAGCATGTCGAATTCGACCAGCGCCTGGCCCAGGGCCTTGCGCAGGCGACGGGCAACGGCTCGGTCGTCACCCTGCGTGCGGCCCGTGCCGGCGGCGGCGAGGGGGAGCTTCATGCCCGAAGGATACGGGATCCCGGCGGGCCGCTGAAGCGCCGGCCCCAGGCGACGCCTTGCCAGGCCGGGCACACCGCGACACCATCGACCCATGTCCCCTACCGCGCCCGAGCGCTGGAGCGAGGTCCGCCTCGAAGGCCTCGTCCCCACCGAACACGACACGCAGGAGTTCAAGTCCTCGCTCTACGTCGTCGACTCCCGCGGGGCGGTGCGCACCGACTTCCTCGACAACCTCAGCAAGCAAGTCTCGGCCTTTGCCAACGCCGCGGGAGGGCACCTCTTCTTGGGGATCGACGACCGTGGACGCATCGACGGAGGGGTCCCCACGCACCTGCGCCCCAACGGGACCCGCGAATGGCTCGAGGACGTGGTCCCCGCCATCGTCGATCCCCCGTTGCGCCGCTTCAACGTCTACGAGGTGGGTCGCTCCGACCAGAACTCGCGGATCGCGGAAGGACGGGCTGTCTACGTGGTGGAGATCCGCGAGAGCGAGGACGCTCCGCACATGGCGCGCGATCGCCGCTACTACCTGCGGATCGCAGGCAAGTCGCGACCCATGGGGCACCGCCACGTGCTCGACGTGCTCAACCGCCGCCGCGACCCGGAGGTACGCTGCTCGCGCATCGACCCCTACGGCGACCTGGAGCGAATCGAGGACGATCCCCGCGGGCCCAAGGTACTCCTGCGCTTGCGGGGGACCCTGGTCAACGAAGGGCGCGCCCTCGCCCAGCACGTGGGTCTCGAGTTCGTCCTTCCGCGGGTGGCCGTGAATTCCCTGGCTCGTCAGCGGACGCTGAACGGACACCCCCAGGCCTCGCTCTCGCAGCGACCCGGGGAGGTGACGTTCTTCTTCTACCACCCCACGCCCATCTTCCCCCAGCAGGAGCTCTCCTTCGGAGAGGTGTGGGTCGCCGTTCACTCGGCCAACGTCGGGCACTACGCCGCAGGACGGATCGGCCTCCGCTGGCGGGTCTACGCCGACGCCGCCGTGCGCCAGGAAGGCGAGGTGGACCTGAGTGCCTTCTCCGCCGTGCGGCGGGGAATCCGCTGGCTGCGGCGGGCCGGCGGCGTGCGCGGTTGACGGCGCGACGAGGGGCCGGCGAGCCCGGGGGACGCCCCCGAGCGCGGGGGAGCGGGCCGGCCTGATACGCTGCTCGCGTGCTGGCCGTCCAGACGATCTACCTCCCCCACCTCCACTCGGTCGCCGTGGCCTTGGCCTTGCGAGGCGGTCCCCGCTACGAGGGAGACGGCGAGGGCGGCCTGACCCACTTCCTCGAGCACATGCTCTTTCGCGGGGCCGGACCCCGCTCGATGCGGGAACTCATGGCCGCCTTCGAAGAAGTCGGTGGCGAGCCCGACGCCTACACGAGCGAGGATGCACTCGTTCTCCACCTCGAGGAAGTCGCGCCCGCCCGCCTCGAGCGCGCCTGCGAGTTGCTCGCCAGCGTCCTGTGCGCGCCGCGCTACGAGGACCTCGAGGCAGAGCGGGAGGTGGTGCGCGAGGAACTGCTCGACCGGGCCCACGAGCTGGATGACCTCGAGCGCTCGGCGGCCTTCTCCGGGCATCCGCTGGCTCGCTCGATCCTCGGCACACGCGCCGATCTGGCTCGGCGCAGCGTCGACGACCTAGAGGGCTGGCGGCGGCAGATCGTGCGCTCGGGGAACACGGCCCTGGTGGTCGCGGGCCCGGTTCCGCCCGAGCGGGTGCGGGCGGCGGTCGCTCCGCTCGAGGCCCTCCCCGAGGGCCCGGCCCTCGCCGAACGGCGGCCGCTGACCTTGCCCGCCGGCCCTTCCTGGCGGAGCCGCCGCGAGCCCGGCGAGCGGGCCGAGTTGCGCCTGAGTTTCCGCTGCCCGGGGGACGCGGAGGAGGGTGCCGCGGCGACGCGCGTGCTGGCCGACCTCCTCGACGGAGGCCCCACGAGCCGCGTCCCGCAAGAACTCGTGGACGCGGGACTCGCCTACGATGCCGGCACGTCGCTCCTCTCCTTGCCCGACGCCGGGTTGCTGGCACTGGAGGTGGCCTGTGCGGGGAGCAAGCTGTCCGCGGCGGCGCGTGCGCTGCTAGGGGTCGCCGAAGCGCTCCGCACCGGCGTCGACCCGGCCGAACTGGCGCGGGCGCGCCTGCGGCGCGAGCACCGCAGGCGTCGGCTGCTCGACGACGCGCCGTCTCAGGCCGAGTGGACGGTGCGGCGGCTGCTCTTCGGCCTCCCCGCGGAGCGGGAGGCGGCGCTCGACGCGGAAGACGCCGTCGATCCCGACCGGCTGGTGGACCTGGCCCGAGAGCTCTTCCGCCGCGAGCGCCTCACCGCCGTGCTCCTCGGCGACCCGCCGCGCGGCGAGGCCCGTCGCCTGCGCCAACGCCTCGCCGCTTGGTCGCCGCCTTGACCGCTCCGGGGCGCTCCGGGGAGTCCGCACCGGCGCGCGACCGGGGCTCCTCGCTGCCGACCGCTGAACGTCAGGACCGTGCGGCCAGGCGGCCTTCGGCTTTGAGGCGCAGTTCGTGGGCGCGCGTGCTCCGGTAGTAGTCCTTCATCCGAAGCAGTTCCGCCGCTTCGGGGTCGAAGTAGCAGGTCACGTCCGGGTGGAGTTGCAAGGCCGAGGCGGGGAAGAAGCTCGACACCGGACCCTCCACCGCCGCTTGTACGGCTCGGGCCTTCTTGGCGCCGATGGCCTGGAGGAGGATCTTGCGCGCGTCGAGGATGGTCCCAATGCCCATGGTGGTGGCGAGGACCGGCTGCTCCTCGCCCTCGGCGTAGAAGCGCGCGTTGTCGTCGAGGGTGCGCCGGGTGAGGGTCTTGACGCGCGTGCGCGAGGCGAGGGACGAAGTGGGCTCGTTGAAGCCGATGTGCCCGTTGCGGCCCATGCCGAGGAGCATGATGTCGATGCCTCCGACGCGTTCGATGGTCTCCTCATACTCTGCGCAGCGGCGAACGAGGTCGTCGCCTTCGCTGGGCGGGAAGTGAATGTTCTCTGCGGGGACGTTGACCCCCGAGAACAGGTGCTCCTGCATGAAGAAGCGGTAGCTCTGCGGGTGCTCGGCGGGGAGGTCGAGGTATTCGTCGAGGTTGAAGGTGTGGACGCGCGAGAAGTCGGCTTCGCCGGCGGCGTAGGCCGCGCGGAGGTGCTCGTAGACGCCGATGGGCGTAGAGCCCGTGGGCAGCCCGAGGACCAAGTTGGGCTTCGCGCGCAGGGCGGCGAGGATCTCGTCGGCGACGAGGCGGGCTGCCTCGGCACCGTCACCGGTGAGGACGATCTTCACGCCCGAGGTTATACCCGCGACGGGGTCCGCCGCCGAGCACCCTCCGCTGCCTCGTCCGGAGAGAGCGTTCGGTTCGGCGGCCGGAACCGAAGACCGCCGGCCCGGCCCCCGAGTTCCGTCCACGTCGCGGCGTCGCTGCAGCCAGATCATGAGCAGGAGGGGGCCGAAGAGGAGCGCGGCCGTGAGCAAGCCGGCGCAACGGGCGCGGGCGTCCTCCGCCAAACCGTCGGGGCAGCAAGGGCAGCGTTCGCGACCGCTCGCCCGAGCGCGGAGCCGGCTGGGGTCCATGACGCGGAGCATAAGGGACCTGCGGTGCGAGCGCCGCCCGCGGGCCTGCGCCGCCGCCCGCGGCGCTACAATCCGGCCCCACGAGGGGAGGAAGCATGCCTCAGGACCTCTACGCCGACGCCCTCAAGTACCACAAGCTGGGCGGCGTCCCCGGGAAGATCGCAATCCAGCCGACCAAGCCCTTCGCGACGCAGCGGGACCTCTCGCTCGCCTACAGCCCAGGTGTGGCCGAGCCTTGCCGGCGCATCCACGAGTTCCCCGGCAACGTCTACGAATACACCAACAAGGGGAACCTCGTGGCGGTGATCTCCAACGGCACCGCGGTCCTCGGACTCGGGGACATCGGACCGCTGGCGGCCAAGCCGGTCATGGAGGGCAAGGCGATCCTCTTCAAGCGCTTCGCCGACATCGACGTCTACGACATCGAGATCGATGCCAAGGACCCCGAGCGCTTCATTGCCGCCGTAGAGGCGATCGCTCCTACCTTCGGCGGAATCAACCTCGAGGACATCAAGGGCCCCGAGTGCTTCTACATCGAACGCGAACTCTCCCGCCGCCTCTCGATCCCCGTGTTCCACGACGACCAGCACGGGACCGCGATCATCGCCTCCGCGGCGCTGCTCAACGCCTGCGAGCTCACCGGACGCAACCTCGGATCTCTGCGCTGCGTGTTCAACGGCGCGGGCGCCGCCGGCATCAGCACCGCGCGCCTCTTCCTCCGCCTCGGCGTACGGCGCGAAAACATCATCATGTGCGACTCCGCCGGCGTGATCTACGCAGGGCGCGAAGAGCGGATGTCCCCCGAGAAGGAGGAGTTCGCAGCTCGGACCGACGCGCGCACCTTGGCCGAGGCCATGGTCGGTGCCGACTGCTTCGTCGGTTGCTCGGTGGGGAACGTGGTCACCCCGGACATGCTGAAGAGCATGGCCAAGGACCCCATCGTGTTCGCCATGGCCAACCCGACCCCCGAAATCGACTACGACCTCGCGGTGCGCACCCGCGACGACGTGATCATGGCCACCGGCCGTTCGGACCACCCCAACCAGGTCAACAACGTCCTTGGCTTCCCCTTCATCTTTCGCGGAGCCCTCGACTCGGGCGCCTGCTGCTTCAACGAGGAGATGAAGCTGGCGGCCGTGCGCTCCTTGGCCGCCTTGGCCAAGGAGCCCGTGCCCGACAGCGTCTCCCAGGCCTACGGCGGCGAGCGCTTCGAATTCGGGCGCCACTACCTGATTCCCAAGCCCTTCGACCCGCGGGTGCTCTACTGGGAGTCGGTGGCCGTGGCCGAGGCCGCCATTCGCAGCGGCGTGGCCACCCGCGAACTCGACCTCGAGGAGTACCGAGAACGCCTCCGCCGCAAGGTCGAGGCCGGCCGGGCGCTGTTCGCAGTCCCTCGGAAGATCGCCCAGGACAAGCACTGCCGGATCGCCATTCCCGAAGGCCACCTGCCGCGCCTCGCCAGCGTGGCACGGCGAACCATCAAGGAGCGCCTCGCGGTTCCCGTCCTCGTGGGGCCGACCGAGGAGGTGCGCGCGGCGCTGAAGGACGTCGACCCCGCGCTCTACGAGATCGCCGACCCCGCCAGCGACGAGCACGTCGAACGCTTCCTCGAGATCATGCGCCGCCAGCGCCCCCTCGACGAGGGCGTCGCCGACGCGGACTACCTAGAGGAGATGCGGAACCCCTTCGTCTACGCGACGCTGCTGGCCGAGGCGGGCTTGGTCGATGGCGTGCTCGCCGCCTCGAACCGCCGCTACGCCGAAATGGTGCGTCCGATCCTGAAGTACGCGAGCCGCCGGGCGGGGGTTAGCCGGGTAGCGGGCCTGCACATCTTGGTGCTCAAGGACCGGCACCTGTTCATGGCCGACACCACCTTGATCACCTATCCGTCCGCCGAAGAGCTGGCCGAGATCGCCATGCGCGCGGCCCGAGTGGTTCGCCGCCTGAACATCACCCCGCGGGTGGCCTTCGTCTCCTACGCCAACTTCGCCACCCGCGCGGACGCCGGCATCGACCGCCTCAAGCGCGCCTACAAAACCGTCCGCCAGGTCATGCCCGAGTTGGAGAGCTTCCCCGACGTGCAGGCCGACGTGGCCCTGAACCCGTCCCGCTACCGGGGCGTGTTCAAGGAGCGCATCCCCGAGCACCCCGCGAACATCCTCATCTTCCCGGACCTGTTCGCCGCCAACGCCGCCTTCCGCCTGACCCGCGAACTCGCAGGGGCGACCACCATCGGACCCATGCTGCTCGGGCTGCGTCGGCCGGCCAACGTCATGCCGCGGGGGGCCACCGAAGACGAGATCCTCCACATGATGGCCGTCACCGCCTACAACGCCCACCGACGGCGGGTCGAGATCGAGGAGGGGCGCAAGACGCAGACCTGGGCGCCGGGCGCCGGGGGCCAGCGGATTGCCGTGGCCGAAGCCGAGGACCCGCAGGGGATTCGCTAGGGGGCGCCGTGCCCAGCGAGGACTTCGAGTTCGACTTCGAGACCCCGCCCGAGGAACCGCGAGGCTTCACCTTCCTCGACCTCGACGCCGAGCCGACTCCGGCAACGAAGGTGGACGATCGCTGGGATCCGAGCACGCCCGGAACCCGCTTTGCCGACTACGAGGTCACCGGACGCCTCGGGCAGGGGGCCATGGGCCTCGTGCTCGAAGGCCGGGACACCCGGAACGGACGCCCGGTCGCCATCAAGGTCCTTCACGCGCGGCTGGGGCGCATCCCCAAGGCGGTCGAGCGCTTCCGCCGCGAAGCGGTGGCCGTGTGGAAGGTCCGCCACGAGCACATCATCGAGGTCTTCCTCTACGGCATCCTCCGCGGTCGACCGTTCATGGTGCTCGAACTCCTGCGCGGCGGCTCGGTCATGGACCTGATCGAGCGCTCGCGGCGGGAGCGCCGTCCGGTTCCCGTCGCCCGCGCCGTGGACTTGATCGACATGACCCTCGCCGCCCTCGAGGCCGCCCACGGCAAGGGTCTCTTGCACCGGGACATCAAGCCAGACAACCTGCTCCTCGACCGCAGCGGACGGGTCAAGCTGGCCGATTTCGGCCTGGTCAAGCTCCGCGAACAAACAGGCGACGCCTCCATGACCGTCACCGGGACGAGCATGGGGACCCCCCTCTACATGCCCCCCGAACAGTTCGCCGACGCCAAGAGCGTCGACGCGCGCGGCGACCTCTACTCCCTCGGAGTGACCTTCTACGAGCTGCTCACCGGACTTCCCCCCTTCCCCGAAGGAAAGACTCCGGCCGTGCTTCAGGCGCTCCAGGCTTCCGGCCCCGCGCCCCCGGTACGACGGCGGCGACCCGACGTGCCGAAGGGGGTGGAGGCAGTCGTGGCGAAGCTGCTGGAGTACGACCCGGCGCGGCGCTACGCGAGCGCGGGCGAGGCCCGCCACGCGCTCGCAGGGGCCTGCCCGCTCCCGGACCCGCTGCCCGTGCGGATCTTCCAGGACGGGCGCGAGGTCTACCGGGGCCGCCTGGCGCGCGGGCAGCAGCTCGTCTTGGGGCGCGCGAGCGACGCGGGCGTGTGCCTCGAAGGGCGCGGGCTGTCTCGCTTCCACGCCAAGCTGAGCCTGAGCCCCGAGGGGCTCTTCGTCACCGACCTCGATAGCACGAACGGGACCTTCCTCGCGGGCCGGCGCGTTCGCCGCCCGGCGCGGGTGCGCTTGCGCGATCGCCTGCGCCTGGGGAAGCACGTAGGCCTCGAATTGCGCCTCGGCTGAAGGAGCGGCCGGGGCGGTCGGGCGGCGGCGCTCGCCGGTCGAGGCCCGGCGGCTGCTGGTCCTCTTCGCGCGGTCCGGGGAAGAGGGAGCTGGATCAACCACCAGGCGCTGGCTCGTCGTAGCGTCCAAGGAGGGAGTTGAGCCGCAGGCGGAGGACGTCGCAAAACATGGCACGCGCGTCGCGAAGGGGGCGAATCTTGCTGCCCTCGCGGTAGTGCCAGTCGATGGGCACCTCGCGGATGGTGTAGCCTCGCCGACGGGCGAGGAAGAGCAGCTCGACGTCGAAGGCCCAACCTCCGAGGCGCTGCGCCCCGAACAGATCGCGCGCCACGGCGCGCCGGAAGCACTTGAACCCGCACTGGGTGTCCTGGAGGCCGCGGACCGCCATCAGGCGAACCCAGGCGTTGAAGGCGCGCCCCATGAGGTGGCGGCGGCGAGGCTCGCCGTAGCGCCGAGAACCAGGGAGCTCGCGCGAGCCGATGGCAACGTCGCAAGGATCGCTCGCGGGGGGAAGGAAGCGCTCGATCTGCTCCACGGGCATGGAGAGGTCGGCATCGCAGATGAAGACGTACTCGCCCCGCGCAGCGAGAACGCCCGCTCGCAAGGCCTGGCCCTTGCCGCCGTGCGGGACGCGGAGCAAGCAGACCTGCGGGTGTTCGGCCGCGTAGGCGGCGACGAGGTCGGCGGTTTCGTCTTCGCTGCCGTCGTCGACGACCACCACCTCGCTCTCACCGCCGCGGTGCTGGAGGTAGGAGCCGATGCGCTCCAAGGAGTCGATGATGCGCGCCGCCTCGTTGTAGGCCGGCACGACGATCGACAGGCTGGGGATGCGAGGAGGGACGGTCACGCGGGGGGCGGCGTGGGGGGAAGGCGAGCGGGACGGCCGAGGATGCTCAGCAGGGTTACGGGCAGGAGCAGCGAGAGTGGGCGAAGTAGGGGCCGGCTCCGGCGCGCTCGGTGGCGAGCGCGGCTCGGAGCAGGTCGAGGGCTTCGCGTGGGGAATCGACCCAGCGGAAGAGTTCGAGGTCGCTCGCGGAGATGGTCCCGTGGCGGACGAGGGCCTCGAAGTCGATGACTTCTCGCCAATAGTCGGGTCCGTAGAGGAGGATGAGGGGAGGGCTTTCGAACTTTCCGGTCTGCGCGAGGGTGAGGACCTCAAACAACTCATCGAGGGTGCCAAAGCCTCCGGGGAAGGCGATGAGCGCGCGCGAGAGGTGCGCGAACCACAGCTTGCGCATGAAGAAGTAGTGGAACTCGAAGGAGAGCTCGGGGGAGAGGTAGGGGTTGGGCACCTGCTCCATGGGGAGCGAGATGTTCAGCCCCATGGTCCGCGCGCCGGCTTCGGCCGCACCGCGGTTGGCGGCCTCCATGATGCCTCCCCCGCCACCGGTGCACACCACCAGCCGCTGGCCGCCGTTGGGCAGGGACCGCGCCCACTCGGCCACGAGGCGCGCGAGCTCGCGGGCGTCTTGGTAGTAGCGCCCCAGTGGGCCGTCAGGCCGCAGGCGGGCGGAGCCGAAGAAGACCACCGTGTCGTGGACGTCGGCGCGCGAGAGGGCGTCCATGGGAGCGAGGTATTCGGAGAGGATCCGCAGGGGGCGGGCGGCCTCTCCGTCGACGAAGCAGGGGTCCTTGTAGGCGAGGAGCGGACGAGGAAGCGCAGCGTCGTTCATGGAGGCGACTCTACCGGACCGGCGGGCCTCGTGCGCGCACGGGGCTCGGAGGAGGCGGAGGGCAAGGCAGGGGAGTTCAGCGCGCGCCGGGGAGGGGGGCGCGCGCGAAGGGAACGCGGTAGAGGAGCACCTCGCCGCTCTCGAGGCCGACGGCGAGGAGCCGCCCATCGGGCGAACAGGCCAGGGAGGTCGGGGGCGCCGGGAGGGGTACGCGGGCCAGTTCGCTGCCGCTGCTGCGATCCCAGGCGCAAAGCTCGTTGGTCCCCGCGCCCGGGCGCAGGGGACGCGCAGCCGAGTAGAAGGGGCCGGCGGCCGGCGCGGACGCTACCGCGACGACCCGTCCGATGTGCGCCGGGCGGACGCCGCCTCGGTCGCGGAGGCCCTGGGCGACGAGGCTGCTCTCGTGGACGAAGCCGGGCACACTGCGGTAGCGGCGTGGATCCCGCCCGTCGAGGAGCAGGACCCAGCCGGTGAGGTTTCCGAGCAGGGCGTCGCGGCCCAGCGAGCAGGCGCTGAGGGGTGGAGGAGAGTTGCGCTGGGCGAGGGTGAGGGGCAGGGGGCGCCAGGCAGGACGCTCCAAGACGACCAGCGAGTGCTCCCAGGAGCGGTCGCCGGCGGCGAGGCGACGACCTCCGTCGAGCCAAACCGCGGTCACGACGGGGCTTGCGCCCTCGAAGCGATGAATCGACTCGGAGGCGACGAAGCGAGTGCCCTCGAAGCGGACCAGGTCGATGCGACCCAGACCGCCCACGGCGAGTTCGGTCGCCCCGTTCCGGCGCGTGGCGGCCAAGGCGTGCACGGGGCCCGGCGCTTGCCAGCGTCCTCGCGGACCTCCTTCCGCGTCGAGGCGGACGACGCGAGAACCACGGGCGAGGAAGGCCGTGCGATGGTCGACCGCCACGCACGCGCGGAGGGGACCCGGGATGGACCACGTGCGGGGAGCCCCCGGTCCGTCGGTCGCGATCGCCCACAGAGCGATTCTTCCCGAGCGCGCCCCGGCGAGAAGGCGCTGCGGAGTCAGGAAACGAACGATCACACCCGGGCGGGCCGTGGGCGGCGTGCCGGTCGCAGGCGGCCGAGCCACGGCCAGGCGCCGCCAGGGAACGGCGAACGCCAGCGCGGCGGCGGCCTTCCGCGCGCGCAAGGCTTCGGGGTGCCGAGGGTTCTGGTGCAGCCAGGCAGAGAGCGCGCGCAGACGCTCCGCGGCGGGAGCGGAAGTCTCGCGGAACAAGGCGCGCAGGGCCTGGCGCGCCCGACGGACGGCGCGCCGGCCGCCGGGCGCTGGCCCGCGGGTCGCCGGCTCGCTGCCCACCGCCTCCTCCTGCGGAGGGGTCGACGGGGCCGTCTTCTCCTTGGGCGGGGGGGCCGGGGGCCGCGCCGTGGAGGGCGGCTGCTGCACCTGCTCGGCGCTCTTCAGGGCAAGGGCGCCGGCGAGGAGCAGCCCGGCGGCGGGCAGGGCAAGAAGCGCTCGTTTCCAGCGGGCTGCGCGCCGTCCGCCGGCCGCCGCGGGACGCTCGCCCGCCAGCCAGCGCTCGAGGTCGTCGGCGAGGGCGTCGGCGTGGGGGTAGCGATCGCGCGGGTTCCGCCGCAGGCAGCGCAGGCACACGGCCTCGAGGTCGGCGGGGGCCTCGGGGCGCAAGGCGCGCGGCCGAGGGAAGCGGGCCCGAGCCACCTCCAAGAGGACTTCGGGGAGGGAACCCCCCTGGAAGGGCAACTCGTCGGTGAGGGCTCGGTAGAGGACCACGCCCAGGGCCCACACGTCCGCCGGCGGGCCCACTCCGGCTCCGGCCCGCTGCCCTGTGGCCTGCTCGGGGGCGAGGTGCGTGACCGTGCCCAGAATGGTTCCGGTCTTGGAGAGACGAGCGGCATCCTCGCTCCAGGCGAGGCCGAAGTCGGCGACCTTCGCGCAACCCTCGGCGTCGACGAGGATGTTCTCCTCCTTCACGTCGCGGTGCAGGATCCCCTGCCGGTGCGCGGCGCCAAGGGCGCGGGCCGCGTCGCGAACCCAGCCCACGCGTTGGCGCAGCGACGCGTCCCCGAAGGCCTCGCCCAGAGTACGCGCGCCGCGGAGGAACTCGTAGGCGATCCAGGGAACGCCTCCGGCCTCGCCGGCGGCATGCACCCGCAGGATCCCGGGATGCCGCAGCGCGGCCGTGAGCTCGGCCTCGCGGGCGAAGCGCGCGCGCTGCTGCGGGCTCGCGTGCTCGTAGCCGAGGAGGATCTTGAGGGCCACCTCGCGAGCGAGGCCGCGCTCGCGCGCGCGGTAGACGACGCCCATGCCCCCGCGCCCGATCTCCGCGAGCAGCTCGTAGCGCCCGGAAAGCGCAGTCCGCAGGCGGTCTTCGGGTTTCACGCGGTGTCTGGCGCGGAGGTCAGGGGACCTCCTGGTCGTAGACGATGAGGTGGTATCCGTGCGAAACGTCGCCTCGGTGCCACACGAAGACCCCCGTCCGCTGGCTCGGTGGCTCCAAAGGGTCGATGACCACGGCGACGAGGTGCTCCTCGGCGAAGAAGCTGCGCTGCACGAACAAGTCGTAGTCCGAGAGGAAGACGCCGTAGCCGGGATGGGTGTGGTACCAGCCGAGCACGCGCTTGTCCGGGTGCCGCTCCTGAGCGACGCGGTGGAACTCGCGCTGGGCCTCGTTGGAAAAGGTGAGGTGGGTTCGCGCGCTGCGCGCCTTCAGGCAGGGTACCTCGGCGGTGATGTCGAGGTAGGAGTGGCCTTCGTGGTAGTGATAACCGCCGAGCAAGAAGCCTCCGACCTCGAACTCGCCTCCCGAACGCGCGTAGCGGTGCATGCTTTCGAGGACGGAGCGGAGGACGTAGACGGGAAGCGGAGGGGTCGCACGCCCGGGGTCGACGATGAAGCTTCCCGGGCGCTCGCCGGGGGGAGGGCGCCGCGTGGGGCCCGAGCCGCGGCTCCGGACGCGGATCCTCAAGGGCATGGAGGACCTCCGCTCGCGCGCGGCGCCGACCTCAGGAGCGCTTCTTGGGGCGAATCGAAATGCGCATCTGGGGGACCCTCAGGCTGCGCGTGTCCAGGGGAAAGCGCTGGCGATTCTTCTCCGCCCAGGCGGAGGCCTTCCGATCGAGGGGCGACTTCACGTTGAACTTGTCCATGCGGATCATGTCGCCGAGTTCGATCACGAAGTCCGCCAGGGACCAGGCAGGCGACCACTGCTGGCTGTGGCACACCGCCTGTCCGCGGATGTTCGGGTGGAAGATCGGAGTCAGCCAGGTCACGTCCGGGGGCTCGGAGGGGTAGTAGGCGCCCAGGCGCAGCTCGAACTGATGGTGATCGCTGACCACCGCTCGGTCTCCCTCGAGGCGAAGGCCCCGCAGCGAGACCGTGAACTTGTAGTAGGTGGGTGGGGCGCCGCGATGCTCGAAGCGGATCAGGCCCGAGCGCCCCGTCGTCAACCGGAGCAGCTCCTCGTAGTCCTTCTGCAGGCGAACCTTCTTCCGCGGTCCCACGGCTACGCGCGGGCTCCGGCAACGAAGGTCGAGGTGAGCAAGAGTACGTCGCCCGACTTGGTGCCGGCCGAGCCGAGGCTGTCGGCTTCTTTGTACTCTCGCCCCGTGCGCTTGTTCGAGAGTTCGTAGGCGACTTGGTTCCCGTCGGGCCCCGTGAGGGGGAGACCCAACTCTTTGACCAAGGCGGGGAGGAGTTCCTGGATGCTCGCGTCGTCGGGGAGTTCGACGTCGAATTCTTGGTTGGTGTCGGCACGCACCAGGGTGACGGAAATCTGCGACATGGCTCAGGCTCCTTCGGGCGCCTCGAAGTAGAGCGGCAGGTCCCCGGTCAGCTCGATGAGGACCTCGCGGTCGGTGGCCTCATTGCGGCCACGGAGAATGTGGAGGGGCGGGAAGCCCAGCTCGGCGAGGGTGCGGTCGCCGAGGCCTTCGCTGCCGTCGAAGCGGGAGCGCAGGTCGGGGGCCATGGGCTCGCCGCAGCCAGCGCAGCGAGCGTCGTCCTCGGAGAGGGCGCCGGCGAGCGCCAGCACCGACCGCTCCACGGAGCACGGCGCGCAACGCAGCCCTACGATGACCTCGCGGTCGTCGTCCAGGCTGAGGACGCCCTCGACGCCAACGTGCTCGCGGATGACCGCAAGCAGGTCGTCGAGGGTGCTCCGGTCCGCGCGGAGCGGGGTTTCGATCACCTCGCGGCCCGCCAGGCAGTCCAGCCAGCCGTGGGCCGGGCAGTCTTCGTTCACCCCGAGGGCGATGTCGAAGAACACGTCGCTCAGCCCGTAGAGGCCCAGGCGCCGCCCCGCAGGAACGGGGAGCCCATGGATCAAGCGCACGGCGATCTGCACCTGCATGCCGGCGGTGATGGCCGCGATGGTGGGCGCCGTGGGCACTTTGCCCAGGGAACTCTCCGCACGCGATAGCTTGAGGCAGGACTGACGACGGCGGAATTCCTTCCGGTCGGGCTCCTTGAGCCGACACTCGTAGCAAGGTCCTTCCGGCGGGGCGAAGGTGTAGACGTCGCCGTTGAGGTGGTCGAGGCCCGCGTCGATGGAGGGCTTTCCCATGCGGTAGCAGTGTCGGGAGAGGTAAACCCTGGCGGCGATGTTGTCGAGGCAGGAGAGCACCACGTCGGCGCGGCGGATGACGCCCAAGCCGAGCGCGTAGCGCAGGTCGCCCTCGACGGCCACCGCGCGTACGTCGGGATTGATGTCCATGGTCCGCTCCACCGCGACCTCGACCTTGGAACGGCCCACGTCCCGCTGCCGGAAGAGAACCGAGCGAGTCAGGTTCGAAGTCTCGATGGTGTCCATGTCGCAGACGACGAGCCGGCCCGCGCCGAGGAGGGCGAGGTTCTTGAGGGCCTCGTTGCCGAGCGCCCCCGCGCCGGCCACCACCACGGTCGCGTCCCGCAAGCGCTCCTGGTCCCACCAGTGGATCAGGCGCAGGCGGTGGTAACGGTCTTCGAGCAGGTCTTCCTTGGAGATCTGGATGGGGCCGTCTTGGGTCGGCGCGCGCGCCGCTTCCCCCCCGTCGCCGCGGGCGGCCTTGACCCGGATCTCGAAGCCCGCCATGAGCTTCGAAGCTACCAGAACCGAGGCGCTCCGGCGAGGAGGACCGGTCCTCGGTCCCCCCCCGACGCAGCGGCTTGCGCCGCCCGGTGCAGTGCCTAGCATCGGGTCGTGGACGAGCGGGCGGAACTCCTTCGCCTTCGCGAACTCCTGCTCTTTCAGGAGCGGCTCGACGAATTCCTCGAGTCGGCGGGCAGTCGTCGCTTGAGCCTCGAGGCGGCCCTCGGCGAGGTGCTCCCCCTGATCGCGCGCCAGCTCGGCGCCGAGCAGGTCTGGCTGGAGACCTACGACGAGGCGCTGCGCATGCGCTCGTTCGCCGTCGGTGCCGACGGACAGCCCTGCGCGACCGAGATCCCCCTCCCCGAGCGCGCTCGGAGCCTCGTCTCCGGACGGCGGCTCGCCGCCGGGGGAGACCTGGTTGCCTGCACCCTCGACGTCGCGGGCGAGGCCTTCGGCGTCGTCGCCGCGCGAGTGCCCGAGCCGGGGAAGCGCGAGCGGCAGCTGCTGCGCGCGGCAGCCGAGCTGCTCGACAATTACCTCGCGGCCATCCGCGATGCCCGCGTCAAGCAGAGACTCTTGCGCGCGATCCACCGCGACTTGTCGCACCCGGTCCTCCATGAGGGCGTGTCCGCCGCCGTGGGCCGGATCATGGACACGGTCCGCTTCGACCTGCTCTTGGTGATCTACCACTTCGAGGATGACCTCCACGACACCCTCCACTACCTCGTCTTTCGAGGACCGGAGCTGGAGTTCGACTCGCGCACGACCGTCGCCGAAGCCCTCGACAGCGTGCTCCGCCGCCAGGGCCTTCGCGAGGTCCCCGGCGCGGAGGAGCTTCTCCGCGGCGCGGAGACGGAACACCGACGGGTCTGCGGAGAGGACCTCCCCAACCTCGCGACGGGGGGAGGGAGCGAGGAACTGCTCGAGCTCCTCGGCTACCGCGAGTGCCTGGAGACGGTCCTCATCGCGGGCCTCGATGCCCGGCACCCGGTGGGCAAACTCGTCGTCGGCAGCCGGCGTCCCCTCTCCACCTACGAACGCGACGTCTTCGAGCTCTTCTCGGACGCCCTCCAGAAGCGCGTGGTGGACTTCAACAAGGCCGGCAAGCTCCTGCGGCGCACCTTCTCCGCGCCCGTGGTCTTGCGCCTCCTGGAGGATCCCGAGCGCGAGTCGCGACTGGCACCGCGGGCGGAGAACGACGTCTCGATCCTCTATGCGGACCTGGCGGGCTTCACCCGGTTGAGCGAACGCATTCTTCGAGACCCCGCGCGCGTCGCCTGCTTCGTCGAGGCCTGGGCGCGGGGCGCGATCGAGGCCCTCTGGCGCGAGGGAGGCTGCTTCGACAAGCTGGTGGGCGATTGCGTGATCGGCCTCTTCGGGCCGCCCTTTTACGACCGTTCGCCCACCGAGCGCGCCTTGGCGTGCGTCCGCGCCGCCGTGGCGATCTCCGAGTTCACCAACGCGATGGTCGAGTCCTCCCAGGAGGCGGCCGACCTGCGCGCCGCAAACGAGGTGCTCGGCGTTGCCGTGGGACTCAACCACTGCCCTGCGTCGGTTGGCCGTTTCGGTCTCGACCAGGACTTCACCGCCTTCGCGCCGGGCATGAACAACGCAGCGCGCTTGCAATCCCTCGCCGCCCGCGATGAGATCCTGGTCATGGAGCCGATGAAGCGCTTGCTCGAAGCCGCGGAGCCGCGGCTGCGCTTCGGCGCCCTCCGCGAGGCGAAGGTGAAGAACGTCGCCGAACCCCTGCGCTTCTACGCCCTCGAGAGAGACTCCGTCCCGATGGAGTGAGCCGCTCGCCCCCCGCCGCGCAAGCCCGGACGAGACTGCGCCGACGGGCTCTCGGCAATCCGCTCGCAAGGGCCCGAACCGCGCCCGGCGTCGGCCACCCCTCGAAGGTCGTGGGACCTTCGAAGGACTCGGCCTGACTCCCAGGCTGGACTCCTACCCCGGAGACATGCCTTGCATCTCCCAGAAGTCCGCCCCGCCCCGGCGCAGACGACCAAGGTCGACGCGGGTCCCGCCGCGGGCCGCCTCGACGAGCGTCCCGCTGAAGGCGCTCTGCGTGAGGCGCCGCTGCATCCACTCCCGCCCCACCGGTCCGGTGCGTTGATCCGGCGGCGCGGGAGCAATCCCGATCAGTTCGGCGAGGTCGCCCCGAAGGCCGCGCATGGTTCCGCGCCGGACCGGATCGTAGTGCACCGCGCGCGCGATCAGTTCCCAGAGGCGCTCCGCGAACTCCTCGCGGCGGGAATACTTGCCGCGGAGGGTCGGGTGCAGCTCGAGTTGCCCCCAGTCGAGGCGCTCGATGGGGGCGCGGGCGACCGGAAGGTGGGCGCCGGCAAGCTCCTCTCGCTTGGCGTGGACGACTTCGTCCAGGCGCGCTTCGTCGGGGGGAGGGTCGAGGTGCGCGTAGGGGACCCAGCCGGTAACGAGTTGGTAGAGGGTCAAGCCGAAAGCGTAGACGTCGATCCAGGGACTGAAGCGGGAGCGTTCGCGACCCCGCTCCTCGTCCCAGGCGCCGGGGAGGACCTCCGGCGGCGCGTAGAGCGGCGTGAGCGCGGGAAGCGCGACCCGATCCGGGTCGAGGGAGGCACGGCTGAGGTGCAGGAAGCTGCGAGCCCCTCCCAGGTCGATGAGAACCCCACGCCACGCGCCGCGAGCGATCGCTTCGAAATAGGTCTTGTCGTCCGGGTCGGCTTCGGAGCAGGGAAGGCGAACCATCAAGTTGTCCGGTTTCACGTCGCAGTGGGCGACCTTGTGACGGTGCAAGTGCTCGATGCCGCGAGCGAGCTCGTAAGCGAGCTCCAGCGCCGTCGGCAGCGGCGGAGGAACGTGGCGGCCTCCGGGGTTGTTCCCCCGAAGGCGTTGTCGAACCAGCGGACGGTTGAGGCGGCGAAGCGGATTCTGGTGGACTCGCTCGAGCACCAAGAAGTGTCCGCGCGGGTCGCGGTGGGTCCCCAGCAGGCGAACCAGGTTGGGATGCGGAGGCACCACGCGCAACCAGCGGCGCTCGTACTCCAGCGCCGGGGAGCGCTCGCCGGTCCAGCGTGGGGCCTTGACCACGGCGGGCGTGCCTTCGTCGGAGGCGCAGGCGTAGACCACGCCCTCTCCTCCGTGCCCCAGCGCTTCGCCGACTTCGAAGTAGGTCGAGTCCCCGTCGGGCGAGAGGGTAGCGAGGACTTCTCCTGGGGCGAGCCGCAAGGGTCGGGGGGAGGTCACTCCTTCAGGCTACCCCCTCCGGCACGGGAGCGCTCGCGGCCCGGCAGGCGGGAACGGGAAAAACCGCCGCCCCGAGCAGCGACGCGCTGGCTCGGGGCGGCGGAGGGGTAACGAGTCTCTCGTGTGCGCTGGCCTCCTCGCCCCGCTCAAGTCTCTGCGTCGCGGAGCGCGGTGGCCATGACGAGGAGGGCCTCGGGATCGAGTCCTTCCTCGGGAGGTGCGACGGCGCAGGAGACGCCGCGGCGGTCGGTCCACAGCACCAGGCTCGCGCCGCCGGGCATGCGCATGCGGACGTAGCGACGTCCGTCGCGGTACTCCCGCAGCATGGTCGCGTGCAGGTGCCCTTCCGGGACGCGGAAGAACTTGATGGTCTTGCCGGTCTTTTCGCAGCGGTAGGAGAGGACCGGACGGGCGGCCACTCCGGGGATCTCCACCCAGCTACGACCGAGGCACCGCAAGCCGCGGCAGCGGGGGGCCGAGACGAGCGCCGCTTCATCCGCCGCCAAGGGCTCTGGGGCGCGCCCGGCGCTCGCCACGTAGGTGTTCTGGACGGCCTCCATGGTGGTGCAGCCGCGCCAGCAGAAGGGATCGAGGGCGCCGAGCAAGCCGAGGCCCGCCGCGAGCAAGAACGCTGCGGCCAGAGCGAAAGCACGACGCAAACCGGAGCGGGACGCGCCCTCGCCGCGCCCGACCTCCCGCTCGGCGCGGGCGGCAGCCGCCGCGACGAGGCGGCGGCAGAGGCCGTCCGGAGCCGGTTCGCTCGCCGCGGCGGACACACGCTCCCGCAAAAGCCGCTCGGCAGCGACGCGCTCGCGGCAGGGCCCGCACAACTCGAAGTGCTTGAGGACCTCGACGTTGCGGTCGACCTCGAGTTCTCCGTCGAGGAAGGGATGAATGAGGTCGCGCACTTCGGCGCAGCGCACGCTCATGCCTCCTCCTTGGCCGCGGCAATGCCCCGGGCGAGGGCGTAATCGCGGAGGGAACGACGCAGGCGCTGGCGGGCACGAAACAGGCGCGACATGACCGTCCCGATGGGCACGTCGAGAGCCTCGGCGATCTCTTTGTAGCGCAGGCCCCCCAGGCTGGAGAGGAGAAGCGGAGCGCGGAAGTCTTCGGGGAGGGCGTCGATGGCTTGCTTCACGTCGTCGTCCACGAGCTCTCCGTAGACCCCCGCCCAGTCGGTGTCGGCGTCGAGCAGCTCCTCCTCCGCCGCTCGGTCGGCCTCGGCAACCCCGTCGAGTTCCATGAGTACGGGCGCGCGCCGCTCCCTGCGCTTGCTGGAGATGAAGCAGTTGCTGACGATGCGGAACATCCAGGCCTTGAAGTTCGTGCCGCGACGAAAGCCAGCGAAACTCCGGAAGGCGCGGTAGACGCTCTCCTGCAGCAAGTCCTCCGCCTCGGCGCGGTTGCGGGTCATGCGCAACGCGAAGCCGAACAGCTTGTCGGCGTGGGGGGCGAGGAGCTCCTCGAATTCCGTCGCGGCGTCGCTCGATGCGGTCATGGCCCTCTCGGTGGCGGCAACGGTTCCCCGCGGGAGCCTATTCCCTTCCGTAGACCGTTTCCTTTCCCGGCTGTCCGTGAGGCAGTTATAGTTGCAAGGAACGATCCCATACGCACTTCGGAAGTCCGGGGACAGCCCCCCGGGGGACGCCATTAGCCAGGACGGCCTCGACCTCGAGACGCTCACCGCGGGCTCCTACGTCCGGGTGGGTCTGAGTGCCCGGAGCAAGGAGGCGGCCATCGAGCGCCTGCTCGACGTCCTCCTCTCCGAGGGCGCGCTGCCGGTCTCGGCTCGCGACGAGCTGCTCGAGGCGGTGCTCGAGCGGGAGCGCCGCCTCTCGACGGGGCTCGAGGCAGGGATCGCCATTCCCCACGGAACGACCCATCGGGTCGAGCGCGAGGTCGCGGCCCTCGGGGTGTTCCCCGAGGGGGTGCCTTTCGGAGCCGTCGACGGGTCGCTCACCCGCATCGTCATCCTCCTCATCACTCCGGCCGACTTGCGCCACCGCCACGTGAAGAACCTTGCGGAGATCGCTCGCCAGCTCCTCCGGCCCGAGGTGCGCAGCGCCCTCCTCGAGGCCAGGAGCGACGAGGAGGCCCTCGAAGCCATCCGGCGCCGCGAGAGCTGATAGGCTGAGCCACGCCATGCCGCCCATCGACTTGCAGCCCACCCTCTGGCTGCTCATCTTCGTCCTGGTCTGCCTGGCCTTTGCCATGCCCGTCACCGGCGGCCGCGCCCGCCGGCGACGCGAGGGGTGGGCACGCTTCGACCGCGTCGTGCGCCGTCGCAACGTGCTGCCCGTCGACCGCGAGGCCTTGGCTCGCTGGGCGCGGATCGCTTGCCCCGACGCCCCCGACCAGGTGGTGACGCGACGCAAGACCTTCGACCGCTACGCGCGCGGAGAGGTGGCCAGACTGCGAGGCTTGCCGGCGGACGAATTCGCCTTCCGGCTCGCGGCGCTCGGCGCCTTGCGGCGTTCGCTCGGCTTCGAAGGGCGTGACGGGCCAGCCCAGTCGACCCACGACCTTCGTCCGGGCGAGCTCCTCGACCTGCGCTCGGACGACGGCGAGCAATGGCTGTTGCGCGTCACCCGTTGCGACGAGGAAGGGGTGCACGTGGCTCCGATCACCGCTCGGCGAACGTCCTCGCCGCTTCCCGCGCGGCCAGGGTGGGCGAGCTTTTCCCGCGAGGGAGAGGGGGCGTATCGCTTCCGCACCCGGCTCGTGCGTCCGGGAGTCCTCGACCACGGAGAGTTCCTCGTCCTCGAAGAGCGGCGCCTCGCGGCGCGCGTGGCGCTCTCCTCGACGCCCTTCTGGGTGGCCGTGGAGCGCCTCCCCGACGGCGAGGCTCCCGAGGACCCCGAAGGCGTCGAGGTGGAGACGGTGGACGTATCCACGGGGGGGGTCGCCTTGCTCGCAGATCGCCGGGTGCGTCGGGGCTCCGAGCTGAGCCTGGACCTGCCGCTCGGCACAGGAACCGACGCGGAGCTGGTGTCCGGGCTGCGCGCCCGAGTCCTCGCCTGCGGCTACCGAGAAGGCGGGGGCCGACGCCCGCACTTCATCCATTGCGCCTTCGTGCGTCCTTCCAGCGAACAGGTGGCGGCCCTCGCGGACTTCGTGGAGGCGCACTCCGTTTCGCGCCAAGAGACCGCTTAGGGGCCTGCTTGCGGAGTCGCGACCCGGCGCGAAGAGGTCCTCCGATTTCTCCTCGCGACCGCGGGCAGGCCGGCCCAGGCCTTGCCTCAGCGGCCCGCTCGAAGTCGACCGCCTGCGGCGGAGACCCTTGGGACTCGCTCGTCTCAGGTTCTCCCCGAGCGCTACCCCAGACCCCGAGCGCTGGCTATAGTTCGGGCGTCTCGGAACTTGGACCCCGAACCATGAGCGAGTCATGAGCAAGTTGTCGCCCGAACTCCTCCAAGCCATGAAGCAGGAGTTGATCCGCAAGAGGGACGACCTCACCCGGAGCGTGACCCGGGAGCTGGACGACATGTCCAACAACGAGGCGCACCACCTCGCCGACCTCGCCGACGCCGGCGGCGACGCAAACGACGAGGATCGCTCCTTTCGGCTCCTCGAGATCAGCGGCGCCGAGCTCGAGCAGGTCGAGGCGGCCCTCGAGAAGATCGAGAAGGGGACCTATGGCATCTGCGAATCTTGCGAAAAGCCCATCGGGCTCGATCGCCTCAAGGCGCTGCCCTTCGCCACGATGTGCATCTCCTGCAAGCGCGCCGAGGAGTCTTCCGAGTCGGGGAGGTTCTGAGGGCCTCGGGTCTCCCCAGGGTCCGCGCGCGCTCGCAGGCGGGCTCCGCCTCCCGGCCGGCGCGTGGGCCCAAGCAAACTCGTAGGAAGGGTGCGGCGGTGATCCGGCTGCAGTGCGTGTGCCGCGCCACCCTCGACCTCCCCGACGAGCTCGCGGGCGAGAAGGTGCGCTGCAAGCGCTGCCAGAAAGTCCTCAAGGTGCCGCGCCCGGGGACGCGGGTGTTCGGCGGACGGCCGGCGCAAGGGGTGGACGACTCCGAACTCTTGGTGGCCGGCAGCCGCGCCTGCCCTGGCTGCGGCACGGTGTATCCGCCGGCCATCGTCGTGTGCACCGGTTGCGGACTGAACCTCGAAACCGGTGCCATGCTCTACGCGAGCCTCGACCCGGCCGAAGGAGGCAGCGCGGCGCCCACACCGAGAGAAGAGCCGCCCGCGCCGCGCCCGCAAGGCTGGCTGACTTGGTTCCTCGCCCGGCTGGGGCTCGGCCCACGCCCTTGAGCGCGTATACTGCTCCCCATGCCCGACGACCTCGAACTCAGCGACGCCATGCAGCATGCCCTCTCCCGCCTGGAGGGAGGGAAGATCAAGGCCGTCACCGACGGCGATCGGGTCATCTTGATGATCCAGGACGCGCCCGAGGAATTGCGGCGGCTGGCGGACGCCCTCGAGGAGCTCAACGTCAACGACGTCAGCGCGCTCGTCGCCTACACGAACCCGAACCGCGCCAAGAGCCGCCGCGTCAAGAGCCTGGAGACCGCAGGCCGGGGCGAGGCCCGCGCCGGCGACGCCCCTTCCTGACCCTGCGCGACGGTCGGGCGGGCGCCGCCGCTCCGTGTCCCACGCCCCGCCCTTGCTCGGCCTCGCCGGCGGCGCCTGCGAGTGGCCTCCTCCGCGCCTCAGGTGGAGGACCACCTCCCGCCCGGCCGCGCGCTCGCTACACTGCGCAGGGAAGAGGCCTTGGCGCATGACGTCCCCTGCCCCCGCGCTCGGTTCGCCGCCACTCGCCGCCGCCCTTCTGGTCGGTGCCTTGACTTGCTGCCCGACGCAGGCCCAGAGCGCAGGAGAGCTCTACCTGCCGGTCGACACGGACGCCGAGGAGGCCTTTGCCCGCGCCGACGAACTCGCCCGACGGGGCCAGTGGGATCGGGTCGTCTCTCTTCTCGACCGGCTGCTCGCCGAAGGTGGCGACCGTTTGATCCAGCGCGAGGGCGGGGTCTACGCGAGCGTGCGGGCGGAGGCGCGCCGCCGGCTCCTCGCCCTGCGAGGGCGCGGCGCCGAAGCCTACGCCCTCGCGCACCGCGAGGCGGCGCGCAAGCTCCTCGCCCTCGGGTTGGGAGAATCGGACACAGAACACCTCGAGGAGCTGATCGCGCTCCATCCGGCGACGGCGGAGCGGGTCCGTGCCGCTCGTGTGCTCGTGAACCGCCTCGCCGAGCGGGGCGAAACGGACGCGGCCCTCGACCGGCTGGAGGCCATGCGCTCCTGGCCGGGCGTCGGGCCCGAGGAGCGGGGGCTCCTCGAGCGGCTACGGGCAGACTTGCTCGCGCTGGCGGGCCGCGAGGGCGAGGCCCTCTCTGCGCTGGAGGCACTCGCGGCGCCTGAGAGCAAGCTGGAAGCCTTGCGGGCCCGCGCGAGGGCGCGGAGACGGACGGCTGGGGCGGAGGACCGCTCGCTGGCTGCCCCTCGCTGGAGCCAGGAGGTGCTCGGCTACTACCAGGTCAGCAACCAGGGAGCCACTCCCTGGAGCCTGCCGCGGGCGGACGGGGACACGGTCTACGCCCACGACGGCAGCCACGCCGTGGCCGTCGACCTCGCCACGGGCAAACTCCGCTGGCGAACACCCCTGAGGGAGGCCGTGGCCTTCCGCCAACCTGGCGGTCCTTGCGCCCTCGCCCTCGGCTCCGACGCGGTGGCCTGCATCCTCCCCGGCGGGGGCGGAGTCGTGGCGCTCGATCGACGGAGCGGCCGCCGCCTCTGGTCGCGCTCCCTGGCCCAGCTCAAAGCAGAAGCGGGGGTCGATTTCCCCGCGCGGCTGGCCGCCGGCGCCACCCCCTGCGTGATCGGCCAGCGCCTGGCGTTGGCGCTGGTGACCCAGGAGGGCGACTGCGAGGTGCACGCCCTCGCGGTCGACCTCCGCGGCGGCGAGGTCGTGTGGAGCGCGTTCCTGGGCAGCGTCTCGGGGGAGTCCGACGCAGCGGTCGGCCTGGCCGCGCGGGGGCGGACGCTCTACCTCTGCAGCGGACTCGGCGTCGTCGCGGCCTTGGACGAACGAGGCGAGGTCCTCTGGTTGACGACCTACGCGCGCGGAGGGGCGCGACCACCCCGGCCACGCCGACGGCGGCCCGCGTTCTTCCTGGGGGGGCGGCCGCCGGCGACTCCGCGCTCCGCGCCGCGGCCCAGCGGGCTGGTCCCCAACGAAGGGCTCCTCTGGGTCGGGCCCGGCGACGCCGAGCGCCTCTACGCGTACGACCTCCGCGACGGCAGCCTCCGCGCCTCCCATTCGCTTGCGAAGGGGCGGCTGCTCGGGCGAACGGGCCGCCGGGTCCTCGCGTTGGATGCGAACGGAACCCTCTACGAAGTCGCGCGCGCGGGCCTGCGTTCGCTCGCCCGCGTGGAGGGGGTCCTCCCTGGGGTCGCGCTCTCCGACGGAGCGATCTATCTGGCGACCGACGACGGACCGGCGCGGGTGCGGGTCGCGGACGGGAAGGTCGAACCCCTCGGCGACTGGTCCTTTTCGCGCGGCCCCGGGAACCTGGCGGCGGCCGGAGGCCGGCTCGTCGTCGCCGCGCCACGCGGCCTGTTCGCCTACGGCAAGGCCGTGGCGGAGCCACCCCCCCCACCGCCGGGCGGAGAACTCGAGGCGCTCGGCGACCCACGCTTCGCCGTGCGGGAGGCCGCGACGCGCGCCCTCGCCGCGAGGGGCGAGGCGGCGCGAGAGGTCCTCGCCGCGGCCATGGAAAGCCCGGACCCCGAAGTCGTCCTTCGCGCCCAACGCCTGCTGGGCGCGCTCGAACGGCGCGCGCGACTGGCGCGTTGGCGACCGCTCGTCAAGCCGAGCTGGGAGGAGCAAGTCGTCGACTTGCTGGAGCGTCTCAGCCACCCCAACCCCGAGGTCCGACTCGAGGCCCTCGGCCTCGTGGCCGAGATCGAGGGCGACCCCGACGTGCTGACCCTCCTCGTGGACCTGACGCGGGATCCGGACCCGCGGGTGGCCTACTCCGCCGGCGCTTCGCTCCTCGAACGCGGGAGGCGGGAGGGGGTGGACCGCGTGGTCGCGGCCTTGCGAGGCGGTCCCACGGACGATCGCGTGGGCGCGGCCGAGTCGCTCTCCGCCTACGGAAGCCCGGAGGACGCCGCCGCGCTCATCGAAGCCTTGGACGACCCCGAGGCCGCGGTTCGTGCCGCCGCCGTCGCCGGGGCCCTGCGCTTGGCAAAGGCGAAGGCGCTGCCGGCCGCGCTGCGCTTGCTCGGCGAAGACCCCGAGGCCTCGGTGCGGCTCGCGGCACTGGAAGCCTGCCTGCAGCACCTCGACGGTCCCGAGGCCGTCGCCGCCTGGACGCGCGCCGCGCGCGATCCCGACGACAACCTCCGCGCCCGCGCCGTGGAACACCTGGCGGCGTGCCGGGACGCCCGCGCCTACGAGGCGCTCGGTGCCGCCCTCGGCGACCGCGTGCGCGCGACCGCGGCCCGAGCGGCCAAGGCCCTCTACGAAGTCGCGCAGTCGCCCGACGTGCTCCTCATTCCCGCGGACGGGCTCGAGCAGGGGGCCACCCAGGCCGACCCCGTACAGCGCAACTACGTGGCCCAAATCGCCATGCGCTACGCCGCGCGCGGCGGGGTGCTCTCGGTGGCGACCCTTGCCCGCTTCCTCGCCGACCCGGTGAAGCAGATCCGCGGCTACCGGATCGGCTCCCGCGGCTGGAACGACCTCTTGGTGGAACGCGCCCGCGGGGCGCGGCTCGCGCCGGACGATGCCGGAGTTCTGGCCAAGCTCGCCCTCTGGCGGGCGAAGGTCCCCAAGCAGGCCAACGAGGCCGAGCGCGCGCAGCTGCGGGCGGAGGGCGAACGGGTACGTCGGGCTGCCTACGAAGCACTCGCGGTCGCCGAGTCGGCGCCCGGGCGGGCCGCCCTCCTCGTTCAAGGGCTTGCCGACGCCTCCGCGCGTGTGCGCGCGGCCTGCGCCGAGTGGCTGTTGCCTGCGCGCGAGGCGCAGGGCTGCCTCGACGCCGACGGGGTCGCGGCCCTCCTCCGCCTTGCCACCGGGGAGGGGCCCGCCGAGGGGCGCGCCGCCGCCGAGGCGCTGCTGCGACGGGCGCCGACGCTGCTCCTCGCCGAAGGCGTGCTCGCCCTCCTGGACGCGAAGGACGTGCCCGCGGCCGCGCGGACCTTTGCCCTGGAGCGCCTCGAGGCCGCGAGCGGCGGGAGCTTCTCGCGTCCGCCCGGAATCGGCACCGAGGCCGAGCGGACGGCGGTGCGCGCTTGGTGGGTCCGCCAGCGCTTCCCCGACCTCGACCTCGGGGAGCTCCGCCGAGAGCTCCGAACCTCCAACGCGTCGGTGCGCTGGCGGGCAGCCCGTCGAGCGGCGAAGATTCCCCTGCCCGCCGTGCGGGACGCGTTGCTGGAGTCGCTGGTGGACGAAACGCAGGCCTGGGTCCTCAAGGAGAAGCTCGCCGCCCTCGTCGCGGTCACGGGCGAGCGCCGAGGCTTCGACCCGAAGGGGAGCCCCGCCGACCTCCGCGCCTGCGCCCAACGCTTCCTGAAAGGTCGAGGCAGGTGAGCCGCTCCCAAGGCTGGCGGGAGATCCGCCGCATCTGGATCACGCCGGTGCTGGTCCTGGGAGCCGCCACGACGGCCTTCCTTGCCCTGACCTTCGGCTGGGACTGGTATTCGGCCTACTCCCCGCCCGCCGGGGCGCCGCGCTTGGGTCCGCTCGAGCTGCTGGTGAATTACGACCTCGAGACCTTGCAGAACGTGCTCGGGAACCTCGCGCAGACCGTGGCCGCCGTGGTGGGCATCGTCATCACCGTGGTCGCGATCGTCGTCCAGCTCGCCGCGACCCGCTACACCCCGCGCGTGACCGAAATGTTCTTCAAAGAGAAGACCAACTTCGTCGTGCTCGGCTTCTTCGTGGTCAGTTGCGTGAGCGCGATCTGGATCAGCCTCGCGGTGGGAGAAGGCTTCCTCCCCAAGGTGTCGGTGACCGTCTCGGTGGTGTGCGTGACCTTGAGCCTCTTGCTCATGGTCCCCTACTTCGCCTGGGTCTTCGACTTCCTCGAGCCCGAGAAGGTGATCGCGCGAATCCAAGAGCAGAGCCTGGCGCGAGCCCGCGCTCCCGGAGACAACGTCGAGAGCAGCCAACTCGCCGTGCTTTCCGGCGTCGAGCAGCTCGCCGACATCGCCGTCGCGGCGGTGGGGAGCCAGGACAAGATCATCTCCGCCCGCGCCGTCGACGCCCTGCGAGCGCTGCTCGTCGACTACACCGCCGCCAAGCGGGAGCTCCCGCGCGAGTGGTTCCGCCCCGGGGAGACGACTCGCTCTCGGCCCGACTTCGTGGCCATGCACCCCGAAGCCTTCGAAGACCTCGTGCGCGACGGACTGTGGCTGGAGTGGGTCGTCCTCCGCCAGTGGCAAGGGATCTACAACGAGTCCCTCAAGGACAACCCGGACATGAACTACCTGCTGGCCATCAACACGCGCTACTTGGGCGAGGCGGCGCTCGCGCACGGCGCGCTGCCCGTGGTGGCGCTGGTGGTCAAGTTCTTCAACACCTTCTTGCGAGCGACGCTCAACGCCAGCCAGGTGCGCACGGCCTACAACATCATGAACCAATACCGCCAACTCGTGGAAGCCATGGTCCTTCACGAGGAGCACGAGCTGGTGGGCGAGGTGGCCGGCTACTTCCGCTACTACGGGCAGGTCGCCCACGGTCGGGGTCTGGGCTTCGTGACGGAGACCATCGCCTACGACCTGGCGGCGCTCTGCGAGCTGGCGCACCGAGAGCGCTCCGAGGCCCACGAGGTGCTCCTCTCCTCGCTCCTCGAGCTCGACAAGGAGGCCGAGTCCGAGGCCCAGGAGGCCGCGCTGCGCGGCGTCCGCAAGGCGCAGCTCCGCCTGGCGACCTACTACCTGCTGGTGGGGGACGAGGGCTCCGCGCGGCGAATCCACGCCGACATGGCGCAGGAGCGCCCCGAGCGCCTGGCCTCGATCCGCGACGAGCTGCGCGCGGTGGTCTCCAAGGACTTCTGGGAGGTCATCGACCGCGGCGCGAACTTCGACTACATGAGCGACGAGCGCAAGCGACGCCTCGACGACTTCTTCGCCTGGTTCTCGTGGAAGGACGAGGAGGTGCATCCGCCCGCGCCGGTCATTGCGGCCCCTGCCTCGGGGCGTCTGCGGTCCGCCTCGCGGGAGGGGGGAGAGCCTTGAAAAGGCGCCTGGTGGGCCTATCCTCCACGCCCACAGGAGCGCCCGCATGGCCGAGTTCGTCTACGTCCTCCGCAAGCTGACCAAGGCCTACGACCGAAAGGTGGTGCTCGACGGGATCACCCTGGCCTTCCTGCCGGGGGCCAAGATCGGAGTCATCGGGCACAACGGATCGGGCAAGAGCACGCTCCTCCGGATCATGGCCGGGGTGGACACGGACTTCGACGGCCTTGCCCAACCCGCCGAGGGGATTCGCGTGGGCTACGTTCCCCAGGAGCCGGAGCTCGACCCGAGCCTCGACGTGCGCGGGAACATCGAGCAGGCCGTGGGCGAGGTGCGGGCCCTCCTGCGCCGCTACGAAGAGTTGAACGAGCGCCTGGCCGATCCGGAGCTAGACCCCGACGCCATGCAAGAGGCCCTCGACGAGCTCGACCGGGTGCAGACCGCCATCGACGCCACCGACGCTTGGGAGCTCGACCACAAGGTCGAGCAGGCCATGCACGCCCTGGCCACGCCGCCGGGGGACGCTGCGGTGGATCGCCTCTCCGGGGGAGAGAAGCGCCGCGTCGCCCTGGCGCAGGTCCTCCTCAGCCAGCCCGACCTGCTCCTCCTCGACGAGCCCACCAACCACCTGGACGCGGACACCGTGCACTGGTTGGAGCGGCACCTCGCCGACTACCCGGGCACCGTGGTGATGATCACGCACGATCGCTACTTCCTCGACAACGTGGTCGGGTGGATGCTCGAAATGGAGGGCGGCAAGGGGATCCCCTACGAAGGGAACTACTCCACCTACCTCGAGCAGAAGGCGAAGAAGCTCCGCGACGCCGAGAAGCAGGAGGCGAGCAAGAAGCGACGGCTTGAGCGCGAGCTGCGGTGGATCCAGCGCAACCCCAAGGGGCAGAGGGCCAAGGGCAAGGCACGGATCCGCGAGTTCGAGAAGCTGCGCGCCGAGCTCGCCGAGTTGAGCGGCAAGGACCAGGGAATCCAACTCACCATTCCCGAAGGCCAGCGCCTCGGACAGGACGTCCTCCGTGTGGAGGGGCTGGGAAAGCGCTACGGAGAGCGGCTGATCTTCTCCAACCTCGACTTCGAGGTGCAGCCGGGCTCCTGCGTGGGGATCATCGGACCCAACGGGGCCGGCAAGACGACGCTGTTCCGCATCCTCACCGGCCAAGAGATCCCCGACGAGGGGACCGTCCACCTCGGCAAGACCGTGGAGATCTGCTACGTGGACCAGAGCCGCGCCGATCTCTGCGACGAGAACACGGTCTACGAGGAGATCTCGGGGGGCGACGACGAAGTCAAGCTGGGGGCGCGGCGCATGAACGCGCGGGCCTACGTGAGCCTCTTCGGCTTTCGCGGCAACGACCAGCAGAAGACCCTCGACCAGATCTCGGGAGGGCAACGCAACCGAGTGCAGCTCGCCAAGACCCTCAAGACCGGTGGGAACCTGCTCCTCCTCGACGAGCCCACCAACGACCTCGACTTGCCCACCGTGCGCGTGCTCGAGGAAGCCCTCGCCCGCTTCGGGGGCGCGGTCCTGGTGATCAGCCACGACCGCTTCTTCCTCGACCGCTTGGCGACCCACATCCTGCACTTCGACGGCGAGGGCGGCGCGCGCTTCTTCGAGGGCGGCTACACGGCCTACCGCGAGAAGCTCCTCGAGGAGGGCGTGGACATCGAGGCGGTCGGCGGAAAGCACCGTCGCCTGACGAAGTAGGCGCCCGCTCGGCGCGACCGCGCGGCCGCGCCGTGGAGTCAGAAGATCCCGTCGGAGAAGGGATCGACAGGCTCGGCCTCGATGGGGACCTCCGCCTCCTCCTCGCCGCCCTCCGCCGCCGCGGGCGTTTCCTCCGCGCCGCTCGCGTCGGCGCCGTCGTCCTCCCGTCCGGGCGCCCCGGAGACCCGCGCCGGCTCGAGCGGCTCGTCGGGGACCTCGGCGGCGCGGCGCAACTGCCACTCCGCATCGACCAGGCCTCGCTTCAGCAGACGCAAGGCTTCGCGGGCACGCCCGGCTTCTTCGTTGCGGCCGAGGGCGCGCAGCGGCACGCCGCAGAGACGCAGGACCTGGATCGCCTGGCGAAAGGCGCGGACCACGTCGCCGTCGGAGGCGTCGGTCAGGTCGCGGAGTTCGGCGAATTCGGCGCCCTCCGCCCAGGCAGCGGCCGTCGCGGACAGGTTCCAATCGAGCGGCTTGGAAGGGGGAGCAATCCCGCGCTCTTCCTCGAGGGCCACCAGCGCGTTCACCGCCCGCTCGGCCGTTCGGTAGGACTCGCGACCGAGGAGCGCGCGGGGAGGCTTGCCGCCGTAGTAAACCCCCGGCCGGCTCTCGTGGACCACGGCCACGGCCAGCGCGCACAGGGCCACGGCGTCGAGGCGCTTGAAGAGGCCGCTCCACACCAGCTCGGTGACCACGAGTTCGTGGCCGAAGACCTGCATGGCAAAGCGGCCACGGTCGGTGACCTGCCCCTGGGCGTCGAGGTAGCCGAGCTCTGCCAGCAGGCCGAGCCTGAGGCGGACCTGCTCGACCACGCTCCGGTAGCGGGCGCCGCTCGAGGGCGCAGCGCGTTCGCGCTCTTCGCGCTCGCGGCGCTCCTCGTGCCGGCGTCCGCGGCGACCGCGGTTGTGGCCGCGACGCTCGCGCTTGCGCTCGCCCTTGCTCTTGCTCTTGCGCGTCGCGCGGGCGCGGCGGGCCCGGAAATTCGCGAAGGAGCGCTCGCAGGCTTCGTAGATGGCGTCGCCCAGGCGGTGGTAGAGGTTGAGCAAGGTGCCGTAGGAGAGGTTGAACTGGCTCACCACCGGCTCGACCTTCCCCTTCACGAGGGTCGTCACCAGCGAAGGGTCGTCGCGGTAGGGGTCGAAGGTGATGTAGACCGTCCCCTTGGGGTCGATCCCGCGGCGTCCGGCGCGCCCGGCCATTTGCTGGAACTGGCGGGTCTTGAGGGGGACGAAGCTGACTCCGTTCCAGCGGCGAAGGCCCTCGAAGGCGACCGAACGCGCGGGCATGTTGACGCCCAGCGCGAAGGTCTCAGTGGCGCAAAGGAGCTTGAGGTAGCCCTCGGCGAAGAGGCGCTCGACGACTTCCTTGAGGGGAGGGAGGAGCCCCGCGTGGTGGTAGGCGATCCCGTGCCCCACCAGCTCACCCAGCGCGCGCGTCTCTTCGTCCTTCGGGTCGAGCTCGAAGGCGTGGATCAGGCGGTCGAACTCGGCGCGCGCCGCCTTGCCCTCGGCGTAGGTCGCGTGCAGGTCGAGGTCTCGGCAGGCGCGAGCGAGCTGCCCGCAGGCCGCTCGCGAGTAGAGGAAGAACAGCAGGGGGAGCTCGCGACGGTTGAGCACGGTGGCAACGAGCTTCCGCTGCGCGGCCAGGTAGTAGCCGCGGACGTCCTGCCGGCGCTGGTGGCGCATGCGCTGGAACTGGCGGCGACCGAGGCGGAGCTCGCGAACTCGTTCGAGAGGAACGACCTTGCCCTCGGTCGAGGAAACCTTGACGGCGAGAGGGACCGGGCGGCGCGTCTCGAGGACGACGCGAACCGGCCCTTCGCGAACTTCGCGCATCCAGTCCGCCAGCTCGTCGAGGTTGGAGACGGTGGCCGAGAGGGCGAGAACCTTCACGCTGGGGGGAGCGAAGATGAGCGACTCCTCCCACACGGTTCCTCGCTCGGGATCGTCGAGGTAGTGGACCTCGTCGAAGATCACCCAGGAGGTCTGAGCGGCCCGCTGGGGGTCGTCGAAGATGGTGTTGCGGAAGATCTCCGTGGTCATGATGACCACCGGGGCGCCGGGGTCGATGGACACGTCGCCCGTGGAAATGCCCACCTTGCCCGGGTAGGCGGCCGAGAGGTCGCGGTACTTCTGGTTGGAGAGGGCCTTGATGGGCGCGGTGTAGATCGCTCGGCCCCCGCGAGCGAGGACCTGCTCGATGGCGTATTCGGCGACCAAAGTCTTCCCGGCCCCCGTGGGGGCGGCGACGATGACGTTCTCGCCTCGGTCGATGGCCTCGAGGGCTTCGCGCTGGAAGCGGTCGAGGACCAGTCCCTTGTAGCTCTTGGTGTTCACCTCGCCCCTTCCGGGCTCCTGCCGGCCCCAGGCCCCGCGGGGCGTGTCCTGCCCTAAGTGTAATCGCCGCCGCCGTCAGTCGGCCCCGGGCAACGGCGGCCGGGGCTGAATGCAACCGTCGGCGGCGCGTCCCAAGCGACGGAACGAGCCCCGAGAGGTGCGACGTGATCGACCGCTTGCGCTTCCGTCTGGCCTTCGCCGCCGCCTCCTTCGCTCTGCTCTTCGCCGCCGGGTGCCGGATCGTCCCCGGCGGTGCGCTCGAGCCGAGCGAAGCCCTCCAGCCGGTTTCCCACGGCTCGGAGCTGTTGGCCGTGGCGTTCCTAGTGGCCTTCGTCACCGTCCCGCTCGACCTCATGCTCCTCTGCGTGACCCACCACGATCCCTTCCCGATCACGCGCGCCGTCTTCTGCGCCTGCAGGTAGGCCGCGGGGGAGCTCTCGCGAGGGCGAAGGATCGGCCCGTGCGCCGGAGCCGGCGCGCACCCTCGGTCCTCGCGCTCCGAAGGGGCGGACGCCTGGGCGCACTGCGGGGCTCGGGAGCCAGACCCGTTTCGGCTGCGGCGGCCCGGCGACCGAGCGGACGCGCCGGCCGGGGGGAGCGCGCCGCGGGTGGCGAAGGCGCCGGCGGAGAGCGCAACCCGCGCGCAGAGCGCTGGGATCTTGCGGGCGAGGACTTACTCGTCGTAGGGGTCCATCACGTTCGTCGCCCGATGCCCTTCCTTCTCGGAGAGTTGGGAGGGAAAGTAGCCGCCCTCGTAGGGCTCGGAGACGAGGACCCCTCCGTGCAGGCTGCTGATGTCGCTGAGGCGGAAGCGGATGAGCGCCTTTCGAGGGCCCGTGTAGCGGGGAACGGCGAACTCCCAGTACTCGCCGGGCGCGAGGGAGACCGAGTGGTAGCTGTTGCCGCACCAACTCTGCGGCAGGTATTCGAGGGGCTTCCAGCCGTCTTCGGTCAGCGCCTCCTGGATCAAGGAGAGGCGGCTGTCGGAGGCCTCGAAGACGTGCTCTTGCGAGCTGCCGTTGACCAAGAGCAGGCGCATGCCGAGCTGCCCGCGAAAGTCGGTGACGACCTCCGGTTCGGGCACCAAACGCAAGTCTTTCCACCTAGCAGTCTTCAGCTTCTTGGGGGTGTTCTCGGATTTGTAGTAGCCGTTTCCCGGCAGCTTGGGATCCCCCGAGTAAGCGAGGCAGTAGCCGCGCAGCATGACGCGGCTCTCGAACAGGTTGCGGGGGGCGGGCGCACCGGCGCGCTCCCCGGCGCCCTCGGGGCGCGCGGCCTCCTCTGCGGAGGCCGAGCGCTCCGGTGGAGTCGGCGCCGCGCAGGACGCAAGGACGAGGCTGAGGGCGAACGCGGCGAGCGGGCGGAACGGACGAAGCATGGGGATCCTCCGGGCGGATTCGTATACTCCGCCCGGCGGCAAGGAGTTCCCGGGGAGGCGCCTCGGCGAAGCGGGTTCAGGCCGTCCACCGCCGGCGGTCGCTCAAGGCGCGCTCGAGCACCTCGACTCCGGCACGGGGGTCTTGGGCGCCTTCGCTGAGTTGGCGGCGCCAGCGCCGAGCGCCGGGCTGGCCGGCGAAGAGGCCGAGCAGGGGACGGGCGAGGTGCTGCAAGCGGGCGCCGGCGGCGAGCTGCTGGGCGACGTAGGGGAGGAGGCGCTCGACCACCTCTTCGCGGGAGGGCGGGGGGGAGGGGTCCCCGAAGAAGCGCCGGTCGGCCTCGGCGAACAGGTAGGGGTCGTCTTGCGCCGCGCGCCCGATCATGACCGCGTCGACGCGCTCGAGGTGCGCGGCCGCGGCGTCGAGGCTGCGCACCCCGCCGTTGAGTTCGACCTCGAGGTGGGGGAACTCCGCTTTGAGGCGGTAGACGTCGTCGTAACGGAGGGGGGGCACGGTCCGATTCTGCTTGGGGCTCAGCCCCGACAGCCAGGCCTTGCGGGCGTGGACCGTGAACCTGTCGGCGCCCGCCGCCGAGACGACGGCCACGAAGTGGGCCATGTCTTCGTAGCGGTCGCGGTCGTCGATCCCGATCCGGTGCTTCACGGTCACCGGGAGCGCGACCGCGCGGCGCATGGCCTCTACGCAGTCGGCCACGCGCTGGGGATGCGCCATCAGGCAGGCGCCGAAGCGCCCGCGCTGAACGCGGTCGCTGGGGCAACCGACGTTCAGATTGACCTCGGCGAAGCCCCAGTCCTCGGCAATGCGGGCGCACTCGGCAAGCTCTCCGGGGTCGTCGCCGCCGAGCTGGAGAGCGAGGGGGCGCTCGCAGGGGTCGTGGGCGAGGTGCCGCTCGCAATTTCCCCGCAGGAGCGCGGCGGTGGTGACCATTTCGGTGTAGAGGAGGGTGCGCCGGGTGACGGCGCGCAGCGCCCGCCGGAAGTGGCGGTCGGTTACGTCCATCATCGGCGCCACGCTGAGCGGAGGAGCGGGCGCCCGAGGGGCTCCAAGACCAACGGCGGGCAGAGGCACGAACCAATGCTGGCCGGGCCTGGCCGCGCGTCAAGCGCCGCGTCGGGCCGAGCGGGGCCGGCGGGCGCTCGCCGGCGCGGCTAGAGTGGGGGAGGGGCGGCCGTGCGGCGTCTGGGACCTTACGAGTTGCTCGAAGCCCTCGGGCGCGGGGCCGCGGCGACGGTCTACCGAGCCCGGGAGGAGTCGACGGGCCGCAGCGTCGCCCTCAAGGTGGTCGCGCGCCCCGAAGACCCGATCGCGCGCGAGCGCTTCCTCCGCGAAGGAGCGGTCCTGGCGGCGCTGCGGCACCCCGGAATCCTCGAAGTACACGCCGCGGGCTCCGCGGACGGTCGACTCTATCTGGCGACGGCCCTCGTCGAGGGGGCGCGGACGCTCGATCGGGCCTGGCAGGGCGAGCCCCTCGAGCAGCGGGTCTCCTGGGTGCGCGACGCCGCCCGCGCGCTCGGGCACGCGCA
>RFHU01000073.1 GCA_003695705.1 Planctomycetota bacterium
GAGGGCGACCACCGGCCCGAGAGCAAACCTCGCCGCGACTCCCCCCCCTCCGCCCAGACTCCTCCCTCGGCGGGAGCCGGCGTCGAGTCCGCCCTGCGACTCGCCGAGCCCACGCGCAAGTGCCCCACGTGCGGTGCGCCTCTCCCCCTGCAGAGCGTGACCTGCCGATCGTGCTACCGCCGAGACTTCGCTCCCGTCCTCCACGGACCGGGCAGGAGCCTGCTGCACCGCATGGCGATTCTGGGCCTCGCCGGGTGCGGGAAGACCGTGTTCCTCACCCAGCTCTTTTGGTTTCTCGAAGAGGACGCCTTCGACAACCCGGACTTCCCCTGGCGGGTACGCCTCGAGACAGCCGCCGCCCGCCGCTTCATCGCCGAGGGGAGGGAGCGCATCGTGCACGGGCAGTGGCCCCTCAAGACGAGCGCTTTCGAAGAACAGGCCATCCACGTGTCGGTGCACTCGCAGAAAACCGACCGACGCATCCAACTCCTGATCAACGACGTGTCGGGGGAGTCCATTCAGCGCTTCTTCTCCTCCGCCGATCGGCCGCAGGACGACCCCGCGGAAGATGTCAATCCAAATGAGACACCTTTTTTGAGAAATTACTGAAGTCGCTTCACCTCAACTCAATGGCTTGGCTGAAGGTAGTCGGACGGCCGTGGAGAAGCTGGGGACTGCCGACGCGGCGATGGAGAACTCCTCTCCGGGCCCTGGGTGAGGGGGCCACGGAGTTCACCACACCGCTGCCAGCCCCCAGCTTCACCACAGCCTGCGAGTCGATCACTTCGAGATCTCCACGGCCTGTGGCTCGTTGATCCAGACACGCGTCGGCGGGCGCTTCACCGTCGGCCGACCGCGCACGAAGCGCTCGGGATGGGCCGCGTAGGCCCGGTTGAGGACCTCCTGGCGCTTCTGGAGCACCTGTTCGAACTCGCCCGAGTGAACGGACCAGGGCGTGAGCAAGCCCAGCGACGAGTGGTAGTGCTCGCGGTTGTACCACTCGAAGAAGCGCCTACAGAAGGCCCTCGCGTCCGCCAGGGAGCCGAAGCGCCCAGGGAACTCTGGCCTGTACTTCAGCGTCTTGAACTGGCTCTCCGAGTACGCGTTGTCGTTCGAGACCCGCGGCCGGCTGAACGACTGAGTCAGTCCCAGGTCCGCCAGCAGCTGCGTCGTCGTCTTGGCGGTCATCGGCGGGCCACGGTCCGAGTGGGCCGTGACCTCGCCGGGCTCGACCCCCTCCTTCTCGCAGGTCTCCCTGAAGAGCTGCTCGGCGAGCTCGGCGCACTCGCGCTCCGAGATCAGCCAGCCGACGACGCAGCGGCTGAAGATGTCGAGGATCACGTAGAGGCTGAAGAAGACCCGCTTCTCGGGACCGCGCAGCTTGGTGATGTCCCAGCTCCAGATCTGCTTGGGCCCGGTCGCCTCGAGCACGGGCTTCACGTAGCGAGGATGCTGCAGCTGGTTCCGCCGCTCCCGCACTTCGCCGTTGGCCGCGAGGATACGGTACATGGTCGACATTGAGCACAGAAGACGCTCCTCGTGGTCGAGGACGGCGGCCCAGACCTGCGCGGGCGGCTTGTCGACGTAGGGCTCGCTGTGGAGCACGTCGAGGACCTCCTGGCGCTCCGGATCGGTGAGCGCTCGCCTCGTCGGCCGGGGCCAGCGCCGGGGGTGAGTGAACCGGCGGCCCCAGCGATGCCGGTAGAAGCTCGACCTCGGCACCCCCAGGGCCTCGCAGGCCGCCTTCACGCTCAGGTCGGAGCTCGCGTCCTTTACCGCGTTCACGAGTCGCTCCCGTCGGTCTCGGGCGGGTTCAGGGGGATCCCCAGGATCTCGGAGACTTTTTTTTGGAGGTCGAGCATCATGTCGGCCCGCTTCAGCTTCGCTTCGAGCTTGGCCTTCTCGCGCCGCAGCCGGGCGGTCTCCTTCTCCAACTCGGCGATGCGCTTCTCCTCGGGCGTCTTGTGCTTCGGCTTCCGACCGCGCTTCTTTGGCGTGAGGCTGTCAGCGGCCCCCGCCTTCGCCTGGCGCCTCCACGAGGACAGGACGGACGAGTAGAGCCCCTCCCGCCGGAGCAGGGCGCCGACCTCCCCCGGCTTGGTGCACGCTTCGGCCTCCGCGACGATCCGGCGCTTGTACTCGGCCGTGAACTTGCGGCGCTTGGGCTTCTCCACGACCTCGGGGTCTGGGCGCACGGCCCCGTTGCCCGACGCCGGGTCGGTGTGTCGGTGGTTCATGGTCTTCATCAGGTACTGGTACTTCCCCGCCCGCCACTAATTTCGTGAGGGTGGGTGTCCCAAGTAGATTGACACAGCGGGCTCTGCTCGAAGAACTCGGCGTCGATCCGCCCGTCAAGCCGGTCCTCGTAGGCGCGGTCGAGGCGTCCCTGAAGGCGGTCGTAGGCAGCTCGGAGCCGCGCCGTCGGCTCGTCGCGGAACTGGCGCTCCTCGGCGTGGCTCTGGCAATGAGCAGGGGCACCTGGACAGGGCCCGCGACGCAAGAGCCTTTGGCCGGCAAGAGGCGTCTCGCTCCAGTCGTCCGCACAGCCGTCTCAGCTGAGCTGAAGACACCCGTAGGCCGTGGTGCTATCCGGTTCCGCCGCCCTCACCTGGAGCCTTACCCGCACCTGGCTGAGCGACCCTGGACAGAAAGCCTGCGATTCTGTCCGAGGCGCCCTCGCCCAACGCTGGCCGCAAGCTACCCAGGAATGCCGAGGGGGCTGTCGCCGCCGTAGGGTCGTCGC
>RFHU01000074.1 GCA_003695705.1 Planctomycetota bacterium
CCGCTGGAGGCGAGGCCGGGGTGTACGCCGCTGGAGGCGAGGCCGGGGTGTACGCCGCTGGAGGCGAGGCCGGGGTGTACGCCGCTAAAGGCGAGGCCGGGGTGTACGCCGCTGGAGGCGAGGCCGGGGTGTACGCCGCTGGAGGCGAGGCCGGGGTGTACGCCGCTGGAGGCGAGGCTGTTGTGAAGATTGCCGCTCGCGCGGGACGCCTGGGCCAGGGCCTGCTGGAGCCGACGCAACCCTTCGGGGTCGAGGAGGCTGCGCTCGGCGAGGAAGTGCGGGAAGCCCACCCGCAGACCGCCGCGCACGGCCTCGACGTATTGCTGGCAGAGTTGCACCGCCCGACCGGTGGGAAAGACCCCGGCCTGGCAGCCGTGGCGCGCAACCCATTCGGCGTGCTGAAGCGCTCTTTCGACCTCGGGTTGCATGCTGGCTCGACGGTACCACCCCGTCGGCGGGCGAGCAAAGCGTGGGCTCGAGCGCTCTGGTTGCTCGCCGTGAGCGGATGTGCTTCGATGCGCTTTCGCAACCCATTCGTGGCCGGCGGATTGGGGCAGGGGGCGCGTTGAACGAGGCGGCGATCCGCAACGCTCGGGAGTTCCAGGCCGAGGAGGGCCGACTCAAGCAAGCCGGGCGTTGGTCGGACTTGGTGGACCTCTACCGGGCCCGCGCCGAGCGGGTGGATCCGGCCGGCCGCGAGCGCCTTCTCTTCAAGGCCGGCGAGGTGGCCGCCGATCGGCTCGGCGACCCTGGGCGGGCCGAGCGCCTCTTCCTCGACTCCTTTCGCGTGCGCAGCAGCTTCTTGCCGGCCATTGGCGCCTTGAAGGTCTTGCACGCCAAGGCCAAGAACCACGCCGGGCTCTTGGAGGTCATTGACCTCGAACTCGACGTCACCACCGACCGCCGCCGGCAGGGCCAGCTCCTCTTCGAGAAGGGAGGGTTGCTCGCCGACCGCGAGCCCGAGGCGGCCCTCGAGGCCTACGCTGCTTCGATCCGGGCCTACCCGAAGAGCCGCGCCCCGCTCGACCCCCTCGAAGCGCTCGCCCGCAAGCTCAAGCGCTGGGAGCCTCTGGTCGAGGCGTATCGCGAACTGGCCATTGCCGCCAAGCCCGAGCAAGCTGCGGTCTACTGGTTCCTCGGCGGAGTGGTCCTCGACGAGCAACTTCGCGACGCCGAGGGCGCTGCGACTTCCTTCTCGACCTCCCTCGACAGCGGCGCTCGCGAGCCGCGCATTTTGAACGTCATTGCGCGCTTCTACGAGCGCGTCGGCGACTGGGAAGGGCTCGCCAAGGCGCTCTGGCGGCACCTCGAGGTGGCCAAGGACCCCACGGAACGCGGCAAGCTCCTCAAGCGCCAAGCCTGGGTCCACGAGCGCCACCTGGGTCAGCCCGAGCGCGCCCAGCGCCTCTTGCTCAAGGCCGTCGAGGCGACCCCGCAGGACGCGGGCGCGATCAAGAGCCTGTTCAAGGTCTCGCAGCTCCTCGACGACGTGCGCGGCATGGCCACGGCCCTCGAGGCCGAGGGTGCCTTGGCCTCCCTCCCGCCCGAGGAGCGCGCCGAGCGCTGGCGCCGCGCCGCCGAACTCCGAGATCGCTCCCGCGAAGGGAAGCTCGCCTACCGCGACGTGCGGCGGGCCCTCGAGCTGAGCCCCAAGGATCCCAAGGCGCTCAAGCTCCTCGACGTCGTCACCCGCAAGCTCGGCCGCTGGAAGGAGCACGCCGACGTCCTCGCTCGAGAGCTCGCCCTGCTGCGCCCCGAGCGCTCGCCCAAGGAGCGGCAGGCGGCGACGGCCCTCCTCCTGCGCCGCGCCGAGGTGTTGCGCCGGCGCCTCGACGATCCGGCCGGGGCGCGCGCTGCGCTTCGCCAGGCGGTCGGCATCGACCCCGGGGCCTCCGGGGCGTGGGAGGCCCTCTCTGCGCTCGCGCACGAGGCCGAAGACTGGAGCGAGGCCGCGAGCGTCCTCGTGGAGCGGATCGAGGTCACCGAGGAACACGAGCGCCCGGCCCTCCTCGAAGAACTCGCCGTGCTGCAGCGCGACCGCCTCGGCGACCTCGCCGCGGCCGCCGAGACCCTGGAGGTCCTCGTGCGCCTCGTGCCGGGCGACGCCGGGCGGTTGGCCATGTTGAGCGGGGTCTACGAGGCGGCCGGAGAGCACGAGCGCCTGGCCGGGACGCTCCGCCGCCTCGTCGAGGCCCTCGAGGGGTCCGAGCGGGCTGCGGCGCTCCGGCAACTCGCCGACGTGGAGTTGGTGCGGCTCGACCGGCCGGCCGAGGCCCGCGCGCACCTCGAGGCCGCGCTGGGGCTCGAGCGCGAGGGGCCGGGCGCGTTGGCTGCTTGCAAGGCCTTGGCCGATGTGGCCGAGCGCCTCGAGGACGACGGGCTCCTCCGCGACGCCCTCGCCGGCGTGGGGCGCTTCGAGGCGGACCCCGAGACCACCCGCTGGACCCACCTGCGGCTCGCGCGGCTCGAGCTTCGCGCGGGCAACCCCGCCGCGGCCCTCGCGGCCCTCGAGGAGGTGTTGGCCGAACGCCCGGCAGACCCCGAGGCCCTCGACCTCGCGGTCGATCTGTTCGAGGGCGAGGGGCGCCACGCCGACGCGGCGGCCCGCTTGGAGGCCGCCGTCCCCGTCGTCGAGGGAGAGGACCCCGGGCGTGCGGCCGGCGTGCTGGCGCGCCTGGCCGCCCTCCGCGAGCGGTGGCTGGAAGACCCGGAGGCCGCGCGCGCCGCCTGGCGCCGCTCTCTGGAGCTGAACCCCGCGCGGCCGGAAGCCTTCGAGGAGTACCGGCGCCTTGCGGCGGAGGCCGGCGCCCACCGCGAGTTCTACGAGTTGGTGTCCGCGGTCGCCGAGCGCGTCGAGGACGCCCCCTTGCGGCACGCGTTCTGGCGCGAAGGAGCGCTGGTCGCGACGACCAAGCTCGACGACCCGTCCGCGGCCGCCCTGCTCTACGAGCGTGTCCTGGCCGAGGCCCCGGGCGACCCCGGCGCGGTCGAGGCCCTGCGCCGTCTCTACCGGCGCCTCGGCCGCTGGCGGGACCTGGCCGCTCTGCTCGAGGAGGCGGCCGGCTCCGAGGCGAGCGGTCAGGATCCCGGCGAGTGCTGGCGCGAGCTTGCCCGCGTCGCGCGCGACCGGCTCGGAGACTTGCCACGGGCCGCTCGCGCCCTCGAGGCCGCCCTCGCGGGGGACGCGGGGGCCGACGACGCGGCCTGGGACGATCTGGCCGGAGTCTACGGGAGTCTGGACGACGCCGAGTCGCTCGTGCGTGTCCACGAACGCCGTGCGGAGCGCGCGGAGGACCCTGCGGAGCGAGCCCTCTGCCTGGCCCGGGCCGCGGAGGTCTACGAGGCGAAGCTCCTCGACTGCGGGGCGGCCGCCCGCAGCTTGCGCGAAGCCCTCGCGGCCACTCCCGGCGCCGCGGACCTGCTCTTGGCCCTTGCGCGCGTCCAGCGCGCGGCCGGCGACTTCGCCGCAGCGTCGGCAACCCTCGAAGAGGCGGCGCGTGCGGTCGAGGAGCGGGGCGACCCCCGCCAGGCCTCCGACCTGCAGCTCGAGCGCGCCTTGCTCCTCTCCGAGCGCATGGGCGACCCGACCGCCGCCGAGGAAGCCTTCGCTCAGGCCCTGGCCACCGACCCCAGCAACGCCCGCGCGCATCGGGCTCGGGTGGAGCTTCTCGAGGCCCAGGAGCGCTGGGAGCCTCTCGAGACCGCCCTGCGCGAGGCCTTTGCGCAGGCAAAGGAGCCCGGGGCTCGCGCCGAATTCGCTCTGCGCCGCGCGCGGCTCCTGGCGGAGCGGCTCGGCCGGCTCGACGACGCCTTGGCGGCGCTCGACGAAGCCGAGGAGGCTTGCCCGCGGCTCGCCTCGGTTCGCGACGCGCGCGTGGGGATCCTGCGGACCGCCCGGCGCGCGGGGCCGTTGGCCGAGGCCCTCGCGGCGCGGCGTGCGGCGGATCCGCACGAGTTGACCGGCGCGGAGCGCTGCGCTCTCCTCCGCGAGGAGGCCGAGCTGCGCGCCTTCCAGCTCGGAGACCCCGAGCGGGCCCTGGCCCTGCTCCGAGAAGCGCTCGAGCTGCGTCCCAAGGATCGAGCGGTTCTGCGGGCGCTGTTGCGCGTGGAGCGGCGCCTCGGCCTGGGTCGTCCCCTCGCCGAGCACCTCGAGGCGGCGGCGCGCCTCGAGCGAGATCCCCGTCGCCGCGCAGCCTACCTCGTGGAGGCGGGGCGGGTGCTCAAGACGCGCGCAGGGGACGCGTCCGCCGCGAAGCTCCTCTTGGCGCGCGCCCTCAAGGCCGATCCCTCCCTGCAGGTCGCGGTGCGCTGGCTGGCGGCGATCGCCCGCGAGGAAGGCGACGAGGAGGAGCTGGCGCGCCTCCTCGGGCGGGAGGCGGAGCTGGAGGAGGACCCGATCCGGCGCGCGGAGCTCCGGGCCCGCAGGGGGCGGCTGCTCGCGGCGCGCGACCCCGAGGCGGCGCGGGAGGTCTTCGGGCGAGCGCTCGAGGACCACCCCGACTCGCTGGAAGCCTGGCGCGGCTTGGCGCCGCTGCTGCGCAAGGCCGAGGCCTGGGAGGAACTCGCCCACGCCCTCTCCGAGCTTGCGCGGCTCGAGCGCGACCCGCGCTTGCGTCTGCGAGAGCTCGCCTTGCTCGGAGAACTCCGCCTCAGCGCTCTGCGCGATCCCGGGGGCGCTCGGGAGGCCTTCGAAAAGGCGCTGGAGATCGACCCCCGCGATCCGCGGGCCCTGCGCGGGCGGACGCGCTCGCTGGAGGGAACCGGCGAGGCGGCGGCGCTTGCCGAATCCTTGCGGGCCGAGTTCGAGGCGGCGGCCGCGGCGGACGAGCGGGTCGCGCTCGGGCGCCGGTTGGCCACCCTGCTCCTCGAAGCGTGCGGCGACGCCGCGGGGGCGACCGACATCCTCGAAGAGGTGCTCCGGTTGCGTCCCCTGGACGAAGAGGCCTGGCGGCTCTTGCGCGACATTCACGTTTCGCACGGGAACTTCGCCGCCTTGGCCGACGCCTACGAGCGCGAGGCCCGGACGCATCCCGAGGTGCGCCGCCAGGAGGAATGCTTCCGGGCGGCGGCGCAGATCGTGCAACACCACCTCGGCGACGCCCGCCGTGCGGCGGAGCTCTACGGCGAGGTCTTGCGGCGCGGCGACCCGCACGCGCTGGCGATCGTCGTGCTGCCCCCCCTGTTGCTGGAGGTCGGGGACGAAGCCGCCTACGAGCGGTGCCTTCAGCGGATCCCCGAGATCGTCCCCGGCACCCGGGCGGCGGCGGACGCCTACGTCGCCTTGGGCAGCCGCGCCGTCGAGCGCGGCGAACTCGAACTCGCTCGCCGGCGCTTCGAGGCGGCCCTCGCCGAGCAGCCCGAGAGCGTCCGTGCCCTCGATCGGTTGGCCGAGGTCCACCGGCGCCGCAAGGAGTTCTCGCAGCTCGTGGAGGTCTTGCGGCGCAAGCGGGCCTTGCTGGGCGTTCGCCGCGAGGCCCTCGACCTGCACCTGCAGGTCGCTCGCCATTTGCAAGTCGAGCTGCACGACGAACAGGGCGCGGTGGACGAGCTCCTCGCCGCCGAGGCCCTGGCTCGGCGCTTGGAGGCCAAGGAGCGCGAGGACATTCTCGTCAAGTTGCGGACCTTGTGTCGGCGCTGCGCCCGCCACGAGGAGCTTTCGCAGGTCCTGGGGGCCCTGGCCGGGCTCCGCGAGGGCGCGGCGGCGGCGGAGCTCCTTGTCGAGCGCGCGGTCCTCGAACGGGACGAGCGCAGCGATCCCCGCGCCGCGATCGCCGCCTACGCGGCGGCCTTCGCGCAGCACGAGACCCTGGACTCGCTCGACCCCCGCATCGAGCTCCTCGCCGCCGAGGAACTCTGGGAGGAGCTCGTCCACGCCCTCGAGGAGCGCGCGCGACTCGTTCCCGAGCCCGTCGAGGCCGCGGCCGCCCTCGCCCGCGCGGCGAGCGTCCTCGACGAGCGCCTCGGTCGCCCCGAAGACGCCCTGCGCGTCTTCGAGCGCGTCCTCGACCTTGCGCCCGATCGCCTCGACGCCTACGAGCGGTTGGACGCCCTCTGCCTGCGCACCGGCGACCGCGGCGCGCATGCGCGGGCGATCGAGCGCGAAGTCGCCGTGCTCGAGGACGCCGCCCGCGAGGACGCGGGCGCGCGCGGGCGGCTCGTGCATCGGGCGCTGCAGGGGGCCGACCTCCTCGAGGCACTCCACGAGTCCGAGCGCGCCTGCGCCCTCCTCGAGCGCGCGCGCTCCGTGGCGCCCAAAGATCGGCGCGTGTTCGAGCGCCTCGAAGGCTTCTATCGCGAAGGCGGGCGCCCCGCCGATCGCTACCAGGTGCTGCGCGGGCGCGCGGAGGCTCTCGAAGACCCCGCCGAGCTCGCGCGCTTGCACGAGGACCTCGCGCGGCTGGCCGGCGACGAACTCGGCGACCGCGCGGCCGCGCGGGGCCACTGGGAGCAGGTGCTCGCCCTGGCGCCCGGGCACCCGGAGGCTTTCGCGGCCCTGCGCGCGGCCTACGACGCGACCGGCGACGACGAGGCGCTGGCTCGGCTCCTCGAGGGCGAGTTCCGGCGCCTGCAAGCCCGGCGTGCCGCCGGAGAAGCCGTGGACGCCGACGCCCTCGCGGAACTCTGCCTGGAACTGGGGGAGGTGCTCGAGGCGCGCCTCGGCCGGCTCGACGAGGCGGCCGCGGCCTTCGCCGAGGCGGTGGCCCTCCTCCGCGGCGACGCGCGGCCCCTGCGTGGGCTGGAGCGCGTCCACCGCGCGCGTGGCGACTGGAGGGAACTGGTGCGCGTGCGCCAGGCGCTGCGCGACCAGGAGGCCGACCCCGCGCGGCGCGCGGAGCTCGCCCTCGGGGTAGCCGACGCCCACGAGGAGCTCGGCGAGCGCGATCGGGCGATCGTCGCCCTGCAGGAGGCGCTCGAGGAACTCCCCGACGAGGTGGCGATCCTGGCGCGGCTGCGCGCCTACCTCGTGGAGGGCGAACGCTGGGAGGAGGCGGTCGGGGTCCTCGCCCGCGAGGCCGACGCCGTGCCCGAACGGTCCGCGGAGTTCGAGCGGCGCATGGAGCGAGCGCAGATCCTGCGCGACCGCCTGAAGCGCCCGGGCGAGGCGGCCGAGGAGTTCGAGCGGGCCCGGGGACTGGCGCCGCAGGAGCTGGCCCCGCTGGTCGCGCTCGCGGACCTCTACGCCGCGGCCGGGCGCACCGCGCCGCTCGTCGAGGTCCTCGAGGCGCGGGCCGTGCTCGAGTCCGACGACGCCGAGGCCGCCGCCCTCCACGCGCGGGCCGGTGCCCTCCTCTCCGCGGCGGAGCCTCGCCAGGCAGCGTCCTGCTACGAGCGGGCGCTGCGGCGCGACCCGTTGCGCGGCGAGGACCTCGAAGTCCTCGCGGACCTCTACGAGCGGGTCGAGGACTGGGCCGCACGGGCGCGGGCCCTCCACCGGCGCGCGGAACTCGCCCGCGCGCTCGAGGAAGACCCTGCGGTTTGGTGGAAGCGGGCCGCCGAGGTCGAGGAGACGCGGCTGGAGGCGCCGGCCCTCGCCGCGGCGACCTGGGAGCGGGTGGTCGGCTGCGCCCCCGAAGACGACACGGCGTTGGCCGAGCTGGCGCGCCTGCGCGGGGTTCTGGGCCAGCACGCGGCGCGGGAGCAGCTCCTCGGACGGCGCGCAGCCCTGGCCAAGGGCTCGGCGCGGCGGGAGCTGTTGCTGGAACGCGCCCGGGTGCTCGAAGCGGAGCTGGGGCGCCCGGCGGCGGCGGCGGCCTGCGTCCGCGCGGCGCTCGACGAGCTCGTCGAAGAGGAAGGGCGCGACGCCGCGGAGGCGCGGCGGTTGGCCGGGGAGCTGATGCGGCTCTGCGAGGACGCGGAGGACCCGGCCGGGGTTGCGGACGCCTGCGAGCACGCCCTGGCGCACGCGCGCGACGAGGAAGATCGCCTCGCCCTCTTGCGTCGCCTGGCTGCCTTGACCACGGGGCCGGTCTATCGCCCTGCGCGCGCGATCGAGGTCAGCGAAGAACTCTACGCCCGCGTGCCGGCCGAGGCCGCGGGCCCGCTCGAGGCGCTCTACCGGCGGGAGGGGAGGAGCGAGGCGCTGGCCGAGTTCTTGCAGCGAGAGGCGCGGCGCCTCCTCGAGGCCGGCGCACCCCCGACCGAGGTGGCCTCGCTCACTCTGCGCGAGGCGGAACTCCACCGCACGGTCCTCGGGCAGCCGGAGGTGGCCGTTGGGCGCTACCGCGAGTTGCTTGCCAGCGATCCCGGATTGGAGGCCGCCCGCGACGGCCTGGAGGCGATCTTCCGCCAGGGCGGGGATCGCGAGCGCCTTGCCGAGCTCCTGGCCGAGCGAGCGGAGCGGGCGAGCGATCCGGGGAGCGCAGCGCAACTTCACGGCGAGCGGGCGGTCGTGCTCGAGGAGCTGGGGCGTGTGGGCGACGCGCTGGCGGCCCTGGAGGTCGCCATGGAGCGAGCGAGCGAAGCGCCCACGGCGTCGCGCTTGCGCGGGAGGCTCCTCCGCTCCCTGGCGAGGCTCTACCGACGGGAGGGCCGCTTCGAGGAGCTAGCCAAGGCGCTGCGCGCCTTGGCCGAGGAGCCGCACCTCGAGGCCGCGGAGCGCTCGGACTCCCTCTTCGAACTGGGGCTCGTCCTGCGTCGCGACCTCGGGCGACCCGACGAGGCCGCCGCCGCCTTCGAGGCGGCCCTCGAGGCGGAGGCCGGCAACGTTCCTGCGGCCCGTGCGCTGGCGGCCCTTTGCGAGGCACGCGAGGACTGGGCGCGCCTGGTGGAGGTCTACGAGCTGGAGGTGCGCGCCCGCGTGGATCGGGGCCGACGGGTGTGGCTGGAGTGCCAGGTCGGGGCGCTCCGGAGCCGCCTGGGCGACCGCCCCGCCGCGCGCGACGCCTACCGCCGCGCCCTGGAGCTGGCTCCGGAGACGCTCGAGGCCTGGGTCGGGTTGGCCGCGGTCGCGCGGGAGCTCGGCGAGGCAGACCTCTTGGCGACGGCGCTCGAAGCCCTTTCCGAGCGGGCACCTTCTCCGGTCGACCGTGGTGAGGCCTTGCGGGAACTGGCTCGTCTCTGCGACGGCCCCTTGGAGGACCGCGCGCGCGCGGTCGCCTGCTGGCGGCGCGTGCTCCAAGAGGCGCCCGACGACGTGGACGCCCTGCGGGGGCTCGCGGCGGGGCTCCGCGCCCTGGGGGACAAGGCCGCGCTCACCGACTGCGTCGAGCAGGAGCTGCGCGTTTGCGGCGACGCTGAGCGGCGCCGCTTGCTTTCGCTCGAAGCGTGCCGCTTGCGCGAAGACCTCGCGGAGGCAGCGCCCAAGGAACGCACGGCCCACCTCGAGCGAGCGCTGGCGCACGCGGCGGTGGCCTGCGAGGTCGCGGGCAACGAGGCGGAGGGGCTGGCCGCCTACTCGCGCGTCGCCGAGAAGCTGGGGCGCTGGAAGGAGCTGGCCGACGCGACCTGCCGCATGGCCCGCGCGGTCGACGACACGAGCCGCTGCGCGTGGATGCTCCGGCGGGCGGCGAAGATCCGCTCGCTTCGGCTGGGGGACGCGCGGGGCGCCGCCGAGGCCTACCTCGAGGCGGTGCGGGCCGTGCCGGGCGACTCCGAGTCGTGGGAGGCCCTCGAAGGGCTGGCCCGCGAACTCGGCGACGACGAGCTGCTGCTGCGTGCCCTGCGCCGGTTGCTGCAGCTCGCCGAGGGCCCGGCCCGCAAGGCCGAGGTCGCGCTGCGCCTCGGGATCCAGCTGCTGCGTGCCCGGCAGCTCTCCGCAGCCATCGACGCGCTCGTGGTTGCGCGGGAGTTGGGCCGGGGCAAGCAGCGCGCGCGCGCGCTCGAACAACTCGAGGTCGCCTACCGGGCTGCGGAGCGTTGGAGCGAGCTGGTGGCGGTGCTGGGCGAGCGGGCACGGCGCGCCCCGGCGGCGGCCGAGTTGTTGCAGGAACAGGCGAAACTCTACGAAGAACGCCTCGGCCGGCGCGACGCGGCGATCGAGGTGCTGGCATCGATCCGCAAGGAGGATCCCGAGAACGCCCAAGTCACTCGGGAACTGGAGCGGCTGCTCCTGGCCGAGCAGCGCTGGACCGATCTGGTCGAACTCTACGAGCAGGAGGCGCGCCGCCTGGGGCGTGGCGGCTACGACGCGCTGGTGCGACTGGGCGAAGTCGCGCGCGACCGCCTCGACGACCCCGAACTGGCGGCGGACGCGCTCCAGCGCGCCGTCACGCTCAACCCGAGCGGGCGTGAGGCCCGCGAGGGCCTCAAGGAACTCTACGCGCGGAGCGAGCGCTACCCCGAACTCCTGGACACGCTGCGCCTGGAGATCGGCTTGGTCAAGGAGCCGCGCCGTCGCGTGCGCCTCTTGCGGCAGGCCGGGACCTTGGCCGAGGAGCGCCTCGGTGACCTGGTCACTGCGGAGCGCTTCTTTCGTGAGGCGGCGAGTCTCTCGCCGAACGACCTCGGCCTCCTGGAGGCCCTCGCTCGTGTCCAGGAGGCTCGCGCCGAGTATCTCGGGCTCGTCGAGACCCTTCAGCGGCGCCTCTCCCTCGAGCAGCGGCCCGCCGAGCGCCTGGAACTGTTCAAGAAGACGGGCCGCGTTCTCGCCGGACGCCTGCAGCGCCCCTTCGAGGCGATCGCCGCCTACCGCAAGGCCCTCGAACTCGATCCAGGGGACGCCGAGAGCCAGGTCGCCCTCACCGATCTGCTCCGTTCGCAGGGCGAGTGGGAGGACCTTGCGCAGATCCTCTCCCACCGCTTGCAGGCGGTGGAAGGCCCCGAGCGCGTGGCCTTGGAACTCGAGCTTGCGTTGGTCTCGGCCCACGAGCTGGACCAGCCCCGCCAGGCCCTCGCCGCGGCGGAGCGCGCGCTGGCGCGCGACCCCAATTGCGTGGAGGCGGTCCGGCTCCAGGTCGAGGTCGGTCGTACCTGGGGAAGGGAGCGCGGCCAATTCCAAGAGCTGGCGGTTGCGTTGGAGCGGCTCGCCGAACGCACTTCCGAGGCGGGTTCGCGCGCGGAACTCTACGTGGAACTCGGCGACGTCCTCCGCGAGGACCTTGGCGACCGGCGCGGCGCCTTGGAGGCCTACCGGAAGGCGCTCGCCGCGGACCCGGCCAAGGAGGACGCCTTCGAGCACCTCGAGCCGTTGCTCCGCGAGGCCGAGGCCTACCCGGAGTTGGTGGCCAGCGCCGAGCGCGCCGCCGCCGCCAGCGAGGGCTTCCGCCGCGGCGAGCTGCTCGCCAAGGCGGCGGAGGTCCTCGAAAAGCGGCTTGGCGACCCAGAGCGGGCCGAAGCCCGCTACCGAGAGGCCCTGGTGCACGCACCGAGCCACCTCCCTGCCTTGCGCGGCCTGGCGCGACTCCTTGGGGCCAAGGGCGCGGGGTCGCCGCGGGCCCCGCGCGCACAGGCCGAGGAGTTGGTACGGGTGCTCCTCGCCTTGGCCAAGGCGGAGGACGAGCCTGCCGCCGAGGCGCGGGCCTTCGTGCGGGCGGGAGACGTCTACCGCGACGCCCTGGGCATGTATCCGCAGGGACGTCGCTGTTACGAGCTGGCGCTGGAGCGGAATCCGCAGGACGTCGAGACCTTGGCGGCGCTCGCCGAAATGGCATGGGCGGCGGACGATCGGCGCGCTGCGCTTCGTCACTTGGCTACGCTGGCCTCCGACCCGCAGCGGCTCGGCGATGCGGAACGGGCGGCGGAGCTCCTTTGGGCCCGAGGGCAGTGCCTCGAGGGGGCGGGGCGAGCGCAGGAGGCCGCGGCCAGCTATCGGCAGGCGCTGGAGCTGCGCCCGGGGCATCTGCAGGCTCTCGAGGACCTAGGGAGGCTGCTGCTCGCCGCCGGGCAGTGGGAGGTGGCGCGCCCGGTGGTCGAAGAGCTCGTGCGGAGAACGCGTCCGCCCAAGGTGCGCGCCTCGCACACGCTCGCCTTGGCGCGCGCCTTGCGCGAGCTGGGCGAGCGAAGCGAAGCGGTTCGGTGCTACCGGCAGGCGCTCGACGTCCTCCCCGAGCGCTACGACGCCCACTTGGCCCTGGCCGAGTTGCTCGAGCAAGACGATCCGGACGGCGCCCGCCGGCACTACGAGCAGGTGGTCGCGCACCGCGGCGAGGACGATCCCTGGGCGAGCGTGGAGCAGCGCGTGCAGGCGCGGACGGCCCTGGCGCGCCTGTTCGAGGTCGTCTACCGCGACCCCGACACGGCGGCGCGTCACCTGCAGGCTGCGGTCGACCTTCCCGGCCCCCACCAGGCCAAGACCAGCCGCCGTCTCGCCGAGATCCACGGCCGCGCCGGGCGCTGGGCCGAGGCCGTACACAACCTCAAGCGGGCGATCGAGCAGGAACTCGATCGCAAGACCCTGGCCGAGCTGCACGCCAGCCTGGCCAGGGTTCTGCGGGACCGCCTCGGGCAGCCGGCCCTCGCCCGGCGTTGCTTCGAGAAGTCCCTCGAGTTCGACCCGGCCGATCGCAAGACCCTCGAGTCCCTGCTCCGCTTGCTCGAGTCCTCGGGCGACCTCGATGCGCAGGCCCGCGTCCTCGAACTTGCCGCGAGGCAGGCGCGCGAGGGGCGTACGGGCGACGAGGCGGCGTTGCGCATGCGGCGGGCCGAGGTCCTCCTGCGCCAGAAGAAGCTCCAGCTCGCGGCCCGGGAGTTCGACCGCGTGTTGGCCCTCGAACCGACCCATTCGGGTGCGCGGGCGCAGCTCGCCCGGCTGACCCTCGAACTGGGCGACGTGCGCGGCGCGGAGCGGATCCACCGCACACTCCTCGCCGACGACCCTCTGCTGGTGGGCTCCTACCAGGCGCTTGCCCGGGCCTGGCGCCTGGGCGGGCGCGCGGGCGCCCACGAGCAGGCCGTGCGGGTGCTCGTCGCTCTGCGGGCGGTCTCCGACGCGGAGGACCGCGAGGTGGCGCGGCGCCTTCGCCCGCAGGCGCCGACTCCGCGCGCGCGCCTCAAGGAGGACGAATTCGCCGCGTCGCTGGCGCACGAGGGGCTTCGGGGCGCGCCCCTCGAGTTCTTGCGCAAGGCCGGTCCGCAGCTCCTGCGCCTGGTCCCCGACGACCTCAAGAAGCACGGGATCGGCTGGCGGACTCCGCGCCACGGGATCGAAGGCGACGCCTTCCCCGAGCATGGTTTGCTCAAGCGGGTCTGCGAGCTCTTGGGGCTCGAAGAGCTGGACGTCTACTGGATGCCCGGCTGGAAGCACCCCGAACCGGTGATCGGACACGCCAAGGGACGGCCCGCCCTGATCTTGTGCCCCGAGGTCTTTGCGGGGCTCGAAGAAGACGAGAAGGCCTTCGTCCTCGGGAGGGCGCTCGGCCCCTTGCGGCTCAACCTGCAGCTCCTCTTTGCTTTCCCCGAGGCGGATCTGCGGCTGCTCTTCTTGGGCGCTTTGCGCGGCTTCGACCCGGCGCAGCGCCACTTCGTCGGCGAGGACGAGAAGCTCGCCCGCAACGCCGCCAAGCAGATCGGGCGGGCCAGCGAGTTGCACTCGGGCCTGCGCAACACCCAGCTCGGGCTCTGGCAGAGGCAGGAGGAGCTCGATTTCGGCCGGCTCGCGCAGGCGGCGCGGCGCACCGGGAGTCGCGCCGGGCTGTTGGCCGCCGGGGGCATGGACGCCGCGTTGCGGGCCATTGCGGCGACCAATCTTTCCTTGCGGGGGAGGATCCCCGCGACGACTCAGGGGGTGATCGGGGTGTTCCGCGAGTTCCCTGAGCTCGTGGACCTGACCGCCTACGCGGTTTCGGAAGGATACCTGCGGCTGCGCGAGCGTTGCCTGCGGTCCTGACCGCGTTCGGCGCCCGGCGCGAGGTCCGACACGCTGGCGTCCGCCGGTGACCTCCTGTTCGCCGATTGCGTGGGCGGGCCGGCGGGTCCACCGAGCCACTGGCTGCGTTCGGTCGCCCTCCTGTGGAGGGGCGCCGAGGTGCCGCGTCGTCGGGCGTCCCTGCGCCGAGCGCTGGGACGCCCCTCGGTGCGCACTGCGCTGGCCTCCGCGGGCTGGGGCGGTCCGGGGCGTCGTACAAGCCGCGGCCCCTCGGCGCGTGTGCGGGCGCGCCGAAGGGCCGCGACGGGAGGGGAGATGGTTGTCTGGGTGGGAGGCGAGGCGGCTCTCTCAGGCGGTGGCGGGCGTCTCCTGCGCTTCGCTCGGTGCGGCGTCGTCGTCGCGGGCCTTGGCCACGCTGCGCTCGAGGGCCTCGGCGCCTTGGCGCACGCTGGAGAGCGCGCGCAGGAGGAGGGCGGCGCCGCGATCTAGGGCGCGGCGGTAGAGGCGCTGGCTGTGCTCTTCGAGGGTCTCGCGGGCCTTGGTGAGCAGGCCCTCCCACTCGCGCTTGCCCGCCTCGCCGCGCGCCTTGAGGTGCGCCAAGAAGCCTTCGGCGGCCTCGGCGCCCGCCTCCGCCGCAGAGGTCTCGGTGCTTTCGCTGGCTTCGTTCCGGGGACGGTCCTGTTCGCTCATGCTTGCCTCCTGTCCGCCGGCGGATCGCTGCGCCGCCCGGACGCCCCCAACGGTAGCCGGCATAGCGCGGCGCGTCAAGGGCAATTTAGCGCATTGCGTCATTTTCTGTATGTCGCTTGGCAGCAATGCTTTGTGCGGTCTTCGGGGGGGCGGGCCGCGCTGCGTCGTTCGCCGCGGGGCGCGGGGGGCGTTGCGCAGG